>NZ_CABFVA020000087.1 GCF_902143375.2 Methylacidimicrobium tartarophylax | reverse complement strand
CCGCCCAAATGGGCCATGTAGGCAGAACGAAAAAGTCTTAACGTTCTGTTGCAATCACTTGCGCATCAGCGAAGGGGAAGTTCGGGTAACCGTCGTTGCAATGCCGAAGGGCTTTGCCTGATGGCAGCTCCGCCCTTGACGAAAAGGAAGACGCTTCTCGCCTACGCCGAGAAATTTGAAAGAAACGAAGCGGCCGACGAGGAGTGCCTCGGCCAAGACTTAGCGCGATAAGTCCTGGCTTTCCCTCCGGATCGCCAGGGCCTGCCGGATCTTCGGCATTTCCAGAGCGAATCCGGGCAGCAGCGGAGTCGTGAGCGTATCGCCGAAGCTGTAGACCGCAACCGGCTCCTCCGCGTTTTCCGAGAATCGGAAGATCCGAACCGTTTCCTGGTGTCGATCGAAGATCCAGTATTCCCGCACGCCCGCCTCGCGGTAGATCTCCACCTTGTCCACGAGGGCGATTCGGCTGGTGGATGGAGAGAGGATTTCGATCACTAGGGCCGGCACCACATCCTTTTGGACGTTCGCCTCGACATCCAAACGCTCCAGCTGGTCATTCGGGATGTAGCAGAGATCCGGGACCACGCCTTCGCGGTCTGCGTCCGTGATTCCAGGAAAGCAGAAGGCGATATTGCGCTCTACGCTTCCCAAGGGCTGCCGTCGAAGGTAAAAGCCGATTTCGAGTTCGATCTCCTTCGCCAACCTGCTATTGCCAGTTGCCTCCTCCGTCATGACGAGATTCCCGTCGATGAGCTCCCAATGCTCGCCTTCGGGAGTGGCAAGCCAATCTTTGACCGTGTACGGGCCTAGAGTCGTCGTGGGCATGGGGAGTTCTCCTTACTTCACTTTCAAGGATACGCCGGCCTCTGGAGCGGGGCAACGTTGGCCTTGTGCACATCGTGTCGTCTGGAAACGGAAGTGGGTCGTCGTCCGGCCGGGTTGTTTTCACGCCCCAGCCAGATTACAGTTCGAACGTGAGCGCTCCTATGCACTCCGCCGACAGCATCCCGGCCGCTCTCCGCGAGGATCCGGAGTGGGAGAGAGGTGTTGAACGCCTTCCTGGCCGATTCCGACGGGACGGAGGAGATCAGAAGCAGGCTCTTGAGATCCGGTTGCCGGTTGAAGCGGAAGACCGAAAGCGGCTGCGATGGCAGCAGCCGACCCCGCGAGTGCGGGAACGTTGTAACGCAAGCGAGAGCCTCGGAGAGCCGGATCCCTATTCCCGAGGACCCCGGGCCTTCGCCATGCAGGATCAGGCGGATTGGGCAGGCGAGAAGTTTCCGTGCTAACAAGATGAGTACCGTTTTAGGGCATATCGAGATCACCCCGGGAGTGGCGGGAGGCAAGCCCCGGATCGCCGGACACCGGATCACGGTTCAGAATGTGGTCATCTGGCACGAACGGCTGGGACTGACCGCCGACGAGATCGCCACCGAGTATGGTCTGTCCCTGGCCGACGTGTACGCAGCGCTTACCTACTACTACGACCACCGCGACGAGATCGATCAGTCGATCCGAGCGGATGAAGCATTCGCCGCCGAGATGCGCAACCGCACTCAGTCGATCCTAAAAGCGAAGCTCGGTGGCTGAGTCGATCAAGTTCTATCTCGATGAGCACGTGCCGCGAGCGGTAGCGGAAGGGCTGCGCCGACGCGGAGCGGAGACTCTCCGAACCCAGGAAGCCGGAATGCTGGGAGCCAAGGACGAGCAACACCTAGCCCTCGCGCTGAGCGAGGGACGAGTCTTTGTGACACAGGATGCGGACTTTCTGCGCTTGCATGCTGCCGGCCAGCCGCACGCCGGAATCGTCTACGTTCCACACGGGACGCCCATTGGTACGATGATCCGGGGACTGATGCTCATCCAACTCGTACTGAATGCTGAGGACATGAGGAACCGCGTGGAGTTCCTATGAGCGTCTCGTGACGCCTGACCAGGGAATTGCTGTCAAGCGGCAGGGCAAGGGAGTCTTTCTGGCTGTCGGAACCTCCTACGCGATCGGCAAGGAGGACGTGGAAAGGGCGAGCGATCGATCGGCGATCCTGACGAGGGCCGTGGAGGCGAATTCAAGGCAGAGGCGCATTCCCGTCTTGCCCGTTGTGATCAGAGGACACCATTGGCCAGGATGCAAGGGAAGCGGCCAGAGAACGCCAGGTCTGGACCGTGCTCGGAGAAGCGCGGTAAACCGCTCCGGGAGCCGATCGAGCCGTCGAAGCGTTGAACCGCGGCCTGCTTCTGCTCCCTATTTCCCGGGGGCGGGTTGCTGGGACCGAACGGGAAGGGTACGGTAGCCCAGATAGCCGATGAGTGGGACGGCAATAGCGTCGAGGAAACGCTGCAGTCGTCTTTCGCGTCGCGAATCGAACGGAGAGGCCTGTCGCTATTTCTTCCGTTCCGAAGAGGGAGTCGTTGGCACATCCTCGAATGGGATGAGTTGAAGGACACCCTCGATAAGACTAGTGGCCCGCTTGCGCTTTCCGAGGAGGACAAGAAGCTGCTGATCTGGGCGCATGCTTTGGCGGTCGCGAAAGAGAAGGAGACTGGGGAAACGAACTGCATCGCAATGGTGGTCCGCGAGAATATCCGCACGGAGAACGTGCAGCGGGCGGCCAGGCGGCGCGATCTCTTCCGACTGGTGTTAGAAACCGCCGTCCGCTTGGGCGATTCTCCGGTATCGCTCTGGATCCACGGGCCGCCCAAGGAAAGCCTCGCTCTCATCGTCGGCCGGCGGATCGATGAGAGAGCGAGGAAGGAAGCCGAGCGAAACGATGTCTCGGTGGATCTGGTCCATTTCGATCAGGATCAAGACCTGCCGCCGCTGCTGCGGATCATCCTTCGGGCGCGGCTGTTCTGGCGTATGCCGATCTCGGTCCCGAGGTGGCGAGGCGGTTGGAGGGACGAATCGACCAGACGCTGCAGGAAATCCGGGAAATTTGCCGGGATGAACACTTCGTGCTCAACTGCGTTCCCCACATGGCCTTCGAGGAGTATCCGGCCGCGGTTGTCGAGGCCGCGGCAGAAGCCGAAAGGACAGGCGCGCGGATCGCCTCCGGCGACGTGCCCGAACTCTGCCCGTGGAGCGCCGGGGAGGTCCTCGACTGCCGGGAAAGGGTGTCGAGAGGTGAACTGGAATCAAGACGAGGCCTCATGCGCGAGCAAGGTCTCTCTTGGCTGGAGCTGGGCGGGACGGACGATGTCTTGCGGCGATTCGCTTGGTAGGACGATTGCTGAAGGGGTTGTCTTGTCCGGATGAGCATGGAGACTGCGTTGCGCATGGCCAACAAGGCCTTTCGTGGAAGATATAGAGCTGCTTTTTGGCGCTTCCCGGACAGCTTTGTGGCCACGGAGAAAAACTTGCCGGTGTTTCTCTGCGTGCTGCGAGAATGGGGAGGGCGCGATACATGGTTTTTGGCTGCCGAAATTGAAAGGGAGGCCGGGCTGGATGCCCATCGCCGAATTTCCGAAGGAAATATTCGCTCTGCTCAAGGCGCATAGGAGCCCGGAAAGTTATGCCGCCGAGCCGGCGGTCCTTCCGCGATCGGAGGGTGCCGCGGGATCCGCGGACGATAGCGATCTCCTCCAGCGCGGAGAGGCGGCCGTCGAGGATGCGTTCCGCCGAGATTGCGCCGTTCTCGATGCGGCCGGATACGATCTCGAGGTCGTCTTCGATCAGCCGTCGCTCAAGCGGGTCAAGGTCCGAAAAGGAGCCGACAGCATCGGGATAGAATGGGCGCTGGACTCGGCGATCCGGTACTTTCCGTTCCAGGAAGATGAGGAGCTCGGTTGGACGCTCTCGATGCCGGATCTGGCGGTCAATAAGGCGCTCACCACGGCGTACCAGGGACAGCCGGGGGACGTGGTCGAGATGATCTTCTTCCACAAGACCTTCCTCCCTCTCGCCGCGATCGTGTGGGCCGCGAACGGGAAAGATCCGAGATGGACGCCGGACCGGCTGCTGGACGGGATGAGAAGGCACTCCCGGTTAAGCGTGCCTGAGTTGGCTCCCTACTTTCCGGATGGAAATGTGGACCATCCCGAGATCAAGATGGAGTTTCTCGCCATCCTGTACAAGGCCGAAGAGTTGGTCCACCAGCTTCCTCCGGAGGATCTCGGGTGCTTCTATCTCGAGCCGGGATCGCGCAGGCCGGCGATGCCCGACTTGTCGCGGATCGGCGACTACATCCGGGTTCAGCCTGCCGTCGGCGGCGTCTGGCCGGCCATAAGCTTCGATCTCCTGCTCCGCAGGCAACCCGCCGCGGTCGTGCGCTCATTCCTTTCCGAATACCGGTCGTTCTAGCAACGGGCGGAGCCGGGCTCGGTCGGGCCTGCCCTCACGGCTCTTGACCGGCTAATTCCGCGAATTCGACTTGAACGAGGAGCGCGTCCCGGACGGCCGCCCGGCGAATTGCTTTAGGAAATCGTCGAGGGTCTCCCATTCCTTTCGTCCTTCCTCCCTGGGGATCTTATCCGCCTCCTTCGCCTTCCGGCCGGCGACCCGGCGCCAAGTCCAGGCCGCCTCGTCGCGCAGCTCCAGCGCAAGCTCATGGGCCTTTTGAACGGCCCAGATCACCGTGTGCGCGAGGTAGACGATCGCGGCGAATCCGGCCAGGAGCACGACCGCCAGCTCGGCGACATGGACCAGGTCGACGAGGACGTTCGTGAAGGATACGGGATCGCGGAAGCCGTCGACGACCGAGCGCAGCAGCCCGATATACGTGTCCACGATCCAGGAAACCAAGTGCTCGATCCAATATTGCTTCATTACGTTTAAACTACTTCGCAGTATGCGCCGATCGTCCGGAACCCGAGACGGAAGAGGCTCCCGGCGTACGGGCTTCGCCTCTTCAGGAACGGGTGCCGCGCCCTCGGGCGGCAGGGAGATGCGAAGAGCGTCCCGGTCGGCCGGATGCGCCAAGGAGGAGCGCGGAGGGAAGGCGCCGGTCGCGGCGGCCCCCCTGCGTCTGCTGCCTTGGAGGCCGCGGTCGGAAGAGATGTCTCGATGCCCAAGCCCTCTCCGCCGGACAAGTATTGGCCGCCGGTCGCGAAGGGCATCCAAGGCTCCGAGAACATCCGGGAGATCCACCGGCTCATAACAGAAGCCGAGAAGAGAAACGCAAGCGACATCCCGACCTACCGGCGGGTGCGTCGGTGCGTACACAAAAAGCGGGCCTGTGGTTTTCGATGTCGCGGAACCCTCAAACGGTGCCCGGCCGATCGACCCGACAACAAGGAGACCACAGGCGCTTCCGGAAAAACTTCCCTTCCGGGAATAGCGCTGCTTCAAAAAGGTCCGAGCGCTTCCCGGCAATGGAAGCAGCTTGCCCCGGTTTACGGCCTTAAGCGGCTTAGTCATCCGGAACTGGACCGGCACGAGAAGGGCCATCAGCGCATAAAGCGGTATGAAGGACTGGATCACCGTCGAGGAAGTAGCTGACCTGCTGGGAATCAGTCAGAGAATGGCGCTCAAGCTCTGGCGCGAGAAACGGCTCCCCGGCGGAGTCAAGCTGGGGAAGCGCACCATCAGATTCAAGCGCTCGATCGTGGAGCAACATCTGGAGGAACTGGCTCTCCCCACGGCAACGAGAACGCCGAAACGCCGTATTCGTTCTTCCCATGGCCCTGCGTTCTCGGGAAGAACAGAGACGGGAAAATGCTATGAGTGTGGAGATCCATTCCAGCGACGATAGGAACGCAGAGGATTTTTAAGAGCTGAAAAACGAGCGGCACGGGAGCGATTGAGAAATAGGAGGGAGCTCAATCCCGCCGTCCCGGGCCGAAGCCGCCGGCGTCGGCGTCACAGCCATTTGGCAGCGGAGGACGCATCCTCTCGGCAAGGCCACCGCAC
Source organism: Methylacidimicrobium tartarophylax (assembly GCF_902143375.2). Lineage (GTDB taxonomy): Bacteria > Verrucomicrobiota > Verrucomicrobiia > Methylacidiphilales > Methylacidiphilaceae > Methylacidimicrobium > Methylacidimicrobium tartarophylax. The sequence continues at coordinate 12,193 of NZ_CABFVA020000087.1, read as the reverse complement.
CGCCGGGGCTTGACGTAGGGGCGGGAAGCATCCCGCCCGACGCAGATCCGAAAATAGTGTACGCGCGTATAGGAATATCCCTCGAAGGCTGGTGGAATGGGCAGCTGGGGAGGACAGTGTTGGGGCTGAGCCGCTGTCCTCTCCCGCCAATCGTCTCGCCATTGTCTCGCCACTTTTGGGGAGCACGTATGGGTATTTTTGGGTCTCTTTGGGTTATACAGGTGCGCCTACGACAAAATCGGCTTATGATTACTATTCTAGAGGAAATAGCTTTCAGAAGTCGATTTTAATCTAGTCGCACCCGGCAGGATTTGAACCTGCGACCAACGGATTAGAAATCCGCTGCTCTATCCCCTGAGCTACGGGTGCCGGAAAGCGAGCCGTTCTTACGGCCCTGCGCGAAAGAAGAGAAGGGATTTTTCCGCTCTTGGCAAGAAAGGCGATGCATTCTTTGTTCAAGAGTCGCAAAAAGGCATCGGGCCGGAACGGTTCCCGAGGTATGCTGCCGACGGATACCCAATCCAAGAGAGCAACATGGCGATTTCCAAGAAGGAGTGGTGTCGATGGCTTCAGATCTGCGGCCTGGGACTGATCGTCCTTCTCCTGTTTGGCGTGGGGGTGGGAGTCCTTTGGCTTAACTCCTTCGTCCGGGGGAAGGCGCTAGCCAATTACGCTGCCAAGCTTGTGGAGCGGCAAATCGGCTGCCAGGGGACCTTTGAGTCCTTTTCCTTCGCCGGCTTCGGGTTCGCTACGAAGGGCTATCAGGGGAAGGGCAGTGCGTCTTCCCACTTTGCCTCCATTCAGGCGAAGGGCATCCGGATCGAGATCGATCCCTTCGCGTTGCTCCGCGGCTCGCTGGAGGTGAGGCGGATTCTGATTTTCAAGCTCACGGCAGTGTTGCAAAAGCCTTCCACCGGGGAAAAGCCGCTGGTGGAGGGTGCATCGGTTCCTGGGGTTAAAGAGGAGCGGAGCGCGGCCCTACAACGATTGCGGATCGTCTCCTTAAACTTGGAGTGGCCCTCGAATCTGGCCGGAGGAGGCTCGGTCAAGGGAATCGATTTGCGCGGAGAAGCGACGGAGGAGGGCTGGGGGCTGCGGGCCCGGGGAGGGATCATTGGCGCGGCGGATCTGCCGGAACTCACCCTTTCCGAAGCGCACGGGCTCTTGGAGGGGCGGACTCTTCGTATCGAGGCGGCGGAATGTCATCTCAGGCGCGCGCCCGAGGCGCTGTTGGCGGGGACGGGGAAACTCGGCCTTTCCCCCTCGGAGCCGACTGATCTTTCCTGGCAGGTCCAGGCGCTACCGACGGGGACGGTGCTCCCGAGCCCGTGGAACGATCGGGTGACCGGGAAGGTCCGCGGGTTCGGAAAGGTGCTGGCGGGGGTGGGCCAACCTTATGAAACCAAGGGAGACCTCTTTCTCGACCAGGGTTCTCTTCGTGGAATCCCGTTCCTGGTCGCTCTCGCTTCCCTTTTGCAGGTGCGGGATCTGCAGCACCTGGCCTTGAGCCGGGCGCAATGTCATGTCGAGGGGAAAGGGGATTGGATGCGCATTTCCGCAATCGACATTCAATCGGGAGACACGATGACGATGAACGGGTGGACGGAGATCGAGGGGAAGCGGGTTTCCGGAGTGCTCAACGTCGGTCTGCGGTCGGAGCTCGCGCAACGGATTCCCCACCTGAACGTCGGGCTGTTCCAGTTGGGGGCGGGAGGATATTTCTGGACGACGGTTCGGCTCTCGGGAACCACGAACAACGTGCAAGAGGATCTCACCCCGCGGCTCGATTGGGCAATCAAGAAGAGCATACCCATGCAGATCGAGCAGAAGGGGCAGCGGCTCTTCCGGCGTGTGATGCCGAAGATGCCTTGATGGTCGGAGCGGTTCGTCGACTCGGAACGTTAATCCTCGTTCCTGCGCCACAGGGTGACCTCAGGAAGACACCACTGAAACTTCCTTGGATGCTCGCGGAGCACAAGCGACAGGTCCCATCTTCGGAGGAGGGTGAAATGCGGGAGAAGCAGCGAGTCGACTCTTTGCGAGCCGGGAAGGAGCCAGTGGTCCCGCGGCGTATGCTCGGGGAGCCAGGAAAACGGAGAGGTGAGAAGGAGCTGTCCGCCGGGGTGGAGCAGGGCGGGGAGCCGATCGAGGAGTGCCGTGGGATCGGGAACCCGATCGAGAAGATTGGCGGAGAGGACGAGATCGAAGCACTCTTCAAAGAGGGAGGAGAGGGCGTCGCCGACTCGAAATTCAATTCGCTCCGGGCAGACGCCGGCGGGAACGGAAAATTCCCGCTCCACGAGTTGATCACCCTCCAGAGGAATCGGACAGCGGATCGAGCCTGTCTTCTGAAGCAGGCGGGCGGACTGGAGAAAAGTCTGGGAGAGGTCCAATCCCACTACGCGGCGACAGCGCCGGGAGAACTCGAAGCAGGAACGACCGACTGCGCAGCCGAGCTCGAGAGCCGTGGGATGAGGAGGAAGCTCTTCCCAACGGAATCCTTCCTGGACGCAGCGGACGGGAAAGTCGGCCGACTCCGGAGAGCAAGCGGAACTCGGGAGCTGCCATTCGACGGGGCCATAATGGAGAATCAGATACTGGGCGAGGGCTGGGCTCGTCTCGTAAAAGTCGGAACTCATTCTGCCCGGCCGAGAAGCTTTCGGAAATAGGGACCGAGCCGATAGTCCTCGAGGAGAATCTGGGTCTCCCCGTTCCGCTCCATCCGCACTTGGGGGACTTGGATATCCGGAGTCTTGAAGGGAGCGAAGAGAATATCATCGTGGGTCGCGTTCCGGGGATCGCGGAAGCCGGAAGGCCCAAGCGGTCCTCCGAGATGATCGGAGCGGCCGGTCGCAATGTGAAAGGTCCCGAGAATCTTCTCGTCCTGGATGTCCGGGCCTGCCGGAGGGAGGGACTGGGTTCCGAAGCCGAGTTCGCCCACCTCTCCGGCAGCGGGGTCCTCGGCCAGGCGGCGATTGTAGAGAGTAATTCGGGCCGAATCCCCGTGGAGCAGCCGGGCCGCTTGGGCTCGCCCGCCCGAGACCCGGACGATCGCGATGGTTCCTTCTTCGAAGCGGAGCGGGAAGTCGCCTTCCGCTCCCTTCGGGACGAAGTAGACCTCTCCCGCCGGCAAGTTCACGATATCGGGCTGCTCCCCGCGGCAGATCCCGTGGCTCTTCTGTGCCTCCATTCCGCCGGTTTCCAAGGTGAGCGAGAGGGGGCGGCCGTCGATTCGGTAGTCGATCCGGAAGTGGTCGGCTCCGGAAAGGCCGGAGCGGAGGATCTCCGCCTGCCGGCTGACTTCCTCGTAGTCGACGGAAAGCCCCGTGGCGAGGATCGTCCGGTTGAGGCCATGCATGGTCGCTCCGCGAAAACCGAAGACCTTGGCCTTGGCGGTCAGAGGAGCCGTCGCCGAGAAGCGGGAGAAGCAGAGGAAGATGTCGAAGCGGGGATAGAGATCCCGATCGAAGAGCAGGCGGTTGCCGGCGACATCAAAGGCTTCCTGGGGCAGATCGAGGTTGCTTCCTCCCGTCTCCGCATAGGCGAAAAGATCGCCGCCCGCCAGCCCAAGCTCTTCCCGAACCCCCTTTCGGAGCCCTTCGAAAAAGACCTCGTGGGCGAGCCGCTGAACCGGACGGCCCGGATCCCCCAGGAACGCATGGTCTCGAACCTGTTGTGGATCGGGAAGGTCGATGAGGAGAGCAATCCGCTCTCCGCGGCGCGGCGCGAAGATAGTCCGAAGCAGGCGCGAGAGGTCGAAGGGCGGAAATGGGGGAAGGTCCTGGCTCACGGCGAAAGTAAAAAATAGGAATAGGTCTTTCGGCAAGAAGTGTTCCATGGAACATCTTCACTTTCTCGAAGAGAGGAGAAAGGAAGAGCAAGCAGGAGAAACTGGAAGAAGCCGCGCGGAGTGCTAAGCTGAAGACGAGTAGGCCATGAAAGCGCGGTTTTTCCTTCTTATCCCGTTCGATATGGGCCTGGAGCTCGACTTCCGGGAGCCGGAGACCAAGGGGCTTATGAAGCAGTTCGCCCGGCCGAGGACCGAGCCCGTTACGTTTCGGGGAACCCTGTTGGCCGAGGGCGATGCGGTGGCCCGGATCTATAACTTCGGGGTCGGCATCCTCCAGCTCTCCTTCTCGGTCCAGGGGGATTTGAATTTCTATGCGAGCCTCGCCTCGCGGATCGATTCGCTCCGGCTCGGCAAGGCTCCGATCCCCGATTGGGCTCGCGCAACCATCGGCGAGGTGCTTGCCGAGGCGAAAGAGTTCGCGACCTATCGGTATGATTTCCGGCTGGAGGAGGTCCAGGTCTTTCCGATTCTGTCGCTGGAACCGGGTTTTGTCGGGGACGCCGAGGTCTTTCTCCGGGAGAACCGGAAGACCTTGTACGGAATGGTCAGCGGCGAGCCGAACTACGACATCCTCTCCTCGTTCGTTCTGGATCAAGAGAAGCTCGTGAACTTCGGCTATTACGAAAACGAGCTCATTCTCATCAAGCGTTTCGGCGCAGTCGTCTCCTCCCAGGAGTCCGGAACGATCTTGGATATGATCCGGCTCGCCTATGCGGTCTACTGGAACCTCCGGTCCTACAACTCTCTTCTCGACCGCGAGATCGGGCGCGCCCGGGGGCTGGTGGCTCATCTTCCACCCTGGCATAAATTCTGGGTGATGCCTCGCTGGTACGAGCGCTTTTCGAGCGAAGCGATGGACTTCGTTCGCGACAAGCTGGCGATCGTCGAATCGCTATACCAGGTATTTGGTAATGTCTTGCGGATCGATTCGGATTGGCATCTACGGACGATCCACCGCTACGTCGAGCAGGTCTTCGACATCGGAGATCTCTCGAAGGCGGTCAACGCGAAGCTCGACCGGATCGAGCAGTGCTACAGCGCGGCCCAGGACTTCATCTCTACGAACTTCTTTATCGCGGTGGAGATCCTTTTGATGCTCTCTTTTGCCTGGATGATTTTCGACACGGTCCTGCTGTTCGTGATCGCGCACAAATGAACGCGCGCGGCGGGCACTCCTCTGTCCTTCACCGGTTCGTCTCTCCTTCGGAAACGGTGCGGTCGTGCTCGAGGGCGGAGAGGTCAGGAGGAGGAGCGGTCCCGCTTCCGGCCTGGACGGGGAAATATTGCCGGACCAGTGCAGCGACCGCCCGAATCGCCTCGAGGCTCCCTTCCAAGAACCGTCCTCTCCGGAACTCGGCCTCCATCCCGGAACAGATCGTCTGCCATCCCGAGTCTCCCACGAGTCGCCGAATGGCGCGATCCGCCACGAGCTCGATGCTTCGATCGGCCAGCAGCACGTAGAGCAGGACGCCGTTATTCTTCTCGGTATCCCATAGGCCCAATTGCGCGAAGAGCTCCCCGGCGCGGTCCCGGGGTGTCACCCCGCGCAGGAGCCGCCACCAGTCGAGCGCCTGTTCGACGACGAAGCAGATCTCCCCGTTGTAGGAGTGCTCCTCCCGTTCAAGCGCCGCCTCGAGGCGAACCAGCGAGCCTGGAGGAAAGGCTCGGCCCGACCACCGGCTGCCGGCCATCCAGTGGCGGAGGAAGCGCTGGATTCCTTCTCTTTTCCCCATCACCATCTCCCGGAAGCCGCACTAGAGACCTTGGAAAGTTCTTTCCCATCCTTTGCGCCTCCTGCCATCCTCCCCGTGCCGAAGCGGGAGAGATCTCCCCCCCGGTGCCATAAGATCAGGAGGGCCTTCCCGCTCAGCGAGCCGGCAAAAAGAAAGGCGAGGATGGCGCCGAGAACCGCGCACAAGAGGCTCAACCAGAAGCTTCCGAAAAGAGCCCAGCCGGCGATCCCGCCGGTGCCTGCGGCGAGCAGTGGTCCAAGTAGGGGGCCGAAGAGACTTCCGATGACGAGCAGAAGAACGAGGAGCGCCGCCAACAAAAGAGGGATGCGATTGGACGTCTGGGCCGCCTTGGGCTCCGGATGCCTCTTGAGAGGGGGGAGCGGCTCTCCTGAGATTTTTGCCAGGATCGCTTCGATTCCGATCGAAATTCCGGAGAAGAATTGTCCGGTTTTGAAGAACGGAAGGATCCTCTCCTCGATGATCCGTTTTGCTTCGGCATCGGAGATCGTCTCCTCCAGGCCATAGCCGACCTCCATGCGCACGGTCCGTTCCCCGGTCACGATCAGGAGCAGGATTCCGTCATCGAGTCCCTTGCGACCAAGTTTCCACTCCTCCAGGACGCGGATGCCATAGCTTTCGGCGGACTCCGGCCGGGTGCTCTCGACGATCAGGACGGCCACTTGACTCCCCTTCTGTCGGGCAAAGCGTCCTAGTTCGCGTTCCAGCGAACTCCGCTCTCGGTGCGAGAGGAGCCGCACCTGATCGACGACGTAGCTCCCGAATGCGGGAATCGGGGCCAATTCGGGTTCTTCGGCCTCCTCTCGGGCACAGAGGGTGTTCCCGGTGAGCCAAAAAGTGGGGAGGAGAAGCCAAGCAAGCCGTAAGAGGCGGGTTCTTGCGGACGAGGAAGGACGGCCCTTGGTGGTTGCGCGCCCGAGGGTTCCCACGGCAGCGCCCGCTACGCAAAAAAAAGCCGAAGTCGATTGCTCGCAGGCCACGATCCCGCTACTCCTAATCCGAGGAAGACGGAGAAGCAAGCCGTCCGGATTCGCGGCGGCTGGCATCAGGGTGAGAATCTTATGCTGCGTGGAGAAACGCGATTGCCGAGCGAAGCAAAAACCTGCATTACTAGGAATGCTGCTTTTTTCCTGGAGCGCAGGCGGTAAGGCTTGCGTCTCCGAGAAGAAACGATTTAGGTTTTAAAGATTGCCGCCCCTTTGGGCGGCAAGAAGAGAAGGAGAATGAGATGCCCTATCATCGGGCCACATTGAGTACGTTCCTCATCGACGAGCGGCGTCGAACGCCCGACTTCGATCCGGAGTTGGCTGGGTTGATCAAGGATGTGGAGGTTGCTTGTAAATATATCGCCTCCGCAGTCTCTCGCGGGAGTCTCGCCGAGCCGAAGGTCAGCACGGGGGTCAACATCCAGGGCGAGGAGCAGAAGCCCCTCGATGTGATCGCCAATGAAATGTTCCTTCAGGCCTGCGACTCGACGGAGCAGCTCCTCGGAGTGGTTTCCGAAGAGATGGAGGGCCCTCATGCGATCCCGCGGAAGCGTAGCGGTCGCTATCTGCTGGTTTACGACCCTCTGGACGGATCCTCCAATCTCGATCTGAACTTGACGGTCGGCACGATCTTCTCGGTGTTGCGCGCCCCGGAAGGAGCGGGGGAGCCCAAGCCCGAGCATTTCTTGCAGCCGGGAACTTCCCAGGTGGCCGCGGGCTTTACCCTGTACGGGCCCAGCGTGATGCTGGTCTTGACCCTGGGACGGGGCGTCCACGGTTTTACGCTCGACCGGGAGGTGGGAACCTTCATCCTCACGCATCCCGATCTGCGCATTCCGGAAGAGACGCGGGAGTTTGCGGTCAATGCCTCGAACGAGCGTTTCTGGGAAGCTCCCGTCCGGCACTACGTGGAGGAGTGCCAGCTGGGGAAGAGCGGGCCGCGGGGCGTGGATTTCAACATGCGCTGGGTGGCTTCGATGGTGGCCGAGGTCTTCCGTATTCTGATTCGCGGGGGGCTCTTCATGTACCCGCGGGACACCAAGGATCCGAGCAAAGCAGGGCGTCTGCGTCTCTTGTACGAGGCCAATCCGATGAGCATGATCGTCGAGCAGGCGGGTGGAGCGGCCTCGACGGGGCGGGAGAGGATTCTCGAGGTTAAGCCCAGTTCCCTGCATCAGCGGATTCCGGTCATCCTGGGATCACGCAATGAGGTGGAGCGGCTCGTGCGCTATTATCAAGCTCATGACCGTGGGGAGGAGTTGACCTTTAAATCCCCACTTTTTGGTAATCGGTCGGTCTTTCAAAGCTAGCTAGAGGATTTCATCGCATGTCAGCAAAGCATCCTATCGTCGCCGTTACCGGTTCGTCGGGGGCCGGGACCACGACTGTCAAGACCGCCTTCCAGCATATCTTTCGGCGGGAAGGGATCAACTCCTGGGTCGTCGAGGGGGACGCCTTCCACCGGTATAACCGCGTCGAAATGAAGGCCCGGAGGGAAGAGTTGGAGAAGAAGGGCGACCGCCATTTCAGCCATTTCGGACCGGAAGCCAACCTTTTTGAAGAGTTGGAAAAGCTCTTTCGGAGCTACGGGGAGACCGGAACCGGAAAGGTGCGCAGGTACCTGCACAACGAGGAAGAAGCTGCACCCTACAAGCAAGAGCCCGGTACCTTCACCCCTTGGGAGGATATTCCCGACGGGACGGACCTCCTCTTTTACGAGGGGCTCCACGGAGCGGTGGTCACGGACAAAGTCGACGTGGCGCGCCATGCCGATCTTTTGATGGGCGTCGTGCCCATCATCAACCTCGAGTGGATCCAAAAGATCCACCGGGACAAGAAGGAGAGGGGCTACTCCCAGGAAGCAATCGTCCACACCATCCTGCGCCGTATGCCGGACTACGTCCACTATATCTGCCCGCAGTTTTCGCACACCCATGTCAATTTCCAGCGGGTGCCGACGGTCGATACTTCCAATCCATTCATCGCACGCGATATTCCCTCGCCAGACGAGAGCATGCTGGTGATCCGCTTTCGGAACCCGAGAGAGATCGACTTTCCCTATCTCCTTTCGATGCTCAGCGGCTCGTTTCTTTCCCGACCGAACACGATCGCTTGCCCGGGGGGGAAGATGCCGCTGGCGATGGAGTTGATCTTCACCCCGATGATCTGGAAGCTCATGCACCGGAAGAAGCAGGCTCGGTAAGCGCTTCCGGGAGCATGGGTGAGCGTTCGGATACGCGCGAACGCTCGACTGCAAGCAGAAGGCCCGCTTGGGGGCAGAGTCGGCTATTTCTTTTTCCAATCGAGGCACTCCGCCAAGTTGGCCGCCTTTGCGTCCCGATCGGCCAGAGGCTTCAGTCCAAAGCGCCACTCGAGCATCCGGAGGAAGGAGACGGTTTCGTAGCCGCGGTGGTCGACCGTTCCTTTTTGCGTGTAGGGGGAAATCAGGATCGCCGGCACCCTGGGTCCCGGACCCCACCGGTCTCCCGCAGGCGGGGCGACATGGTCCCAGAATCCGCCGTACTCGTCGTAGGTGAGAAGAATCACACACCGGGACCAGTAGCGGGACGCCTGAATCGCCCGAATAAGCGCAAGGACGTGCTTCTGGCCCTCTTCGACGTTCGAATAGCCGGGGTGCTCGTTTTCTTTCCCCAGGGGCTTGACGAAGCAGACCGCAGGGAGATGGCCGTCCTTTAGATCCGCAAGGAAATCGACTTCGTCCTTCAGGTGAAGCCTTCCCTCCGGAGTCTCCGGACTGTAGCGGGCGAAATAGGCGAAAGGCTGGTGGTGGAATTTGAAGGTGGATGCAGGGTGTCCCGCGACTGCATCCCGCCAGCCTCCCGAGTACCAGGCCCAGGAGACGCCGGCTTCCGTGAGTCTTTCGCCGATCGTCGGAGCGGTCAGCGGGGGAAGTAGCTGGTCTTGCGGGATGTTGGCCTTGTGGGGCGCCTGGGCTCCTTGGACCGACCCCACCACGTAGCCATCGGGCGTGATCTTGCCGTCTTTATGGAGCCCCGTCAGGCGGCCCGCTTCGTCCAGAACGGGCTCGGCGACCCATTCGCTCGGAGGGCTGCCGGGCCACCAAGGCGTCTGACAGGATACCAGCCAGATGTGGTTGAGGAAGGAGGAGCCGAAGGCGCTCTGGAAGAAATGATCGAGCACGGTGTACTCCCGGGCGACGGAAAAGAGCGGAAGGCGCCGGGTCGTGTAATAGCCCATTGGAAGGGCCCCCGCGGTTCCCCAGGCGACGTACTGGTTGTTCGCTCCGCCGGCGATCTGGAGTTGGCAGTGGTAGAACGAATGGGTCGGATCGGCGGTCAACTCGCGCAGCGAGACATAGGAGAGGAGCGGGAAGGGCCGGTTGGGGAGGTGTTCAGGAAAGCGGCGATCGGGCTGCTGGCTCTTGTCATCCAAAACCGGAGGGAGCTGCTTGTAAGGAATCCCCGAACGATCGACCTGGACCGCCGCTTCCCCCGCCTGGGACATGCCGTCAGCACCCGGGAACTCGCCTAGGAGGTTGTCGAAGCTATGGTTTTCCTGGAAGAGAAGGATGAAGTGGTCGACGGGCGCCTCGGCGGGAGGCGGCAGCGCGGCGCCTGCGGCCATTCCGCGGAAGAGCGGAAGGAGAAGGCAGAGGAGGTGCAGGCTGCGCGAAAGAGACCGTCGGCCGTGTCGGGAGATCATGGGTTCCTTGGCGATGGTCGGCTCAAAAGCTGGCACCGATGCTCCCGTAGAGCGTGAAGGGTGCTCCCGGATAGCCGAGCATGTAGCCCGACTGATAGGCAGAGGGCACGTTGGCGTTTCCCGCGGTCCCGTAGTAGCCGCCGCTGGTGATGTATTCGTAGCCGTTGTAGTTGAGGTCGGTGATGTTCATCAGGGTCAGGTTGAAGTTGATCATCCTCTCCCGCTCGAAGAGGCGCATCGGGACCGCCGCGTTGATCGAGGCGTTGAGGGTGTAATACTGGGGCATCGTCTGTCTGCTTGGCGCCCCGGTGTTGTTGTCGAAGACGTACTGCTCCCCGTTGAAGATGAACCAGAGGCTGAGGCGCAGGGAGACCTTGCCGATCTGCTGGATCTGATAGATGCCTCCGGTGAGGTTGAGGCTGGGCACATAGGGGACATGGCGGCCATCGTAGTTTGTTGCCTGCGGCGTGCCCGGACTCACGACGTAGCTCGTGTAAGTGGCGTTCTCGACTGCACCATTCATGAAGAGGTGAAAGGTGCCGATCGGGTTGTCATCGAGGAAGAAGTCCGCTCCCTGGTAGATCGAGGTCCCGAGCCCGGTGATCGGCTTACCGACGAAGTTGACCATGTCGATCGCCTGTTCGGCGAATCGAAGCCAGAAGTAGTTGGCGCCGAAAAGCATATTGTTTAGTCCGGGCAGCTTCTCGAAATGAGTCTTGGCGCCCGCAATCGCGTACTGCGCCAGCGACAGCCCGTAGTAGGAGGCGGGAATGGCTTGAAAGATACCGCCCCCGCCTCCGACCGTGTCCGTCTCGTAAGTTTCCGAGTAGCTGCCGTAAAGGGCAAGCCAACGAGTCACCTCCAGGTTGAGAAGAATCGAAGGCTCGAGGCCGCCGAGGTGGCGTGTGGCGTTCGGCAACGTTCCTTGATTGTTTCCGGGGTTGTATTGAAACGCCAACGGGAACTGCTCCTGGGCGTTCATCGAATAGGCAGTCGTGAAGACGTCGTAGCGGATGCTTGGGATAATCTGAAGCGCCTTGATCGGCTCGATCGTATCCTGGAGATAGACCGCGATATCGGTCTGGTCCCAGTAATCGTTCCGATAGAGGTTGTTCGGGGTCAGCTCCCCGCCGGGAATCGTCGTTCCGGGAAGGAAGTAGTTCGGATTGTAGAAGGCATTGCGGCTGTTGTAGGTAGAGGAAATGTAGTAGCCCCCTACATCAACCGTGTTATAGGGGAGGATCTTGGTCAATCCGATCTGGTCCCCGAAGTCCGCTTCGGACGGGTTGTTGTACTCATAGGCGTTGGCAGCATTTTCGAAGAAGTTGTAATAACGGCTGTGGATGCGGTTGGAACCGTTGTAGAAAAGCATGTTGTGTAGGGTCGTCTTCTTGTCGTCGTCGAGGTAGATGTTCTGCTTGGCATAGGCGATCTGGGTCGATTGGCTGTCAAGCTTGCGCCAAGTATCGTAGTTGAGATTGCTATAGTAGCCGCTGGTCGCCTGGCTGTAGGGGGTTCCGGCAATCGGCATGCCGCTCGCGCTCTGGCCGTTGACCGTCACGTAGGGGTTGGCGCCGACGGGAAGAATGGTGGGCCGGTAGCCGCCCGCATCCGCATACCAGGCGCCGAAGCTGATGTCGCCATGGTTGAAGTTCTTGATCGTCTTTACGTAGGCCGCGTACTGGTAGCTGGGGCTTCGGAATCCGTCCGGGGACATCCGGAAGTTGTTTCCGTCGCCGACCCCTCCCGCGATCACCGTCGACCAGCCGTGGATGTTTCCGGTCCGGTAGTCGGCGGTCAGCATCTTCTGGTTGAAGCTTCCGTAGATGATGTTGAGATCGGCGCCCGAATGCTCGGTCGGCTGGATCGGGGTGAACTCCACCATGCCGCCGACATTGTCATACCAGCGGCCGGCCGCCGTT
>NZ_CABFVA020000086.1 GCF_902143375.2 Methylacidimicrobium tartarophylax | reverse complement strand
AAACCAAGGCGCAACGAAGCAAACAGGCCCATTTCGCAAGCCGCAGGAGATCGCTTGTGAGATATGCAGGCTAGAAACGGGAACAAGCACATGCCGAGCCCAAGGAAAGCAGACGCGCCTGGATTTGCAAGCCGAGGCGGGGAAATTCGCTTTCCGGTCAGCCGCCATGCAGGGTGGGGCGGGACGGCAAAAGGCATTCCTTTCGCTTTTTTCGGTTGTGCCGGTCCAGTTTCAGCCTATTCTTTCCGTAGAAACGGCTTCCGGAGAAGGAAGCCACAACGGATCGATCTATGGGAAACCTGACGCGAAGGGATTTGGTGGTGCAGGTTGCGGAGGAGACCAAGCTTCCGCAGCAGCAGGCGGCGAAAGTGCTGGGCTCCTTGTTGCAGATCCTGATGAAGAGCTTCGGGAGTCGGCAGAACATCGAGTTGCGGAACTTCGGGGTGTTCGAGGTCGCTTTGCGTCGCGCCCGAGTCGGCCGGAATCCCCGAAGTCCCGGACGGGACATCACGATTCCGCCTCGCGCGGTTGTTCGCTTCAAGCCGGGGAAACAGGTCAAGCGAATCCTGCAAAAGGTCACGAAAGAACTCCTGGAGGAGGAGGCTGGGAAAAAAAGCTCGCGCTGAAGCGTCTAGTTGGGAATAGTGCCTGATCTTGCCGACCCGCTTCATGTGAAGAGCGGGAGCCGCACCATGCAGCCTCTTCCCGGATTTCGTGATTTTTACCCGGAGGATCTTGCCTTCCGGGAAGCCATCCTCTGCCGTTGGCGGAGCACCGCCCGGCGCTACGGCTTCGTCGAGTACGATGGCCCGGTGCTCGAGCCCTTGGAGCTTTATCGGAAGAAATCGGGCTCCGAGATCCTGGAGCAAGTCTACCAGTTCGCCGATCGAGGGGAAAGACTGGTGGCCATGCGGCCGGAGATGACGCCGACGCTCGTGCGAATGGTCCAAGCACGCCATCGCGACTATCGAAAGCCGCTCAAATGGTTTTCGATCCCTCAGCTCTACCGGTATGAGCGGGCGCAGCGGGGCCGGCTGCGTGAGCACTTTCAGTGGAACTGTGATATCTTGGGAGAAGAATCTCTCGAAGCGGACGTCGAGATCATCTCTCTGCTGATCGATCTCCTGCGCGGCTTTGGCCTGGGGCCGGAGGATTTCGTGGTGCGGGTGAGCGACCGTGGGTTCTGGGTCCGGTTTTTCGAGCGGCACAAGGTGAGGGAAGAGGAGCGTTATGGGCTCTTCCAGGCGATCGACAAGATCGAGAGGCAGCCGCGGGAAACGACCGAAGCGGCGTTGGGTTCTCTGGCCGCTCCCGTCTTTCGCCTGATCGACGAAGGGGAGCCATGGGAGCCGGTCGAGCGGGTCTTGGCGAGCCTAAGCGCGCGAGGGCTTTCGGGGTTCGCCGAGCAAGATTACCGCGTGGTGCGGGGCCTCGCCTATTATACGGGTACCGTGTTCGAGGTGTTCGACCGGCAAGGCGCCTTCCGGGCCATCGCGGGAGGCGGCCGGTATGACGATCTTCTGGAGCGTCTCGGCGGAGAGCGGATGCCGGCGGTGGGATTTGGGATGGGGGACGTGGTTCTCGGAGAGCTGCTTCGGGCGAAACAAAAGCTTTGCGCGAGCGTCGCGCGGCCGGAGCTCTTTGTCGTGATTTCCGAGGAAGAGGTTCGTCCTGCGGCCGTTCGGCTGGTACAATCGCTGCGGGACCAGGGCTTTTCGGTCGATTATCCGCTCCATGCTGCCAGACCCAAGAAACAGTGGGAGCGGGCGGAGGCGGTGGGCGCCCGGCATGTTCTTCTCGCGGACTTCCGCGTCATGGAAGGGAACGCCGAAGTGCGGGAGGTGGCTTCCCGGAAGAGCCAGGTCGTTTCGCTCGCGGCAATCGGATCGCTTCTGCAGTCGGGAGGCAGGGAGCGCGAATCGGGCGGCGGAGCGCCCCAGTCCTAGCTTCTCGAATTGGAAAGGATCGGGATGAGAATCGCGAACCGGTGGCGCACCCATCATTGCGCTCAATTACGGGCGGCCGACGTAGGCAAGAATGTGCGGCTGTGCGGCTGGGTCGACCGGCGGCGCGATCATGGCGGGCTTGTCTTCGTCGATCTTCGGGACCGGGAGGGAGTTTCCCAGATTGTCTTTCATCCGGAGGAGCATCCCGAGACGGCGGAGATCGGGAAGGCTCTGCATGCCGAGGATCTGGTGCAAGTCGAGGGGCAGGTGGCGCGGAGACCGGAGGGAACCGAGAACAGCGGCTTGGCGACCGGAGAGATCGAGCTGGTCGCCCATTCTGTTCGGCTGCTGGGATCGTGTCCGCCGCTCCCGTTTCCCCTGGATGCGGTGGTCGAAAACGAAGAGCTTCGGCTCGGCTTCCGCTTCCTGGATCTGCGGCGGCGGAAGATGCTGGAAAACCTCCAGCTTCGTCACCGGATCAGCAGGGCGGTCAGAGAATATCTGGACGCCCAGGGGTTTCTGGAGGTGGAAACCCCGATCCTCTCGAAGAGCACGCCCGAGGGAGCGCGGGATTTTCTGGTTCCGAGCAGGCTGATCCCTGGTTCCTTCTACGCCCTCCCCCAAGCCCCACAGCAGTATAAGCAGCTTCTGATGGTCGCGGGAATCGAGCGCTACTACCAGATAGCCCGCTGCTTCCGAGACGAGGACTTGCGAGCGGATCGGCAGCCCGAGTTTACCCAAGTCGATCTGGAGGCATCCTTTGTCGAGCCCGAAGACATTCAATTCTGGGTCGAAGGAATGCTAAGGAAGATCTTTCGCGACGTACTCGACGTCGATCTGACGCTCCCCTTCCGCCGCATGAGCTACCGGGAGGCGATGGATCGCTATGGCAGCGACAAGCCGGATCTCCGTTTCGGGATCGATCTTTACGATGTCGGCGAGATTTTTCGCGAGTCGGATCTCAAAGTCTTCCGGGCCGTCCTGGATCGAGGCGGGGTCGTCAAGGCCGTGAATGGGAAGGGGCTGGCCCACATCGCGGCCTCGGAGTTGACCGGACTCGAGGATCTTGCCCGAAGCCTCGGAGGGAAAGGCTTGGCTTATGTTCGCGTGGAGAGTTCCGGGTGGAAATCGCCGATCGGGAAATTTCTGACGGCCGGGCAGCGGGATGCGCTTGCCCGCACGCTCGGGGCGACGGAGGGCGATCTGCTCCTCTTTGCCGCCGACCAGTGGGATCTCGCCTGCGAGATCCTCGGTCGCGTTCGTCTGCGACTGGCCGATCTCTCCGGGGAGCGGAAAGGAAATACGGAATGGAAGTTTCTCTGGGTGACGGATTTCCCCTTGCTGGCCTATGATCGGGAAGAGGGCCACTGGACCTCCATGCATCATCCGTTCACCCGGCCGCATGCCGAAGACCTTCCGCTTCTGGACGAAGGGCGCTACGGAGAGCTGAGAGCATTGGCCTATGACATTGTTCTCAACGGGACGGAGTTGGGCGGGGGCAGCATCCGGATTCACGAGGCGGATTTGCAGCAGAAGATCTTCTCGGTGCTAGGCATCGATGCCGAGACACAGGAGCAGCGCTTTGGCCACCTGCTCAAAGCCTTCCGTTACGGCGCCCCACCTCATGGTGGTGTCGCACTCGGCCTGGATCGGCTCGTGATGCTTTTGGCCGGAGCCGAATCGATTCGGGACGTCATCGCCTTTCCGAAGAATCGACATGGCATGGATCCGTTGACGGGATCGCCGTCGCGGGTCGAGGCGAAGCAGCTTCGAGAACTGAAGATCACTACCGGGAGGGGCGACGCATGAGTGCACGCGGAGAGAAGCGGGGGTCCTACCCCTACGATGCGTTGAGTCCGGACGTTGCCCCGGGGAGCGAGGAAGAGCAGAGAGAAGCGGTCGCGACGGAGCGCACGCGAAAGCGAAAGACAAGGATCATTGCGACACTTGGTCCGGCGAGCGAATCCGAAGAGAAGATCGAAGAGTTGATCGCGCGTGGAGTGGACATCTTCCGTTTCAATATGTCCCATGCTTCTCCGGATTGGGTGCGGAGGACGAGTGCGTTTGTGCGCGAGCGGAGCCGCCGTTTCGGCAGAAATGTAGGGCTTCTTCTCGACACCCAAGGACCGGCCATCCGCACGGGGGATCTGGCTGCCCGGCTCGAGCTTCATCCCGGAGACACGTTTACCTTCACGGTGCGCGGGGATCCGAGCGTTGACGAGCGATCCGTTTCCGTGAACTACGACGATCTGGCCCAAGATCTGCGGGTGGGCGACGTGGTTCTCGTGGATAACGGGGTGATTCAGATGAAGGTGCTCGACAAGCAGGGCTTCCGCGTCCGCTGCGAGGTGGTCACTCCCGGGGTGATGGGAAGCCGCCGCCACATCAACTTGCCTGGAGTTCGGGTGAACCTTCCTCCCTTGACCAATAAGGACTTGCAGGATATCGACCTCGGGGTGGAGTGCCAGATGGATTACTTCGCTCTTTCGTTTGTCCGGGAGGCGAATGATGTCGATCTTTTGCGTCAGATCCTGATCGCCAGGGGATCGAAGGCGGTCATCGTCGCGAAGATCGAAGACCAAGCCGCCGTGCGGAACCTGCCTCAAATCCTGGAGTCGGCCGACGCGATCATGGTCGCTCGCGGAGATCTGGGGATCGAGTGTCCTTTCGAGGATCTCCCGATCATTCAGAGACGGATCGTGAAGATTTGCCTGCAGGAGATGAAACCTGTCATTGTGGCAACACACTTGTTGGAGAGCATGACCCAGAATCCGGTCCCCACGCGTGCCGAGATTACGGACATCGCCAATGCCGTTTACGAACAGGCCGATGCCTTGATGCTTTCGGGGGAGACGGCGGCGGGCCGTTATCCGCTCGAGTGCGTCTCCGTTCTCGACCGGGTCATCCGGCGGACCGAGCGGAGTGGAGGAGCGGGCTATGCGACGCTCGCCGAATTAACCAAGGATCAGCAAGAGATCGCCAGTGCGGCCGTCCATTTAGCGGATCAGACTCGGGCTGCGGCGATTTGCGTCTTCACGCGTCAGGGCAAGCTCACGACTGCCGTGTCCGGTCTTCGGCCTCGGTACTCTCCGATCTACGCGTTGGTCGGAGAGGAGGATCTTTGTCGGAGGCTCATGCTCTGCTACGGAAGCGAGCCGATTGCGTCCCGGTATCCCACAAGCCAGGAAGAAGGGCTCGCGATTGCGGAAAGAGAGCTTCGGAAGAGGGGGGCAATCTCCTCCGGCGACAAGGTGGTTCTTCTTTCGGAGGTGCCGCTTCTCGGAGAGCGCGCTCGTTCGGTTGTGCTTTACCAAGTCGAATAGGACGAATGAGAAGGTGGTGAGGCAATCTTTTCTGGGCTGTTCGGCGTGGATCACCGGTGCCTCTTCCGGGCTGGGAGCGGAGTTTGCCCGACAGCTCGCCCCGGAAGCCGGGTGCCTGGTTCTCACCGCTCGCCGGGAAGAGCGTCTTCGAGAGCTGGCGGAGGAGATCCGGAAAAACCACCCGAAGGCGCAGATCATCGTCGCCCCCGCCGACCTGGCCGCTCCCGAAGGGATCGAAGCGGTGATCGATCGACTGGAGACCGAACGGGTCGAGGTGGATCTGCTGGTCAACAACGCGGGAGTGGGAGATTTCGGGCTCTTTTACCGCGCTGACTTGCGCCGCCTCCGCGACATGCTCGATCTCAACGTCAGGGGCTTTACGCTTCTCCTCTGGTGGTTGCTTCCGCGAATGATCCGGCGAGGCAAAGGGTGCATCATCAACATCGGCTCGATTTCGGGCTTGCGTCCCCTTCCTTATTATTCGGCCTATGCGGCGACCAAGGCCTACGTCCATAGCCTTTCTCACGGGTTGGAATGGGAGCTGGCGGGGACCGGAGTCACCCTGACCCAAGTCTGCCCCGCGGCCGTGGCTACCGAGTTCTTCGAGCGCGCGGTGCGGTGTCCGGAGGATCTCAAGGAGGTTGGTGGCCCACCCTTCATGTGGACCTCTCCCGAGGAGGTGGTTCGCTGTTCGCTCGAGGCCGCCAGCCGGGGAAAGTCCCAGGTCACGCCAGGGTTTGTGCCCAGACTTTGCGCGGCGATCTTCTCCTACGTTCCGCTCCCTCTGCTGCGGATCGTGTACCGGGCCGCGCTGTCGGGAAAGCGCAGGCCGGGCGGGGAATTGGCGGACGAGCGGATATTCATGGAGAAGAGAAGCGATGGGCGTCCACTCTGATTCTTGGATCCGGCGAAAGGCGCTGGAGGAGAAGATGATCGAACCCTTTGTGGAAGCCCAAGTGCGACGGGCCTCCTCGGAAGAGCCGGTGGTCAGCTATGGACTCTCCAGCTACGGCTACGACTTGCGCGTATCCAATGAGTTCAAGATCTTCACCAACGTGTTCAACACCGTGGTCGACCCCAAGCTCTTCGATCCCCGCTCCTTTGTGGATGTCAGGGCCGATGCCTGCATCATTCCTCCCAACTCCTTTGCCTTGGCGCGGAGCGTCGAACATTTTCGGATCCCTCGGAATGTGATCACAATCTGCCTGGGGAAATCGACCTACGCTCGGTGCGGGATCATCGTGAACGTGACCCCGTTCGAGCCGGAGTGGGAAGGGCATGTGACCCTGGAAATTTCGAATACGACTCCGCTGCCGGCGAAGGTCTACGCCAATGAGGGATTGGCCCAGGTCATCTTTTTGGAAGCGGCGGAACCGTGCGAGACTTCCTATGCCGATCGCAACGGGAAATATATGCGGCAGAAGGGGATCACTATCCCCTTGCCGTGATCGCCGCAGCAGAACGCTGGTGAGACAGGCAGACGAAAGGGGGCGACTGGACATGAAGCGGCATCTTCTCGACCAGACTCCCGAGGAGTGGGAGATGGGGAGCGGGCCGTCCTATCAGCGGAGGGTTCTGGGCCAATGGGTCTTCGAGAAACGGGCCTCTTCTTTTGCGCAGATGACGAGCCTGCCCCTCTCTTTGCGGAGGGAACTGGCCGACCGATACGAGTTGCGCTCCCTGCGGAGGGCTCGCGTGCGGCAGAACGGCGACGGCGTCCAGAAGCTGCTTTGGGAGCTACCCGGGGGCGATGCGGTAGAAAGCGTCTTGATTCCCGCAGAATCGGATGCCGCTTTGGGGAGGCTAACCCTCTGTCTTTCGAGCCAAGTGGGCTGCGCCTACCGATGCGCGTTTTGCGCGAGCGGCCTTCTCGGCTTCCGGCGCAACCTCTCCTCGGGCGAGATCGTCGAACAGCTCCTGCAAGCCGAAGAGGCCGCCGGAAGACGTGTGGACAACCTGGTCTTCATGGGGATGGGTGAGCCGCTCGCGAACTGGGACTCTCTTTTGCGATCCTTGCGGCTCCTCACCGCCCCTTGGGGTTTTGGGTTGAGCCCTCGGCGGATCACGGTATCGACCAGTGGTCTGGTTCCGGAGATCCGAAGGCTGGCCGAAGAGCCCTTGGCCGTGGGGCTTGCCATCTCTCTCCACGCGGCAAGCGATGCCCTTCGCTCCCGGCTGATGCCCGTCAACCGCAAACATCCGCTGCCTCTGCTCCTCGATGCCTGCGACGAATACAGCAGGAAGAAGCGGCAGAGGATTACCCTCGAATACATTCTCCTTGCGGGAGTCAACGACTCGGACGATGACGCCGCGGATTTGAGCAAGATCTCCCGCAGATTGCGGGCGAAGATCAACTTGATCCCCTACAATCGGGTGGATTCGTTGCCTTGGGACCGCCCCGACCCGGCGAGGGTGGATCGCTTCGAAAGTCTTTTGCAAAAGAGCGGCTGCCGCGTCACGGTACGGACGCGGAAAGGGGAAGAGATCTTTGCGGCCTGCGGCCAGCTTCGGCTGGCGACCCTTCCGGACTCCTCCCCCATGAGGATCTAGCCTGCCTGTCCCCCCAGCGTTTTCCTGCGGCTTGCCCCTGATCGACCTGTTTTTCCGGCCGCTGCCGCATTTGTTGCTGGCCCATCGTTGAAAAGGTCAGTAGCTTCGCGAGCCATGGACCTCCGTCCGCCGGGAGCCTCCGTTCAGGTGCGGTTCGCTGCGCTTCTCGCCACTCTTCTTTTCCTCTTCGGGACTTTTCGCGCCTGGGGCGAACAGGCGAGGGAGCCATACACCCTGGGCAATCAGTTCTCCGTGATTCAGACCACCCAGATCGATGGGGGAGTGACGATCGTGCAGCACCTCTATCGGGATGGCGACAAGCTCCGGCTCGAATCCCAGCAAGGTCCCGAAACGCAGATCATCCTGTTGCGGAAGGATCAGAAGAGAGTGTACACGATCCTTCCGGCGAGCAAGCTTGTCCTGGAGAGCAGCTACCGGGACACGGGATCCGCGGCCAACCTGGGCATCCCCGCAGAGGCTGGCGCCTCTTGGGTGTTGGAAGGGAAGGAGACGATCCGCGGACATGCCTGCGCGAAGTACCGGATGAAAGGAAACCAGAAGAGCGTCTACATTTGGGTAGAGGAAGCCGGCAAGTTCCCCTTGCGGGTGGCTCTGATGGATGCGAAGACCGTGGTCGATTGGGATCAGTATCAGGCGGGCCCGCAGCCGGCCGCTCTCTTCGAGCCCCCGGCGGATTATCAAAAAATCTCCATGAGCCTCGCCGAGGGGCCGCGGTAAGGTCTTGACCGCCCCACCTCGGGTACGAACTTTGTGAGACCGGCGGGCTAGTCATGAAGACGATTCTCCTGCTAGTCGTCTCCAATATCTTCATGACCCTCGCCTGGTACGGGCATTTGAAGTTTCGCGACAAGCCGCTCCTGCTTGCGATTCTGGCAAGCTGGGGGCTCGCCTTATTGGAGTATGTCTTTCAGGTGCCGGCCAACCGGATCGGATCGTATGAGTTTTCCGTAACACAACTCAAGGTGATGCAGGAGTGCATCACCCTCTTGGTCTTCACGGTCCTGGCCTACTTTCTCTTCGGGGCCGTCCCTCGATGGAATCTTCTGGTCTCCTACGGTTTCCTGGTGGCCGCAGTCTATTTCGCCTTTAAGGGCTAGCCTGCCTGTCTCACAAGCGATCTCCTGCGGCTTGCGAAATGGACCTGTCTGCTTCGTTGCGTCTTGCATCCAGGCCCATCCGCCGCGCCTCGGCTACGAACTTTGTGAGACAGACAGGCTAACCCCAGGCTAAGGAAACTGAAGGATCGAGTAGACGGGGTATCGGGAGAGGCGTTCTTTGCCTTTGAGCCCGCGCAGTTCCATCAGGAAACCCAACTCGACCAGGCTACCTCCGCAGCTCTCGACGAGTTTCGCTGCCGCCTCCGCCGTGCCGCCGGTGGCCAGAACGTCGTCGAGAATCAGTACCTGCTCCCCTTTTCTCATCGCGTCGCGGTGGATGGTCAGCGTATTGAGCCCATACTCCGAGGCGTACTGGGTTTCGAAGGTCTGATAGGGCAGCTTGCCCTTCTTGCGGATCGGGATGAGGCCGATGCCCAGAATGTGGGCGAGAGCGCCGGCAAAGATAAAGCCGCGCGCGTCGATCGCGGCGATCTTATCGATCTTTCGCCGCTGATACCGTTCCAGGAAGATCATCATCACCAGGCGGAAGAACTGGCCGTCCCCGATGAGGGGGGTGATGTCCCGGAAGAGGACCCCTTTTTTCGGGAAATCGGGGATGTCGCGCACCTTCTCTTTCAACCGGCACAGGGTGCTTTGGAGGAGGAAAGTCATCGGACGAGTTGACGCTTCTCCTTCTTTTCCAAAGCGCGGCGCACTTTCCGTAAGGCGATGTTTTGGAGCTGTCGAATCCGTTCCCGCGTTACGTGAAATCTCTTGCCGATCTCCTCCAAGGTCATCTCCTCGTTTCCCTCCAGCCCGAATCGAAGAGCGAGGATCTTCCTCTCCCGGGCATCAAGGGCGGGTAAGAGCTCCATCACGGTATTTTTCAGGTTCTCGCTTTGGATGACGGATGCTGGATCGAGGGCGCTTTCATCCTTCACGAGCTCTCCGAGCGAGGTGCCGTCCTCTTCTTCCCCTACCGACGCGTTGAGCGAAGCTGGCTGAATCGCGATCGTGCGAAGCTCTTCCACCCGGGAGCCGGAAATCCCAAGTTCATGCGCGAGCTCTTCATCGGTCGGCTCCCGGCCGAACTCCTCGGCCAGGCGGATTGCCGTCCGCCGCATCCGTGCGATCTTGTCCACCAGGTGAACAGGCAGGCGGATCGTTTTGCTCTGGTTGGCGAGGGCTCGCTTGATCGACTGCTTGATCCACCAAGCCGCGTAGGTGCTCAGCTTCCCGCCTTTGGAGGGATCGAAGCGATCGACGGCTTTCATCAAGCCGATGTTGCCTTCGGAAATCAGGTCGAGCAGGGGCAGGCCGCTGGTCGAGTAATCGTGCGCGATCTTCACCACCAGACGCAGGTTGGCCTGAATCATCTTCTGCCGGGCAGCCGCATCGCCCTTTTGGATGCGGTGGGCCAATTCCACCTCTTCTTCTCGGCGCAAGAGGGGAACTTGGCTGATTTCCCGCAAGTAGAGCTTGAGCGCAGAATCGTTGTCGATCATGCCAAATCTATAATACGCTAGAGGCTGCCCAAATGTTTAGCCAGCATTTCTGATAAAGTTCCTGCCAGAGGCGAAGCCGATGGCCATGGATACGAGGCGGGGCTCCGGTGTTTCACCGGAGTGGTAGGAGGACGGAAAACTCGGCGCTCTCCGCGACGGCTACGCGGAACCCACGCGGCGGCGGGCTTCTTCGGCCAGCCCGGTGCTCAAATACCGTTCCCCCGTGCTGGCTCCAACGGCGACGATCAGCTTCCCGCGGTTTTCCGGCCTCTTGGCCACTTCGATTGCCGCATGGACCGTCGCTCCAGTGGAAATGCCCGCCAGGATTCCTTCCTCTTCCGCTAGGCGGCGCGCCATGGCAAAAGCATCGGCATCGGCAACGGGAAATGCCTCGTCGACGACGGAGAGGTTGAGATTCTTGGGCAGAAAGCCCGCTCCAATTCCTTGGATCTTGTGCGGACCCGGCTTGATCGGCTCCCCGCGCAACGCCTGGGAGATGACCGGTGAACCGACAGGTTCCACGGCTATGGTGCGAAGGTCGGGCTTGCGCGCTTTGATCACCTCTCCCACACCGGTGATCGTGCCTCCCGTCCCCACTCCGGAGACGAAAACGTCGATCGCCCCTGCCGTATCCGACCAGAGTTCCTCCGCCGTGGTACGCCTGTGGACTTCCGGATTGGCAGGATTCTCGAACTGTTGAGGAACCCAGCAGTTTCCCCGTTTGTCCTTCATGGTCATCGCTTGGCGGATGGCTCCGGCCATCCCTTCGGCAGCCGGAGTGAGCACCAAGTTGGCTCCCAGGAGAGCCAACAGGGTGCGGCGTTCCAGGCTCATGCTTTCCGGCATGGTGAGAGTGAGGCGATATCCCTTGGCTGCGGCAACAAAGGCCAGGGCGATCCCCGTGTTGCCGGAGGTCGGCTCGATGATTTCGGTCTGCGGACCAAGGAGACCCGCCTTTTCCGCCGCTTCGATCATCGCGGCACCGATCCGGTCCTTCACACTACCGAGTGGGTTGAAAAACTCTGCCTTGAGTGCTACGCTGGCCTGGAGACCCTGCGTGATCCGGTTGAGCCGAATGAGTGGCGTGCGTCCGATCGTCGCGATGACGGAGGGAAAGATCGACATGATATGGTTCTCTATAGAGTTTTAGAACATCTGTCAAGCGAGGACGTCGGCCAAAAAAGGAGGCGATGAACGTGGGGATTTCCAGTCCCTGGACGGAGAGGATCCGGGAAGAAGATCTCCCCGTGCACAAGATCCTGGTCCTCAAGTTCAGCTCCCTTGGGGATGTCGTCCAGGCATTGCCCGTGGCGGCGGGCTTGCGGAGGCGATGGCCCTCGGCGCAAATTCATTGGATGGCCTTCGAGGCGTACCGGGATCTTCTGACCAACCACCCTGCGATCGACCGATTTGTGGAATTCCCGCGCCGGAGGGAGACGCCGGGCGGCCTTCTCCGTGACCTCGCACGCTGCCTTGCCTCCGTTCGAGGAGAGCATTACGACCTATTGCTGGACATGCAGGGTCTTCTGCGAAGCGGGCTCCTCTGCCTTTGGAGCGGGGCGCGGCGCCGGATCGGCCCGTGGAACGGGCGTGAAGGCTCGATCGTCCTTTATCGCGAGCGGGTCATGCCTCCACCTCCTCCTGCTCAGGAGAGATATCTCGCGTTCCTTCGGTATCTGCGGGTGCCGGCCGGGCCGCTGGATTATGGCCTGAGGGCGGGACCTCTGGACATCCCGGGATTGCGGAAGGGTGCCTACGTGGTTCTTCACCCTTATGCGCGATGGAAGACGAAGCTCTGGCCCTGGCGATATTACAGGGAACTTGTGCGATCGCTTCCGCATCTCTTTTTCGTGGCGATGGGAATGGGACCGTGGTTTCCCCTCGAGGAGCACAACATGCTAGACCTCCGCGGAGCGCTTCCGATGCGGAGGATGATGGCGCTCCTGGGCAATGCGGCGGCGACCGTCGGTCCAGATTCCGGGCCCGCCCATTTGGCGGCCGCCCTCGGAGTGCCGACTCTCATCCTTTTTGGTCCGACGGACTGGCGGGAATCCGCTGCTGTAGGAGAAAACGTGCACGTGCTATCCGCTGCGGCTCCCTGCGCGCCTTGCTGGCGGACCAGTTGTCCGCAAAAAAGGCCCGTAGCCTGTCTGGCCGACATTCGTCCCACACGGGTGGGCGAAGAGTTGGAAGCGATCTGCGCAAAAACTTTACAGGTGGCACAATAAGTGCTGTCATAAGGGAAGATAATTGACAGGAAATCAAACAAGGTTTATTCTTTTTGATTAAGACACCTATGAAAACCATCGAAGTTCCGATTGAGGGAAAAAATCGGGAATGGAGCGAAGCGATTCTCCTTCGGGAGATCCGTGCGTGGCACCGGCAGGGGCGTCCTCTCTACTCGCACTACATGCGCCAGCATTTCCAGGAACTTCTCGCTGCGGGCATCCGCTACTTCGGCAGTTGGGGCAAAGCGGTGGAAGCGGCAGGACTTTCGTATGCGGAGGTTCGCCGCTACCAACGATGGTCAAAGAAAAGCATTGTGGAGCGAATTCGTCTGCTCCATGCGCAAGGAGCGGATCTGTCGTTCCGGGCGTTGATGCTTAGCCCATATGCGCCGATGGTCTACGCCGCGATCCGGCCCGTCTATTTCGGGAGTTGGAGGAACGCCCTTCTCGCTGCGGGGCTCGCTCCCGCGGACATCTATCGATATCGCTCCTGGAAAGAGGCGGACATCCTGCGGGAGATCCGTCGCCTCCATGCGGAAGGGGAGGACTTGAGTTCCAAGTACATGGATGAGCGGGCCAACTCGTTGATTGCCACCGCCAGACGGAGGTTCGGGAGTTGGGGTGCCGCCGTAGAGCGCGCCGGGCTTGATTATGCGAAGATTCGAAAGAGGAAACGCTGGACCGAGGCCGAAATCCTCGATCAGATTCGCGCCCTCGGGGAGCAGGGGGTGTCTCTCACCAGCACCGAAGTGCGCAATCGGGAGCCGTCCCTCTTCGCGGCTGCATGCAAGCGCCGATTTTTCGGGAGCTGGAGACAGGCGGTCGAATCCGCGATCGGCAAAGTCGGTAAGCAAGCGGGGACTCAGGGGCGGGGCCAAGTAGAGGCCGTCTAGATTTAGAAGAGGCCGTTTCGATCGAGAGAGAGAAGTAACGGAACGCCGCTTTCGGATGGAGGGAAGGTCCCGCGGTTAGGAGAAAGTCGTCGCGGGAGCCATGGTGTCTGATCGGAGCGGAGTTCGACCTCGACGCATGCGGTTTTGGGCAGGAATCGCCGCGCTTGGTACTCTCTTTCTTTTCGGCGGTTCTCTTTTTTCCGGGATCGCAGCCGACAATATCCGCGCTTTCTCTCCCGGTCCCGCTCCGGTTCTTCGCGTCGCCGCGAGCGAGGAACCTCCGTTCGCCTGGCGGGATCCTTCGGGCGAATGGCAAGGCATGGCGATTGACTTGTGGCGGGAGATTGCCGGGGATCTCGGACTCGCCTATCGATTCGTCGATTTGCCGGTCGACCCCGTCGCTGTGGTCCGGGCGCTGAAAGAAGGTCGAGTCGATGTCGTGGCGTTGGGACTCGCCGTTACGCCGGAGCTGGGTCGGGAGGTCTCTTACAGCTATCCGTATTATTCGTCTTCCCTGGCTTTGGCCTTTCGCTCCGAGAGCACGAGCACCGCATGGGCGGTGCTGCACTTCCTTTTCAGCCGGGAGTTCGCCTACGTGATGGGCGGGCTCCTCTTCCTTACCTTTCTTGCCGGCATCATGATTTGGCTCGTGGAGCGCAGGGAGAATCCGGACCATTTCGGCGGGAAGACGCTCCACGGCATCGGAAGCGCTTTCTGGTGGGCAGCCGTGACGATGACGACGATCGGCTATGGGGACAAAGTGCCCCGGACGCCGAAGGGGAGAGCCATTGCCTTGGTCTGGATGTTTGTGGGCGTTGTCTTGATCTCCTTCTTTACCGCGTGGGTAACGGCGGGCGTCGCGGTGGAAAAGGTGAGCAACCAGTCCCTCCAGCAACGGGGAATGGAGGGGCTGCGCTTGGGTTGCGTTAAAGGCGGCATAGGAGAGAAGTTCCTATCCGGGGAAAAGATCCGCGCTCTGACCTTCCCGACCGCCAAGGATTGTCTGGCCGCGCTGATTGCCGGAAAAATCGACGCGGTTGTCCTGCGCGAACCCACGTTACGGTATTTGGTGCGAACTGCCCATGCCGGGGAGATCGAAATCACGCCGCGAACACTGGAACGCATCGATTATGCCTTTGCGTTTCCTCGCGGGAGTTCACTGCTCGGACCGGTCAACGAAGCAATCATCCGACGGATCGGCCAGTTGAGCGATCGGGCTCGCCACGGATTTTAACCTGCCAGAGAAGGCGCTTAAAAGAGCGGGATGAAGGCAAGGACCACGAGAGCGAGCAGCGCGTTGACGGCGACTCCTATGGAAGAGACCACCTTGGATGTCTTCCCTTGGCTCAATGCCAGAACGCCCACCAAGGCACCAGAAGCATTGAGCATAAAGCCCGTCACCGCGCAGAGCCCGAGGAATTCCGAAGTGAGTTCGGTGTGATTGTCTACGGCCCGAAGGATCAGATCGAGGAAGCCGACGGCAATCCAGAAGAAGATTCCTCCGACCGCCAGGGCAACGGATAGGCGGCCTCCGATCGGACTCAGTTTCTCCGCCGCTTCCGGTAGATGAACGGACATGGCATGTCAATGTAGCAGATGGGTGGCTGCGCCAAAAGAGAAAAAGAAGTAAAGGGTCTGAACTTTTGTCCTGCGTCGGGCGACCGGCGGCTTGACAAAAAGGGGCCGTCCACGCATGAATCCAATCATTAACGCGGTCTTAAAGCGTTGCCGGCATTCCTCCGGCGGCTAACCTCATTTCTTTCGGTTCAAAGGAGTAACTTCAGCTATGATGGCGCTTGTCCGGTTGGCATTGCGCAAGCCCTACACCGTAGGTGTGATGGCGGCGCTCATCTTCGTCCTGGGTTTAATGACTATCGTGACGACGCCGACGGACATCTTTCCCGAGATCGACATCCCCGTGGTCAACGTCGTCTGGTTCTACCAGGGGATGACCCCGGAGGACATGACCAATTACATCACCACCTTCAGCGAGTTTACGTTGACCCAGTATGTCGACAACGTGCAGCGGGTGGAATCCCGGACGCTTTACGGGCTCAACGTCATTCGAATGTACTTTCAGCCGGGGACCAGCATCGATGCGGCTTTGGCGGAGACGGCAGGGATCTGCCAGACTATCATCAAGCGGATGCCCTTGGGTACCACCCCCCCCTACGTGCTCCGCTACTCCGCGTCCGAGGTTCCCGTGATCCAGGTGGCCGTGAGCGGAAAGACCAAGTCGGCCGCGGAGCTCTTTGACTATTCCTGGTATGTGCTCCGCAGGGATCTCGCGACCATTCGCGGCTCGACCTGGCCTCCGCCCTGGGGAGGAACGCCGCGGTTCATCATGGTCGACACCGATCCCAACCAACTCATCGCTAGAGGCATGACCGCAGATGGCGTCATGAGGTCGCTGAGCGATCAGAACGTCGATCTGCCCTCAGGGGACATCAAGATCGGCCAGTATGACTACTTGGTCAGCGTCAATAACATTCCGAAAAAAGTCGTCGAGCTCAATAACTTCCCGATCCAGAAGGTGAACGGGCAGCTCGTCTACCTCCACGATATCGG
Source organism: Methylacidimicrobium tartarophylax (assembly GCF_902143375.2). Classification (GTDB taxonomy): domain Bacteria; phylum Verrucomicrobiota; class Verrucomicrobiia; order Methylacidiphilales; family Methylacidiphilaceae; genus Methylacidimicrobium; species Methylacidimicrobium tartarophylax. The sequence goes on along the minus strand of NZ_CABFVA020000086.1, from coordinate 35,831 downwards.
TCATGCGCGCGACGGCGGCGCCGTTCAGTGGAATGTCGCCCACGTCGACGGAGTCCCCGCGGTCGTCCTCCCCATGCTCAAGAACGGCATGGCTTCGACCCTGGAGCTCGTCAGCGACCTTCGAAAGCTTCTTCCCAAGTCGCTGGCCGCAGCCCCCGAAGGCGTCGACATCCGTCCGATCTTCGACCAATCGGTCTTCGTCCGCGAATCGATCCAGGGGGTGGTCAAGGAAGGGCTGATCGCAGCGACGCTGACCGGAATCATGATCCTGGTCTTTCTGGGCAGTTGGCGGAGCACCCTCATTGTCCTCACCTCGATCCCCCTCTGCATCTTGGTCGCGCTCTTCATCCTGAGCCGGATGGGATATACCATCAACATCATGACCCTGGGCGGCTTGTCGCTCGCGGTCGGCGTGCTGGTGGACGACGCGACCGTGGAGGTGGAGAACATCCATCGGAACCACGGACTAGGGAAGCCGCTCATTCAGGCAATCCTTGATGGGGCGGCGCAGATCGCGAATGCAGCCTTAATGGCGACCTTCTCCATCTGCATCGTTTTCACCTCCGTGATCTTCCTTGAGGGGCCGCCCAAGTTTTTGTTCACTCCCATGGCCTTGGGGGTGGTCTTTGCCATGCTCTTTTCCTATTTCCTTTCCCGGACGCTCGTCCCGACGATGGCCGACATGCTGATCACAGCGGAGGAAGAGGAGAAGCATCGTCAGCTGGCGGAAGGAAAGCCTGCGAGCCGGTTTCAGCGCTTCCACCACAAATTCGAGGAGCGCTTCGATGCGTTCCGCGACCGTTTTGCCGCGCTCTTGCGCCTGGCGCTCGACCATCGCCCGGCCGTGTTTGTTCTCTTCGCGGTCCTGGTCGCGGTGACTGGTCTCGTTCTGCCCGTGGTCGGGCGGGATTTCTTCCCCTCGGTCGACGCAGGGAAGTTCCGGCTCCACGTCTTTACTCCACCGGGCACCCGCATCGAGAGGACGCAGCGGATCTTCGGCCAGATCGAGCGCTACATCCGAAGCATTATTCCGGAGGAGGAGATCGACTCGGTCGTCGATAACATGGGAATCCCGTTTTTCTATCCCGCAGCCCTCGCCTACAGCGACACGATCAACGAGGGGACTTTCGACGGAGAGATCTTGGTGTCGCTCAAGGAGGATCACCGCCCGACGCCGTACTACATGAAAAAGTTGCGGGAGGAGCTGCCGCTCAAATTTCCCGGCTGCCGCTTCTTTTTCCAGGCCGCGGACATGGTCAACCAGATCTTGAACTTCGGATCGGCCGCCCCGATCGATATCCAGATCGCCGGGAAGAACGAGGCGCTGATTAGCGATGTTGCCGTGAAGATGGAGAAGAAGCTCCGGCAAATTCCGGGTGCGGTGGACACGACCATCTATCAGATGAAGCAACCCTATCTCCACATGGAGGTCGACCGGATTCGCGCGCTCGACCTGGGGATGACGCAAAAGCAGGTCGCCGACAACGTGTTGAATCAGTTGAGCTCAAGTTACGTCGTAGCTGCCAACTATTGGGCGGATCCGGAGACGACCATCAACTACCCGCTCGTGGTGCAGAGTCCCCAGTTCAAGCTCGACTCCCGGAACTGGCTGATGAATATCAACGTGGGCTATCCTTCAGACGAGATCTATTCTCGCCTGCTGACCACCCATCTCGAGCCGCAGCTCATCAGCAACCTTATGGCAATTAGTCGGACCAGGAGGGCGGCGGTCATCAGCCACTACAACATGAAACCCCTGAAGAACATCTTCGTGAATATCCAGGGTCGGGATTTGGGAGGGGTTGCGGGTGACGTGCAAAAGGTCGTCGACGAGTTTGGCAAAAAGCTTCCCCCGGGATACGATATCCATGTGCGCGGGCAGGCCCAGAGCATGAACAGCGCGTTCCTTCGCCTGGGCTTAGGCACGGTCTTTGCGATCATGATGGTCTACTTCCTGCTGGTCGTGAATTTTCAGGGATGGTTAGATCCTTTCATCATCCTGACCGCGCTGCCCGTCGGCGCCTGCGGCATCGTCTGGATGCTCTACTTGACCGGGACGACCTTTAACGTGCCCTCGCTCATGGGAACGATCATGACGGTCGGGGTGGCAACCTCGAACAGCATCCTGCTGATCACCTTCGCGAACGATGAGATGCGCAACGGGAACGACGCAACCACGGCGGCGTGGCTGGCGGGGAAGATTCGGCTGCGTCCGGTGGTGATGACGGCGGGAGCTATGATTCTGGGGATGTTGCCCATGTCCTTGGGGTTGGGCGAGGGGGGAGAGCAGAACGCTCCTCTGGGAAGGGCGGTGATCGGCGGGCTGCTCTTCGCCACGGTCGGCACCCTCTTCGTGGTACCGGTCATCTACTCCCTCATTCGAGGACGCACGGAGACAAGGGGATGAAGATGCCCGAAGGCTTTGAACCAATTGGAAACGGTGGGGGTCCTGCCAAGCAGGACAAGTGGATGTCGCAAGACCTCGGCGAGCAATGGATCGGAGTCCATCAGAGCGGAGACGGCGTGATCGATCCACCGGAACCGGAAACCGTGCCGGAGGAGGGGACTTCCACCAACAAAGCGGGTGGTGAATCCCCGAAACACGCGAAGAAAACGGGGGTGCGCCGTTTCGCCATTCTTTTCGGTGGTGTATTGCTCGCCTTATTCCTGATCGGCTTGATCCCGCGATTCTTCAATAAGATCGCACTCCACCGGGTGGTGGTTGCGGGCGAGAAGATCGCCGTGTCGGTGATGTTGCCGGAAAAGCCGAAGCCCGTGACCGATCTCCTCTTGCCGGGGACCGCGCGGGGCTATTACGAGACTCCCCTCTGGGCTCGAGTCAACGGCTACATTCAAAACTGGTGGGTCGATATCGGAGAGCATGTCCGGGAGGGGCAGCTCATGGCCGAGATTACGGCACCCGATATCGACAAATCGGTCGAGGCGTTCGAGGGTGCTCTCCACTCCTCGGAAGCAAACCTTGTCATCGCGCGGATCACGCTCGACCGTTGGAAGGGGCTCATCCTGACGCGTGCGGTCTCCCAACAGGCGCTGGACGAAAAGCAGGCGATGTATGATGCCGCGCTTGCGCGGGTGAACGCGGCGCGCGGACAACTGCAGCACTATGAGGAACTGAAGTCATTCGAGAAGATCGTGGCCCCGTTCTCGGGCATCGTCACGGCGCGCAACATCGATGTGGGAACCCTGGTGTCGCTGGGAAGCGATAAGGCCGTCCACGAGCTCTATCGGGTCGCGGTCAATGATCTGATGCGCGTCTACGTCGCCGTTCCGCAAAACTATGTACCCCAGATCGTGTTGGGGGAATGGGCCGACGTGACCGCCTCCGAGCTGCCCGGAGTCGTCTACCATGGAATCGTCGTCCGGACGGCGCAGGCGGTCGATCCGCTCTCCCGGACCCTGCTTACGGAGGTAGACGTCGGCAATCCCGACCAGAAGATCGTCGTCAACATGTATGTCGACGTGATCTTCCATCTGCCGACTGCCAGTACTCTGCTGCTCGTACCCGTCAATGCCGTCATCTATCGGTCGGAGGGGAACTTCCTGGCGACCGTGGATAAGCAGTCCAAGGTCCGCTTTCGGAAAGTGGAGCTCGGCCACGACCTCGGAAACCAGATGGAGATCAATTCCGGGTTGCGCCCGGATGAAAGAGTGATTCTTAATCCTCCGGATTCGTTGGAGGAGGGAGATCCTGTCATCGTTGCCGCCGATCTCACCAAGTTGGCAGCCGAAAAAGAGAAAAAGGAGGGAGGGCAGAAACATCATGGCAGCCGGTGAACCTTTGAGCCACGGCGGGCATGCGGTAACGGAAGGCGGAGGCGTCCGACAGGCAGAGGAACGAGTCGCCTTTTTCAGCATCGAGTCTCCGGGAAGAAGCTGGGTTTTCCCCTACGGCCGGATTCTCTTCGCTCATGCGGATACCGCAGGCAATCGCTTCTTCATGCGGACCATCAGCCACGATCTCTGGCTGACGGGTCAAAAGCTTGGGCAGTTGATCGCGCTCTTCCAACGAGAGTTGGTTGCCGATATCCGAACGGGAAGCAGCGAGTGGGGAACGATCGAAGAGATTGAAGTCAGCGAGAATCCGGCGGGCATGTTCCAATAGCTTCCGCGAGGGCCCCTTTGGGAAAGGGCGACGGAGCCCAGCTTTTGTGTGCGGATGAAGATCGGTGTCGTCGGGGCGGGCGCGGTGGGCGCCTACTACGGGTCTCTGCTGGCCCGCGCGGGGAGCGAGGTCACCTTTCTCCTCCGCAGCGATTGGGAAGCCGTTATTCGGCGCGGGTACTGGATCCAGGAACAGGGGAAAGAGACCTTCCAGCTCTATCCGGTGAGGGGATTTCGCCGGACCGAAGAGATGGGGCCGTGCGATCTTGTCCTCATCGCGCTCAAGGCTACGGCGCGGGAAGCCCTGCGCGAGCTCTTGCCCCCTTTGCTCCAGCCGCAGACCGTGCTCGTGGCTCTCCAAAACGGCTTGGGGAACGAGGAGTGGCTGTCAGACGTCTTCCCCAACCATCCAATAATCGGTGGCATCGTCTTTGGCTGCCTGACGAGAACGGCACCCGGGCGGGTGGAAAACGCCGGCTTCGGCAAGATCGAGCTCGGAGCCTACCGAGGGGCTAGGGAGGCCTTCCTGCGGGAGGTTGCCCTACAGTTCGAGCGGGCAGGAGTTCCCTGCTCGGTGGTCGAGAGCCTCGAAGCTGCCCGCTGGCGCAAGCTTGCCTGGAACATCCCCTTCAATGGCATCTCGGTCGCAGGGGGGGGATGCGACGTCGAGGAGATCCTGCGCGATGCCGAATTGAGTCGGCTCGCAACCGGATTGATGGAAGAAGTGGCTGCCGTGGCCCGAAGCCGGGAGCTGCCCTTTCCCGAAGATTGGACGAAGCGGATGATGGCGGACACCATGCGCATGGGGCGTTACCGTCCCTCCACCCTGGTGGATTTTCTCGCCGGACGCTCCATCGAGGTCGAGGCGATTTGGGGCGAGCCGCTGCGCCGTGCTCAAAAGCTCGGTGTGCCGACGCCGCGTCTGCAGGCGCTCTATGCCCTTCTGCGTGCTCTCGATCGACGCTCCGGCGCTGTGCCCAAACTCCACTAACGGGAGATTAGGAGGCCGTCGTAGCCGCGGAGGGCTCGCTCGGCGCGCTCTCGGCTCCGCCGGGTGTGAAGACCAGCGCACCATCCCGGGCCTCGACCACGATCGACTGCGCCTCGTCGAACCGTCCTCGGAGAATCTCCTCAGCCAGAGGATGCTCCACGTACTTCTCGACCGCACGGCGCAAGGGGCGTGCCCCATAGTTTGGGTCGTAACCCTTCTCGATCAGAAAGTCGATCGCAGCAGGAGTCAACTCCAGCGCCAACTTGCGGCTCTTCAAGCGGGACGTCACCTTTTCGACCTCGAGGGAGACGATCTTGACCATGTCCTCTCGACTGAGGGAGCGGAACACCACGAGATCGTCGACTCGATTCAGGAACTCCGGCTTGAAGGTCCTCCGGGCCGATTCGATCATCTTCTCCTTCATCTGTCCATACCCCGCCTCGTCGCGTTTTGCGGTGAAGCCCAGGACACCCTGCTTGATCCCCACCTCGGCCCCGACATTGGAGGTCATGATGACGATCGTATTCCGGAAGTCGATCTTCCGCCCCAGGCTATCGGACAGGATGCCATCCTCCAAAATCTGGAGGAGGACATTCCAGACATCCGGATGAGCTTTTTCGATCTCATCGAAGAGGACGACGCTATAGGGACGCCGCCGCACCTTCTCGGAAAGCTGCCCGCCCTCCTCGTAGCCCACGTATCCCGGAGGAGCTCCCACAAGCCGGGAGACGTTGAACTTCTCCATGTATTCGCTCATGTCGAGCTGGATGAGTGCGTCGGCGCTTCCGAAGACTTGCTCGGCCAATGTCTTGGCAAGCATGGTCTTGCCAACCCCCGTCGGGCCGAGAAAGATGAACGAGCCGATCGGTCGCTTCGGATCCTTGAGATCGGCGCGAGAGCGCTGCAGAGCGCGCGCCAGCGCGTCGATCGCCTCGTCCTGGCCGATCACCCGCCCCTTGAGATCCTCTCCGATGCGAAGAAAGCGATTCTGGTCTTTCTCCGTGATGCGGGCGATCGGGATGCCGGTCGACTTGGCGACCACCTGCATCATGTCGTCTTCGGTAATGACGATTTCCTTCTGATCCCGATGCTGCCTCCACTCGTTCAGGACATGCTCGAGGCGCTCCTTGCTCTCTCGCTCTTTATCCCGAAGCGCCGCAGCCTTCTCGAAATCCTGAAGCTTGATGCACTCGTCCTTCCGGGCACGAACCTCGGCGAGCTCCGCTTCGAGTTCCTTGACGTTGGGCGGCCGCATCGTGGAGGCGATCCGGGCACGCGCCCCCGCTTCATCCATCACGTCGATTGCCTTGTCCGGCAGGAAACGCCCCGTCAAATAACGCTCGGAGAGGTGGACGGCCGCCTCGATGGCGGCATCGGTAAAATGGGCCTTGTGGTGGGCTTCGTACTTCGGCTTGAGCCCGTGAAGAATCTGCACGGCCTCTTCCGAAGAAGGGGCTTCGACCAGAACCGTCTGAAACCGACGCTCGAGCGCTGCGTCCTTCTCGATATACTTCCGATACTCCGCCAGGGTCGTGGCCCCGATACACTGAAGCTCGCCGCGGGAAAGAGCCGGCTTGATGATGTTCGAGGCATCCATGGCTCCTTCCGCCGAGCCGGCTCCGACGATGGTATGGAGTTCGTCGATGAAAAGAATCACGTTCTTGCTTCGGCGGATCTCCTCCATGACGGCCTTGATGCGCTCCTCGAATTGACCTCGGTATTTCGTGCCGGCCACCATGAGCGCCAGATCGAGGGTGATGACCCGCTTCTCCCGCAGCATCTCGGGCACGTTGTCGGCCGCGATCTCCTGGGCCAATCCTTCGACGATCGCTGTCTTGCCCACTCCCGCTTCCCCGATGAGCACCGGATTGTTCTTGGTCCTCCGGCAGAGGATCTGCATCACCCGTTCGATCTCATTCTTCCGGCCGATCACGGGATCGAGCTCTCCATGCCGGGCGAGATCGGTCAGAACGCGGCCGAAGGCTTTGAGCGCGGGGGTCTTAACCTCTTTCTTGGTCCCGGGCTCCGTTCCACCGGCGAAAGCGGGCTCGGACCCTTCCTCTTCCCCTCCTTCCGCAGCGGAGAGATTGGGATCGAGCTCCTTGAGAATCTCATTGCGGACGCGCTCCAAATCGATCTCCAGATTCTTGAGGACCCGCGCAGCGACGCCCTCTCCCTCCCGCAAGAGCCCGAGGAGGATATGCTCGGTTCCGACGTAGCTGTGGTTGAGTCCCTTCGCCTCCTTTTGGGCCAGCGCAAGCACCTTCTTCACGCGAGGCGTGTAGGGAATCGGAGTGGTCGGCTTGCCTTCGACCTCCATGCCCATCTGCTTTTCCAGTTCGGCTCGCACCGTCTCCAGATCGATACCGAGCTTCTGAAGAACGTTGACGGCAACCCCTTGCGCCAGCTTGATCAGCCCCAGGAGCAGATGCTCGGTTCCCACGTAATTGTGATTGAAGCGCTCGGCTTCCTTTCGAGCCAGAGCCAGGACTTGCTGTGCTCGTGGAGTAAAATTGGTCATGGATTTTCCTCTATTTTCTTAACTATGCAACGTTGGAGAGAGTTGTCCAGCCGCCGGAGGGGGAACATCCCGCAAGCGAGAGCGAAGAAAGTCCGCCCTGAGGGAGTCCCGCTGCTCGGTGGAAAGTCTTTTTTCCTGAAATAGCTGTAAGTGGGCCGGTTGCGTTTTGATCCAGCACTCCTCGTCCACGATGGATCGGCAGCGATCCGGGAAAAGCCCCATGTCGATTCCCAGGCGAAGCAGCGAAAGGAGATTGAAGGCCTCCTTGGAAGAGATCGTATACGCATTGCCCAGCACCCCGTAGGCGCGGCTGACCTGATCCACCACGAGCCTCGGCTGCTCTTCCATGAGCTTCTGGCGGGCGTTCTCCTCATGCTGGGCCACTTGCCCGATCACCTTGTGCATCCGCTCGAGAATCTCCTCTTCGCTCTCCCCTAGTGTCATCTGGTTGGAAATTTGGAAAAGATTGCCCAGGGCTTCGGTTCCCTCGCCGTAGAGCCCACGGACCGCGAGGCCGATCCGGTTGACCGCTTTGACGATCTGGCCGATCTGCTCGCTCAAGACCAGCCCGGGAAGATGCATCATCGCGGACGCGCGCAATCCCGTACCCACGTTGGTCGGGCAGGCGGTCAGGTAGCCGAGCTTGGGCGAGAAGGCGAACTCCAACTGTTCGTCGAGTTCCGTGTCGGCTTTGTCGGCAATCCGCCAAGCGGCTTTCAACTGCAGCCCGCCCTTGAACGCTTGAATGCGAAAGTGATCCTCCTCATTGATCATCAGGCTGATCGTTCGGGGACGGTTGACGACGACTCCGCTTCCCGCATTGCGGCCCGCATGCTCGCGGCTGACCAGGTGCTCTTCCACGAGGACCTGCTTTTCCACCGGGGTGAAGTGATCCATCGAGTCGGAGAGGATGGCCTCCTTCATGCCGCTGAGTCCGACTGCGGCGGGAAGCGCCAAGGCCAAGACCTTCTCCCGCTCGGTCCTTCTCGCCCAGCCGGGGAAGGGAAAGCGACTGAGATTCCGGGCCAGCCGGATGCGGCTGGAGAGCACAATGCGGCTATTCTGTTCCCCCGCGAGCCATTCACAGGGGGCTTGTAAAAGCGCCTGGATCTTCAATTCATTTCACCTTAGTCGAAGGGGCACCTTCCCGCAAGGCGGCCCTCTTCATTTCCGCAACTTGCCGCGGTCCCACCCGGACGGCGGCCGATCGTCCATGGGCGGCCAACCCTTCGATCTCGGCAAACCGGGCGATCTCCGGTTCCACCCGGGCGAGGGCCGACCGCGAGTATTCCACGAGGCTCGTCCGCTGAAAGAACTGCTCCATTCGGAGACCGTCGAAGGCTCGGGCCGAACCTCCGGTCGGGAGGGTGTGGCTCGGGCCGGCCAAAAAGTCTCCGGCGGCGACGGGGGAATAGACTCCCAGATAGATGGCCCCGCAATGGCGCACCTGTCCTGCGGCCCGGTGGGGGTGGCGGACTGCAAGCGAGAGATGCTCCGGCGCAAACTCTCCCACGAGATCCAAGGCTTCCTCCAGGTTCCGGGTCAGGACGAAGACCGCATGATCCCGCAGCACCGCCTCGACGATGCTTCGGCGCGGCAGCGCCTCGGCCTGCTCCTCGATCTGCGCCACCACCTCTTCCAAGACCTTCTGGCTCGAGGTGAGCAGAAGAATCCGGCTCGAGGGCCCATGCTCGGCCTGCGCCAAGAGGTCAGCAGCCACGAACTCGGCCCGCGCGCTCTCGTCGGCAACCACAGCGACCTCGCTGGGGCCGGGAAGCAGGTCGACCGCGACCATCCCGAAAAGCTGCCGCTTGGCTTCGACCACGTAGGCGTTGCCCGGGCCGAAGATCTTGTCGACCGGCCGAATGCTCTTGGTGCCGTAGGCGAGGGCGGCGACGGCCTGTGCTCCTCCCAAGGAGTAGACCTCGGTCGCTCCGGCGGTGCGCAGAGCGTAGTAGAGAACCGGATGGATCGGCGGAGGGCTGACCGCCACGATCTCCCGCACCCCGGCCTCGCGGGCGAAGGGGACGGTCATGAGGGCGCTGGAGACCAAGGGAGCGCTTCCGCCCGGGACGTAGACCCCGACGCGATCCAAGGGCTGAAACCGCTCCCCGACCCAGGCGCCTTCCCGGTTCCGCATCCTCCAGTCCCGAGGACGCGACGCCCGTGCGAACCGCCGAACGTTGCCCAGCGACCAGGCGATGGCCTTCCGAACGGCAGGGGCGGGGGGTTCAGCCGCTTCCTTCCGGCAAAAGTCCGCAGGGGAAAGAGCGACCCGGTCGAACTCTTGGGTCAACTCGGCCAGTGCCGTGTCCCCTTTGGCTTCGACCCGTGCGAGGATCGAGCGAACCCGCTCGGAAAGCTCAGGGCTGGGAACGGCGCGGCGGTGAAGCTGCTTGCGGATCAGGCTCAGGTCTTCTCGGTCGCAGCGAAGAATCCGGTAACGGCTTGTCATAGCCGCTTCATTTTAGCAGATTGCGCGCCAACCTCCCGCGAAATTTCTCTGTCGCCGCGCTCATTGCGCGGAGGGACCACGCCCACCGCCTTCCGCCCCGGGGGCGGCCTGCCGATCTCCGGAACAAGCTCTTACCCAAGGGGTGAGGGAAACGCTGGCTTTGCGCCGGCGGCCGTGATGTAATGACACGCACAAAACAATTGTGGACCTTTCGGGATGGCGCGTCGGTCCGCGCGACTGCCCGCTGGTTCCGTGCGGAGAATCTTCATGAAATACAATGCGCTGGCTAAGAAATCCTTGCTCTTGCTCTGCTCTCTCGGCTTGCTGGGAGGCTTTTCTCTTTTCCCCCTGCATGCCCAACATCATGGCGGAGCCAAGAAGGGCGACACAGAGCAGGCCGCCGACGACCAGGACGAGCACGAAGGCCATAAGATGAAGGGGATGGAGCACGGCATGAGTTGCGACGAAAAGGGTGGTGGCGGCATGGGCGGCATGGGTGGCATGAGCCACGACATGGGTGGAATGGGAGGCATGAGCCACGGCATGGGAGGGATGGGCGGCATGGGTGGCAGAGGCGGTGAGAACTGGGATCAGATCATCCAGGAAGTGGAAGAGACCAAGAATCCCAAGGCCACGGCGCGCAAGCTGCGGATGAAGGCGGACCTGATGAAGGCCGACGCGACCGTCTTGGAAAAGTACGCCAAGGAGTTGGAAACCGGGAATCCCTGAACGGATTTCCTTCTCCGACTCTCGGCGGCACGGCAGCCCCGCAGGAGCAGCAAGCTCATCATCGAATCTATGAAGAGACCCACGAACCTCATCGAATTGCTAGCGGAGTGGAAAAAGGAAGAACCGCTTGGGCCGGAAGATCAATTCCCGGAAATCGAGGATATGCCCGCCAAGCCGGAGGAGATATTTTGAGCGGCTCTCTGCTCGACACGAACCCCATCAGCGACAGGATCCTCAACCCGTTCGCCAGAGTGGAGAGCGTACGGGAAACAATCCCGGTGCCGGCTTGCCTGTCTCACAAAGTTTGGATCCGCGTCGACGTGCCTACTTTCGACCGTTGATTCGAGCTGCTGAGCCGGTAGACGCGAAAACCCAGGTCTCCTTTGTATGTTTCCTGACGGGCCCGAAGGGCTCGGGCCGCCCGGCGTATCCTTTCGGAGGTCATATCGGCAATCGTGGTCAACGTCATCCGCTCGTCATGCACGGGGCGGGAGAGCGGGTAAGGCAGCTGAACGCAGATAAACCTTCGGTTGCCGCCGTCCTGCACGTTCGCCTCTAACACCGCCTGGGCCGTCGTTCCGGAACCGGCAAAAAAATCGAGAACGATCTCCTCCCGATCGGGGCTCGTCGCCAGGTGGATCATCCGCCGAAGAAGCCGGACCGGCTTCGGGTTTTCAAAAATGCCGCCAAGGCCCAACGCCTTTAGCTCATTGTTGGCCTCATGGCTATGCCCGACCTCCTGATAGGGCCAGAGCGTGACCGGGGTGACGCCCTGTTTTACCTCACTCAGGAAGGACTTTCTCTGGGGGGTTTGTCCCCCTTTCTCCCCAAACCAGATCTCATTCCCTTCCTCCATTTGCTGCATGGTCGCGTCATTGAACCGGCGGAACGTCCCTTTGGGCGGAGCCCAGACGATCCCGTTCCGGAACGTAAACGACTTTGTGTTGGTGCCGCTTTTCGCATGGAGTGGCGTGGCTTTCCATGGACCTTTCGGATGGTGGTCCGGGTTGGTATAGCTTTTCAGCTGCTTCTGATTGCGCTCTTGCCGGTTCAGCCTTAGCCGCTCCTTGTTTTTCGCATAGGCCAGAATGTGGTCGTGGTTCGCCGAGAACCAGGTTGCATCGTTGGAGCGCGTGTACTTCTTCTCCCAGACAATGTGGGCAATAAAATGCTCTTCCCCGAAAAGCTCGTCGCAAACCTGGCGCAGATTGGCTAACTCGCGATCACCGATGGAGATAAAGATCACGCCCTCTTCGCAGAGTAGCTCCCGGGCGAGCTTCAGCCTCGGGTAGATCATATTCAGCCAATTGGTATGAAATCGGCCGCTTGCTTCGGTGTTGCTGCGGATCTTCTCCCCGCCTTGTCCCTTTCGGGTCCAATCCGGATCATTTTTGATGCTCTCCTGAAAACGGTCCGGGTAGACGAAATCCTTGCCGGTGTTGTACGGCGGGTCGATATAGATGAGCTTGACCCTGCCTCCGTAGCTCTTCTGTAGCAGCTTGAGGACTTCGAGGTTGTCGCCCTCAATCATCCGGTGGCGACTGGTGGCCCAATCGACGCTTTTTTCCGGGCAAGGGCGCAACGTGCCGGTGCTGGGGGTGAGCGCCAGTTGCCATGCGCGGCGCTTGCCGTACCAGTTCAGGCCATACTTCTCATCGGCATCGGTCACCGTTCTGTCGCCCACCAAGGCTTTGAGCCGATCCACATTAACGGCTGGACCGTTCTTGCCTTCGGTAATCAGCTCGGGAAACAGGGCCATGAGCTGTTGGATCTTGCCGGCCACGAAGTCTGCGGACCGGGCCTCCGGACTGGTGGCATCCCGTTTTTCAATCTTTGGGGGCGCCGTTATGTTTGTCTTCTGCAAAGTGGCTTGTGCGCGCAGGCCGACATTTAGCCCCCCTCCGCTCGCCGGCAGGTGCGCAGTTCTTCCCTGTGAGCAGCTACCTTGGCCCGCGTCTCCGTTCCGGGGAATCGGCCCCTCCCCATGGCTGCTTGCCAGGCGGTCAGACAATCCATCCAGGCCCATTTTCGCTGCGCCTCGGGTACGAAGTTGGTGAGAAATGGCGATTAGAATAGTCCCCGATGGGACAACCTCACTCCCACTCGATTGTCGCGGGCGGCTTGGAGGAGATGTCGTAGACGACCCGGTTGATTCCGCGAACCTCCTGGATGATCCGGTTGGAGATCCGGGAAAGGACCTCACCGGGCAGCCGCGCCCAGTCGGCGGTCATCCCATCGACGCTCTGCACGGCCCGGACCGCGGCGGTCAATTCGTAGGTTCGGGCATCGCCCATGACCCCCACGCTCCGGGCAGGGAGAAGAACGGCGAAGGCTTGCCAGACCTCCTCGTAGAGGCCCGCCCGGCGGATCTCCTCGACCACGATCGCGTCGGCTGCGCGAAGCAGCGCGAGATGGTGGGGATTGATCGGAGCCAGGCAGCGGACGGCCAAGCCCGGGCCGGGGAAGGGGTGGCGGAAGAGGATCTCCCGGGGAAGCTCCAGAAGCTCGCCCAGTGCCCGGACTTCGTCCTTGAACAGAAGGCGGAGCGGCTCGATCAGGTGCATCTTCATCCGCTTCGGCAGCCCGCCCACATTGTGATGGCTCTTGATCACCGCGGGCCGGCCGTGGCCCGCCGCGGCGCTTTCGATGCAGTCGGGATAGAGGGTCCCCTGCGCCAGGAACCGGACCGGTCCCAGCTTCCGGGCAGCCTCCTCGAATACATGGATGAACTCCCGTCCGATGATCTTCCGCTTCCGCTCCGGATCGGCCACCCCCCGCAGCTTCGCCAGGAAGCGCGCCGACGCATCCACGACGTGGAGCGCAAAGCCCATCTGCTCGCCGAAGAGATGGCGCACGGTCTCCACTTCTCCCTGGCGGAGGAGGCCGTTGTCGACGAAGAGGCAGTGGAGCTGGTCGCCGATGGCCCGATGGAGCAGGGCCGCGGCGACGCTCGAATCGACTCCTCCGCTCAATCCCAGGATCACCTGCTCGCCTCCGACCTTTGCCCGGATTTCGGCGCAGCTCCGGTCGAGAAAAGAGGAGAGCTTCCAGCTTGCCGGAGCGTGGCAGATCCGGAAGAGAAAGTTGGCGAAGATCTCCTTCCCCAGGTCGGTATGGGTCACTTCCGGATGGAACTGGAGGCCGTAGAGCCGGCGATCCGGGTCGGCGATCGCGGCATGGGGCTCTTCTTGGGTCCGCGCGAGAACGACGAAGCCCTTGGGCGGCTGTAATACCCGGTCGCCGTGGCTATTCCAGACCGTCGAATGGCTGGGAAGCTCGGCGGAGAGCGGGGAAGAGGCACGCCACTCGAGCGCCGCCCGCCCGTATTCGCCGGATTTCGCCCGCTCGACCTCCCCGCCCAGAAGCCGGGTCATGACTTGGAGTCCATAGCAGATCCCAAGCACCGGAAGTCCAAGGGTGAAGAGCGCCGGATCGGGCACGGGCGCCCCTTCTTGGGCGACGCTCGACGGTCCTCCGGAGAGGACGAGACCCTTTACCCCCGGCCGGGCCAGAGCGCGAGCGGGGGTCTCGGGAGAGACGATCTCCGAGAAGACCCCGAGCTCCCGGATCCGGCGGGCGATGAGCTGGGTGTACTGCGAGCCGAAGTCGAGGATGACGATCCGGCTTTCGGCCTCGCCCTCGTCCGCCCGCGTCGCGGACCCTTCTACTTCGGGGGTCTTCGCCAAAGCGGTGGGAGGAGGCGACATCGGCTTAGCGGGTGCCCATCCCGACCGACTGCACCATCTGAAAAAGCTTGCCTTCGGATTGAATGCTTGGCGCGATGATTACCTCGGTTTCTTGAAATTCCCGGATCGTGGCCGCCCCTGCGTTCCCCATCGAGGTCATGAGGGCGCCGACGAGGTTTTGTGAGCCGTCATCCACCGTCGCCGGCCCGAAGAGAATCTGTCGCAAGGGGCCGCTGATCCCCATCTGAATCCGCGTGCCTCGGGGAAGATTCGCATGGGGTGTGGCCATGCCCCAGTGGCTTCCTCGACCCGGGGACTCTTCGGCCCGGGCGAACGCCGAGCCGATCATGGCGGCATCCCCCCCGCAGGCGATGGCCTTGCAGAGATCTCCTCCCCGGCGCATCCCGCCGTCGGTGATGATCGGGACGTAGCGCCCCGTCTTCTTGTAATAGGCGTCTCGCGCGGCAGCCGAGTCGACCGTAGCCGTGACCTGGGGTACCCCGAGTCCAAGCACCCCGCGCGAGGTGCAAGCCGCCCCCGGCCCCACCCCGATCAGGACTCCGCTGACCCCGCACTCCATCAGGTCGAGGACGACGTCATAGGTGACCGCATTGCCGATGATGACCGGCGCCCGCATCTGGCGGCAGAAGGCGGAGAGGTCGAGGGAAGGGTACTGGCGGGAGATATGCTTGGCCGTGCTGACCGTCGACTGGATCAGGAAGAGATCGACCCCTACCTCCTGGGCGATGGCGCCGAAGGCGAGGGCCTTTTGCGGAATCGCCGAGACGGCTGCGGGCACCCCCTGCGCCTTGATCTCCTCGATTCGCTTGGCGATCAGGTTCTCCTGGATCGGTGCCGAGTAGATCTTTTGCAGAAGCTCGGTCACTTTTCCCTGGTCCGCCGAGATGATTTCCTGGATCACCGCGCGGGGATCCTCGTAGCGCGTCTGCACCCCTTCAAGGTTGAGGATGCCGAGGCCCCCCAATCGGGCCATCTCGACGCAAAAGGGGACGTCGGTCACCCCGTCCATGGCGCTGGCCAGGATGGGAATTTTGAGCCGGAGCGGCTCTCCCGAGGGATGAGGGATCGTAAAGCTCGTATCCACCTCATCGGGATTGATGGTGATTCTCCCCGGGACGAGTGAAATCTCGTCAAATCCGTAACAGACCCGCGCCTTACGATTCTTTCCAATCCACATTCCCATGATCAGATTGCCCCTTTCTCTTCTTTGGCGATCACTCGCTGTTCCGCCGAGCACGACGGACATCGAAACTCCTGGCGATTCGGCGGAATCGTGACCCTCTCCCCGCAGAACCGGCAAACGACCCCCTTTCGGGCCGAACGCCGCCAAGCGCCCCTTCTTGCGGCAAAAGAAAACCATACCCAAAGAAGGACCGCAAGAGGAACGGCGACGTAGAGGAGAAACGCCTCCGGCATCGTGATCCGCATCATGGCGCCTCCTGCTCTCGAAAATGCCAAAAGACCTTGACTCGCCCCCAGGTTACGAGTGAGCCGGGATCAGGCGAAAAGCGAAGCCGCTGGATCTCCCGGAGCGCGGACTCGTCCACTCGTCTCTCCCCGCAGCTCTCTTGGAGGAGGACAGCGCAGGGGACTCCCCGCGCATCGACGGCAAGGCGGACGATGGTCGGCCCCGTCTCCGAAAGCAGCCGGACCGAGGCCATCGGCGGCTTCCATGGAGTGGGCAGACGACGGGAAAGCGCCTCATCGAACTCGGCGACGCTTTCGGGAGGGACGGGGGCCTGCAGGCCTGCCGTCGCGGGCGGGGGGATGGGTGGAAGGGGCAACCAGAGAGCATTTCGGGGGTCCACGGGTCGAACAGGGAAGAGTTCGGGGTCATGCGAACCCGGGACGGGTTGGTCCATCTTTTCCCGCTCGGCCGGGAGGGGCTGCAACGCCACCGGTCGTGGAGCATCCAAAAGGGTGCTGCGGGGACGGATGAGACGGCTCGGGTCCGCGAGCTCGATCCAGAGGCCGATGTGGCGAGCGAAGGCGGAATTCGAATCGGCTGCCGAGAAGAGATAGACATGGCTGGTCGGGAGGGGTTCCAGAAGCGGCGGGACGTAGGTGACGTCACAGTAGATCAGCACCAAGAGGTGGACGGCGGCGGCCGCCGCACAGGTCAGCACGAGCCGCAGGCGGAGATCCCCTCCGGAGGACCGCCCCAGCTCCCCACGGCTCACGGCCCCCCCCGGCGTTCCCCTTCGGGCTGCGTGGCCAGCAGAACCGACCATTTTTGCGCGAGGGCAGCGTTCATGATCTCCACCAAGAGCCCGGCGGGAGCCTCCTTGTCTGCCCGGATCACCAGCGTCTGCGGCGGTCGGCCTCGGCCCGCGTCCTCGAGCAGCTTGCGGAAGCCGGGGAGATCAAAGATCTCGTCATTGCAAAAGATTAAAGGCTTTCGGCCGCCTCCCCCCTTGGTTTCCGGGGTCAAGGTCACCGAAACGATCCAGCCTCCGGCGGGGAGCCGAACCCCAAGGGAGCTCTTCGGGAGCTCGACCACGAGCCCCGGCTGGGTGACGAAAGAGGAGCCGAGAAGGAAGAAAAGCAGAAGCAGGAAAACGACCGTGACCAGGGGGACCAGGTCAGTCGTCCCGCGCAGCAGGGCCAAGCGAGGCTGCAATCTCGTTGGGGAAGGAAGCGGCACGGTTCGATCTTTTGCCGTCGGCGAGCGCGTGCAGAACCTCGATGGCTACGCGTTCGATGTCCTGCGCGATCGCCGTAACGCGGATTAAAAGATAATTATAAGCGATCGAGGTGGGAATGGCTACCGCGATTCCCGCGGCGGCGCTCACTAGGGCCACCCAGATGCCCGAGGCCAGGTCGCTCACCGAGACCGAGCCCGAGGCCCGGTTCATGGCGAGAAACGCCTCGATCATGCCGGTAATGGTTCCCAAAAGGCCGAGAAGAGGGGCGACATAGCTGATCGTCGCTAAAATGGGGAGGTGGGCTTCGAGCGGGGGCAGAGCGAGCTGGGACGCCTCCCGTGTCATCTCCCGCAGTTCGGCCGGCGGATAATCCCGCCGCAGGATTGCCTGCCGCGCGATCTCGGCCGCCCGGGCGGGCGTTTCCTGGCAGCGAAGGAGGGCTTCCTCGTATCTTCCCTTCCGCAGTAAGTTCCCAAGACCGGTCAGGAAGGAGTCCACATTGCACTCCGCTTTTCGGTAGAAGAGCATCCGCTCCAGGAAGACCCCGGCGGCGAGGACGCTGCAGAGAAGGATCGGCCACATGACGAGCCCGCCGCGGTGGATGATCTCAAAAAGGCTGATCGCTTCCGGGACCACGCGGGGATTCGCCTGGCCTGCCGCCAAAAGAAAAAGAGTATAGACCGACATCACCAGATAAAGGATTTGGCTTGGGCGACGATCCGGCTACCGTTGACCAGTGTGAAGCGCCACGCGTAGATCCGCCCATGTTGCGTGTAGTCGTCTCCGACCACTTGGAAGATCGACCGGACGTTTCCGTGCGCGTGCCGGGAGAAATCGACTTGCGACCAGACGGCCTCGCGCGTCTTCGTCTGCCGATACTCGAACCGGGCCAAGAAATCCCGCGGCTTCCCTCGGTTCTTCCAGCTGATCACGTAGATGTCGCCCTGCCGCATGGCCGTCTCCTCAGGGGTGATCGCTCCCCAGTTCCAGTACAGCTTCTCGTACATCAGGCTCTGGATGTTGCCCGTCTTGGACTTCTTAACCGGAACATTCAGGAGATTCCAAACCTTGGTCACCTTGACCCGACGATCGAGGGCGAGATACTCGCCTCCGGGCTGCAGTTCGTAGGCCCGCCGCACCTCCCCGGCCAACCCACTCGCCGGCAGCCCGAGCAGCCCGAGCAGCCCGACCCAGAGAAAAAGAGAGAACTTCCGCACGCTCCGTTCTTCTACACTACCGGGTTCGACCTGGAAAGACTAGGATCGGCTCCGTCTCCCCGTCCCTGATTTCTTCCGGACGCGCGCCTTGCTTCCTCGGCCCCTTCCACCACGATGCAAAACTCTCCTCTCGGCTCGCGGCCCTGGAACTCCGCCAGCAGCGCTTCCGTACTCCCGCGGAGAACCTCCTCGAACTTCTTGGTCAGCTCCCGGGCCAGGCAGATCCTCCGGCTCCCCAGGACCGGAGCCGCCTCTTCCAGCGACCGTCGCAGCCGGTGGGGCGATTCGAAATAGACCGAGGTGCAGGCGCGCGCCCCGGCGGCCGCCCACTCTCTGGTCCGCGCTCCCCCTTTTACCGGAAGAAAGCCTCCGAAATAGAAGGGGGTCGTCGAAAATCCGGAAGCCAACAGGGCCGCCAAGACCGAGGAGGGCCCCGGAATCACTTCCACCCGGATCCCCTCCTCGACACACCGCCGCAAAAGCCTCTCCCCGGGGTCCGAAATCCCCGGCATCCCTGCATCGCTCACCAGCGCCACCCTCTTCCCCTCGCGCAGCGATGCAAGAAGCCCCGAAAGCCGCTGGGCTTCATTGAACCGGTGGCAGCTCACCAAGGGCTTGTGGATTCCGTAGTGAGCCAGGAGCTGGCCCGTCCGCCGCGTATCCTCGGCCGCGACCAGATCCGCGTCCCGCAGGATGCGCAAGGCCCGCAGAGTGATATCTTCCAAGTTTCCGATCGGGGTTGCCACGACCCAGAGCCGGGGACCCTCACAGACCGGAGTCGCCTCGGTCTGGTCGCTTTCGCGGCCTTCCTCCCGGGGAGGCTCCTCGTCCTCTTTCCCTACCCTCTTTTCGTGCTGCCGCTTCATCGATGGCGTGAGAGATACGATAAGGCAAGGGGGCTCTGGCGCCAAGCGAGCCCCGCCTCGACAGGCGGGCGTCTGTTCGCTACGCTGAGCCGCAGAACGGGCTCGTGGCGAAACGGTAGACGCGCTAGACTTAGGATCTAGTCTCGCGAGAGGTCTGGGTTCAAATCCCAGCGAGCCCACCGGCGGACGCTCCGCGAGATGGCTTCGCCCGTCAAGGGCGGAACAGAGACTCTGGAAGCAAATAGAGCGTGATCGCAAAGAGTCTTGTGGGCCGGAGGGGTGAGGAGGCTATACTTCGCTACCCTGTCTACGCCAAGCGCTTCTTCCGGACGGTCGGTTGCCTCGCGCGCTCAGGCGAGCAATCTGGTAGGGGTCTCCTCTGCATTTTTGGCGAGCCCGGACTTCAACGAGCGGCCGCTTCGTCTTTCCATCCACGGGGTTCGCGAGATGAACCCGGGGTTCTTCCGAAAGTTGGGTGGGGCGCGGAATGCCGGCGAGGCGGCGCGGATCTTCGAGGAGTATATGGAGGTCCTCTTCGGCCTCGACGAAGAGCAGCGGATGCGTCCCGGCCCCGATGGGCGGCGGCGCTACCGGGCGAGCTACCGGCGGCTCCTGGAAGGATGGGCCTTCGACTCGAATGGCCCGGAAGGTGCTGTGCTCAAGGGGTGGGTAGAAAGCCGCTTCGGGCTCTTTCCGACTTATCATAAGCGCCCGATCGAGCGGTTTTCCTCGCCCACATGGGTCACCTACGTGGAGGAAAAGATGGCGAGCCGCTTTCACAACAATGCGATCCAGATGCAGCTCGATCTTCTTTACGAGTTCGCCCAGTGGTCGCTCGATCGGGCTTCGGGACGGGGGAAGCGCCACCGGACCCTCTACCGCGGGGTGGAGGGATTCGAGGAGAACCAGATTCTGGAGCGCCGCGGTAAGGGGAGCGCCCTGGTGCTCCTCAATAACCTTGTCTCCTTCACGACCGAGCGGGAAGTGGCCGAGCAGTTCGGAAGCTGGATTCTCACGGCGCGGATCCCTTTGGCGAAGATCCTCTTTTTTCGCGAGCTCCTTCCCCACCATGTCCTCCAGAGCGAGGCGGAGCACCTCGTCATCGGCGGAGCCTTTGAGGTCGAGATCGGTCGTCCATGACGGCGGTTTCGCGCGAAGAGCGCAGGGCCCGGGCGCTGGGAGCCTACCTCGGGTTCGCGGTCGGGGATGCGCTCGGGGCCACGGTCGAGTTTCTTTCGGCGGAGGAGATCGCGGAGCGCTACGGGGTCCACCGGCGGATGATCGGAGGCGGGTGGCTCGGGCTTAAGCCGGGGCAGGTCACCGACGACACCGAGATGTGCCTGGCCGTGGGGCGGGCGATCCTGGCGCTCGGAAGGTTCGATCCTTGCGCGATGGCGGAGGAGCTGGTTCGCTGGTATCGTAGCCGGCCGGTCGATGTGGGAGCCACCTGCCTGCAGGGAATCCGCCGCTATTTGACCGACGGGTCGCTCGAGGCGCTTCCCAGCCGCTGGCATGGGGGCAACGGGGCCTGCCTGCGGAATCTCCCCGTGATCCTGGCGACCCTGGGAGACGAGGAAGCCTTTGGTCGCTGGACGATCGGCCAGTGTCACTTCACCCACAATCACCGGTTTTCGGATGCCGGAACGCTCGCACTCAGGGAGATGGTCCGGAGCCTGCTGGGAGACGAGGGAATCTCGGGGGCGCGGGCCGCGGCCGATCGGCTGATCGCCCGGCACCCGGTCTTCGCCTTCGACCCCCATCCCGCAAGCTCTTCGGGCTACGTGGTCGATACGATTCAGACAGTCTTCTTCACCTTCTTCGGCAACGACTCCTTTGCCTCCTGCCTGATCGCGACGGTTAACCGCGGTGGCGATGCGGATTCGACGGGGGCGCTCGCAGGCATGCTCGCCGGAGCGAGATACACGGCCGAGAAGATCCCGCAGGGATGGCTCCGGAAGCTTCCGACCAAGGTCGTGAAGGAGATCGAAATCCAGGTCGACGGCCTGCTCGCTCTCGCCGATGCCCGGAGGAGATAGGGGGCGAGCGCCCGGCGGCGCTCCCGCTCATCCCTCTGCAAGAGCTTGGAGGTCTGCGTTGGCACTGCCTCCGGATGGTGCTAGGCTAACGGCGAGGCAAGCGAGAAGCTCTCGAGGAAACTTGCGCTTCGCCTTGCATCCAGGCGCATTCGCCGTGCCTCGGATTCGGACTTTGTGAGACAGGCAGGCTACCGTTGGTTCTTTCTCGCCCTCTCTTGGCTCCCAAGCCTCTGGGAGAGTTGTGAAAAGGGGGAGCCAAGAAGTGGGGGCGGAGCGCCGGGAGAGGGTCATTTACCGAGTTTTGATACGGCATCGGTGCATTTTGAGTCCTCGCGTCCGAGAAAAGGCCTTATAGAGGGAACGATGGCGGATACGATTTACGTGGTAGGGACTCTGCTCTTCTTTGCGTTGGCGATGGCCTACGGGGAGTGGTGCGGACGGATCTAAGGGGGAAAATGCTCGCTCTTCTCGGAATCGTCTGCGTGGGGCTCCTGGTCTATCTCTTTGCGGCCATGATTTGGCCCGAGAAGTTCTAAGCGGCTTCGAAAATGACAACCTCTTTTTGGCTGACTCTCGGGCTGTTTTTCGCGGTGCTCGCACTCGTAAGCTGGGCTTTGGCCCTCTATCTGCGAGCGGTGCTCGATCCGAACGGGAAGACTTGGCTCGACCCTGTCTTCGGGCCGCTCGAGCGCTGGACCTACCGGCTCTGCGGGATCGATTCCCGGAAGGAAGAAGACTGGAAGGGTTACTTCGCTTCTCTCCTGGTCTTCAACGTCGTCGGTCTCCTGTTGACCTATCTCATTCTGCGGATCCAGCAGTGGCTTCCGCTCAATCCCAAGGGCTTCGGCCCGGTTTCGCCCGACTTGGCCTTCAACACGGCGGTGAGCTTCACGACCAACACGAACTGGCAGAACTACCCGGGGGAGTCGACCGTCTCCTCCTTCTCGCAGATGGCAGGGCTCGCCGTGCACAACTTCACCTCGGCGGCCACCGGGATCGCGATCGCCTCCGCCTTCGTCCGGGCGCTGGCACGGGCGGGTGTGAAGACCATCGGCAACTTCTGGGTCGACTTGGTGCGGACCACCTATTATCTGCTCCTGCCCCTCTCCTTTGGGTTGGCGGTCGTTCTCCTCTCCCAAGGGGTACCTCAGAATTTCTCCCCGTATGCCCGGGCGCAACTCGTGGAGCCGGTCGTAATCACGGGTGCCGACGGGAAGGAACGCCGCATGGAAACGCAGGAGATCGTCCAGGGGCCGATCGCCTCCCAGGAGGCGATCAAGCAGTTGGGCACCAACGGAGGGGGATACACGAACGCCAACTCGGCCCACCCGTTCGAGAATTCCACCCCGCTTTCCAACCTGCTGGAAATTCTGGCCGTGCTCTGCATCCCCGGTGCCCTGGCCCTCTATCTGGGGCGGGTGGTGGGTCGGCAGGCCCATGGCTGGGCCGTCTGGGGAGTGATGGCGCTTCTCTTGTTCGGGGGCATCTTGGTCTGCTGGCATGCGGAGGCCGGAGGCAACCCGCTCCTGGTGGAGCAGGGGCTCTCCTCGGTAGAGGGCAACCGGGAGGGGAAGGAGGCGCGGTTTGGGACGCTCGATTCGGCGCTTTTCGCGGTTGCGACGACTGCCACCTCTTGCGGCGCGGTCAACTCCCTGCATGACTCCTACATGCCCTTGGGCGGTCTGGTTCCGCTCTTCAACATGGAACTGGGTGAGGTGGCTTTCGGAGGAGTCGGATCGGGACTCTACGGCATGCTTCTCTTCGTGGTGCTGGGGGTCTTCCTCTTTGGGCTCATGATCGGTCGGACCCCGGAATACCTGGGAAAGAAGATCGGGGCGAGCGAGGTCAAGATGGCCGCCTTGAGCATCCTCGTGCTGAACCTCTCGATCCTCGGGATGAGCGCCTGGGCGATCGCGAGCCCCTGGGGTTTGGCGGGAATCGCCAATCCGGGCCCACACGGGCTGAGCGAGATCCTTTATGCGTTCAGCTCCACCACCGCAAACAACGGGAGCTCCTTTGCAGGTCTATCCGGCAACACCCCTTGGTACAACACGACCCTCGGGATCGCCATGCTGGCCGGGCGCTACCTCATGATCGCGCCGGTCCTGGGGTTGGCAGGGCTCTTGGCGGCACAGAAGACGGCGGCGGCCACCCAGGCGGCCTTCCCGGTTTCCGGCATCCTGTTTGTCGTTCTCCTGCTCGCAACGGTCTTTATTGTGGGCGCGCTCAACTTCTTTCCGGTGCTCGCCTTGGGGCCGATTCTCGAGCATTTCCTGCTCCAGGCGGGCCAGACGTTTTAGAGGAGAAGCCATGAAGCCCAAGCAGTTTTCTTTTTCCGATCCACAACTCCTGGCCTTTTCCCTGCGGGGAGCCATTACGAAGGCGAACCCCTTCGTTCTCTGGCGCAACCCGGTCATCTTCGTCACCGAGATCGGTGCGCTGGTCAGCACGCTCGAAATCTTCCTTTCCAACGAGCCCAAGGTCTTCACGGTGCAGATTTCCGTCTGGCTCTGGTTCACGGTCTTGTTTTCGACCTTCGCGGAAGCGATCGCCGAGAGCCGGGGGAAGGCGCAGGCGGATAGCCTTCGCCAAGCCCGGACGATCACGATGGCCCGTCGGCTTCGCGAGGGGAGGGAAGAGACGGTCTCGGCGACCGAGTTACGGAAGGGAGACCTGGTGGTCTGCGTCGCCGGGGATCTGATCCCCGCTGACGGCGAAGTGACGCAAGGGGCGGCGACGGTGGACGAATCGGCGGTGACGGGGGAGTCGGCGCCGGTGGTCCGGGAGAGCGGCGGGGACCGGAGTGCAGTGACCGGCGGGACCAAGGTGATCAGCGACCGGATCGTGATCCAGATCACGAGCGATCCCGGCCAGACCTTCCTCGACCGGATGATTCAACTGGTCGAAGGGGCCAAGCGGCAAAAGACCCCCAATGAGATCGCCTTGGGGATTCTCTTGGCGGCCCTGACCTTCATCTTCCTCTTGGTCATCCTGACTCTGGTTCCGTTCTTGCACTATCTCGATGCTCCGGTATCGATCGCGACCCTGGCAGCCCTGGTCGTCTGCTTGATCCCGACGACGATCGGAGGGCTCTTGAGTGCGATCGGCATCGCGGGGATCGACCGACTGGTCCAGCACAATGTGATGGCAACCAGCGGGCGGGCGGTGGAGGCGGCGGGCGACATCGACGTGCTCCTCCTGGACAAGACCGGCACCATCACCCTCGGGAACCGGATGGCGACCGAGTTCGTCCCGGGGGCGGGGGTCGATCTGCTCCGGCTGGTGGACGCGGCGCAGCTCGCTTCCCTGGCCGACGAGACACCCGAAGGGCGCTCCATCGTGGTCCTTGCCAAGCAGCAGTGTGGGCTGCGGGGCCGGGAGGTGTTGGAGAACCAAGCGCGGTTTCTTCCCTTCTCGGCGCAGACGCGGATGAGCGGAGTCGACTTCCCCGAAAGCGACGGAAGCCCGGCGCGCTCGATCCGCAAGGGGTCGGGGGATGCGATCGAATCGTTCTTGCGAAAGCAGGGAGGGAGCCTTCCCGATTCGGTTCGGCAGGCGGTCGATCGAATCGCCCGCGATGGAGGGACTCCGCTGGTCGTCGCGGACGGGAAGGAGGCGCTCGGAGTCATTCACCTCAAGGACGTGGTGAAAGGAGGGATCAAGCAACGGTTCGCGCGGCTTCGCCAGATGGGGATTCGAACGATCATGATCACGGGCGATAACCCGCAGACGGCCGCGGCGATCGCGATGGAGGCCGGGGTGGATGATTACCTGGCGCAGGCGACGCCGGAGGCGAAGCTCACCCGGATTCGGCGGGAGCAGGAAGGCGGGCACCTGGTGGCGATGACGGGGGACGGCACGAACGACGCACCGGCCCTGGCCCAGGCGGATGTCGGCGTGGCCATGAACACCGGCACGCAAGCGGCCCGGGAGGCGGGAAACATGGTCGATCTCGACAGCAATCCCACCAAGCTCATCGAGGTCGTGGAGATCGGTAAGCAGCTCCTGGTGACCCGGGGAGCGCTGACTACGTTCAGCGTCGCCAACGACGTCGCCAAGTACTTTGCGATCCTTCCGGCGATGCTGATGGGCACCTTTCCCGTGATTGCCCCGCTCAACATCATGAAGCTGCGAAGCCCGGAGAGCGCGATCATCAGCGCGGTAATTTTTAATGCGCTCATCCTCGTGGCCTTGATTCCGCTCGCGCTGCGAGGCATCCGGCTGCGCGGCCTGACGGCGCAGGCGCTGCTGGTGCGAAACGCCCTGATTTACGGGCTGGGCGGCCTGGTGGCTCCCTTCGTGGGGATCAAAGCCCTCGACCTGCTCTTGAGTCTTTTCCCGTGGAAGTGAGGTTTCCCATGAAAGAGTTCTGGTCGCGTCTTCGGGTGGCACTTCTGCTGACGGCTCTGCTTGTCGTGGTTCTGGGCGGGCTCTATCCGCTGGCGGTCTACTGGACCGGCCGGCTCCTCTTTCCCTTCCAGGCAAACGGGAGCCT
Source organism: Methylacidimicrobium tartarophylax (assembly GCF_902143375.2). Taxonomy (GTDB): domain Bacteria; phylum Verrucomicrobiota; class Verrucomicrobiia; order Methylacidiphilales; family Methylacidiphilaceae; genus Methylacidimicrobium; species Methylacidimicrobium tartarophylax. The sequence goes on along the minus strand of NZ_CABFVA020000086.1, from coordinate 10,047 downwards.
CGTGCGGGCGCCGGACGGAACCCTCCTAGGCTCGGCCCTGCTGGGGCAAAACTTCCGGGGGCCCCAATACTTCCATCCCCGCCCTTCGGCGGCGGGGGAAGCGGGCTACGATGCTACGGCTTCCGGCGGCCGGAATCTGGGGCCGACTTCAAAGAAGCTGGTGGACGCGGTCGCCCGGAGTGCTGCCGATTACCGGAAGGAAAATCTTCTCTCCCCGGACCAGAAGATTCCCGCGGATGCGGTCACCGCCTCCGCCAGCGGCCTCGACCCGCACATCAGCCTCGCCAACGCGCTTCTCCAGCTCCCCCGCGTCGCCCGGGAGCGGAAGATGCGGCCGGAGGAGCTTCGGGAGATCCTCGCCCGCTACACCAGCAAGCCCTGGCTCGGGCTGTTGGGCGAACCCGTCGTGAACGTCGCGATGGTCGACTGGGCGCTCGACGGAAAGCTCGGGGGCCGCTAGAGCGGTCCCTTCCTTGCTTACGACACCTGCGCGAAAGCGGGGTTGCCAGCGGAAGGCTTTTCCCCTAGGGTCCTTGGACTCACCGTCATGCGCCTTCCCTTTTCCCCTTACTGGTCTCTCCTCGTCCTTCTCTTCCTTGCCGGGTTATTGCAGGCCGCGATGCCCCTCCGAGCCGCGTCACCGGATGCAAAGACGGCCCCGCTCATCCCCCTCCGGGTCCTTTTCGAGGAGCCGAAACGTGCCTCTCCGCGAATCTCCCCCGACGGCAGGAGGCTTGCCTACCTGGCGCCCCACCAAGGAGTCTTGAACGTCTGGGTCCGCTCCCTGGGGAAGAAGAACGACCATCCGGTTACGGAGGAAAAGGGACGGGGAATCCGCTCCTTTTTCTGGTCGCCCGATAGCCGCTCGGTCTTCTATCTCCAAGATCAGGGAGGAAATGAGAACAACCATCTCTTTCGGGTCGACCTCGATCGCGGCAAGAGGACTGATCTGACCCCGTTCAAGGACGTCAAGGTTCATCTTCAGGCGGACGATCCGGCTCACGCCCGATCTCTGCTCCTCGACATGAACCAGCGAGATGCCAAGATCTTCGATGTCTACGACCTCTCTCTTTCCGACAACCGGCTCAGCCTGCGAGCGGAAAATCCCGGGAATGTGCTCGAATGGGAAGAGGATCATCAGTATGCGATTCGCGCCCGGCTGGCCATGCTGCCGGGGGCCCGGCAGGAGGTGAGCGCTCGGAGCTCGATCGACGCCCCGTGGAAGGTGGTGGCCTCCTGGGGACCTGATGAATCGGGGGGGGCGGTGGGCTTTTCTCCGGATGACCGTTCCCTCTGGATCCTTTCCTCCGTCGGGGCGAACGCCGAGCGGCTTCTGGAAATCGATCTGGAGAGCGGGAAGCAGACGACTCTGGCGGAGGATCCCCATTACGATGTTGCGGCCATCCTGACGCATCCAAAAACCTATCGCCTTGAGGCGGTCGCCTTCGAGCGGGAGAAGCTCGAGTGGCGCTTTTTCGAGCCTCAGGTCCGCGAGGCCTTCGATTATCTTCAGAGTCAGCATCCCGGAGAGGTGACGATCGCCAGCCGCGATTTCTCCGATAGGACTTGGGCCGTGGCTTTCTCCTCCGACATCGATCCGGCGAGCTTCTATCTCTTTCGGCCGCAGGAGAAAAAACTCGAGTTCCTCTTCGCCTCCCGGCCCGAGCTTGCCTCCTACCGGCTCGCTCCCATGGAGCCGATCTCCTTTCCGGCGCGGGACGGCCTGCTCCTCCACGGCTATCTGACTCTGCCGCTCGGAGCGACCGGCAAGGTGCCCTTCGTCCTTCTGGTCCACGGTGGGCCGTGGGCGCGCGACAGTTGGGGCTTCAGCCCGCTGGTCCAGCTTCTGGCCAACCGGGGCTACGGTGTTTTACAGGTCAATTTTCGAGGCTCGACGGGCTACGGGAAGGAGTTCGTCAACGCAGGGGACCGGGAGTGGGGCGGAAAGATGCAAACCGACCTGATCGACGCAAAGCAGTGGGCGGTCGCGCACGGTTACGCCGATCCCGACCGGTTTGCCGTCATGGGGATGAGCTACGGCGGCTATGCGACGCTGGCAGCCCTGGCCTTCGTTCCCGGGGAGTTCACCTGCGGCGTCGAAGCGATGGGCCCGTCCAACCTGCTCACCCTGAGCCACTCGATTCCCCCCTATTGGGAGCCGATGCGGGCCCTCTTTGAGAAGCGCCTCGGGAGCCCGGAAAAGGACGAAGCGTTCCTGCATGAGCGCTCCCCGCTCTTTGCCGCAGGCCGCATTCGGGTGCCTCTTCTGATCGCCCAGGGAGCCAACGATGTCCGGGTCAAGCAGGCGGAGAGCGATCAGATCGTCGAAGCGATGCGCAAGCAAGGGCTTCCGGTCGAGTATCTCCTCTTCCCGGACGAGGGTCACGGCTTCGTCCGCCCGGAGGATCGCCTCCAGTTCTTCCGGGCGACCGAGAAGTTCCTGGCCCAGCATCTCGGTGGACGGGCCGAGAAAGGGGCAGAGCCCAAACAGGCGAGCCGCTGAAGAGGCTAGCCGCCATTGCTCACAAATTTCGTAGCCGAGGCGCCGCAAATGGGCTTGGGGGCGAGGCGCGGCGCCGGTTTTCCACCGAAGCTGTATGAAGACATACTGCGAGGATGGAAAACCAAGCCCAACGAAGCAGACGAGCCCATTCTGCAAGCCGCAGGAGATAGCTTGTGAGAAATGGCGGCTCAATCAGTACCACCACTGCCAGGAGACGGTGGACATCCAGCCCATGCCGTACTGGATCCCGTTCCAGGACTGATAGCAGGGCACCACGATCTGGGCGGTGAGAAAGTTCCCATCAAGGGCGCTCGCGGGCGATGTCGCCATCTTTTTGAAGCCGTCGGCGGCGAAGCCGGGCATCCTCATGTTGACCCCCAAGCCGACTCCGGCCCACTCTCCTCCTGTCCAGGAGGCGACGATATCGGGCATGGCGACGAAGGGAGCGCTTCGGAGGGAAAGCTGGTTGACCGGGTTCGCTCCATGGATCCCACCTTGGTAGGAGCCCAAGCCGCTGAAGTTGAGGGAGATCGCGTCGGTGAAGTTGTAGGAGATCCATCCGTTGCCCAGGAACGAGTTGCCCCAGCCATACCCCTGGGAGTTGCGCCCGACGGGGATCGTGGCGTAGCCTTGGACCCCCCAGCCCCAGTGGCGGTCCTCGCTCTGGCCCAGGTAGGTGGCCGCCGTGATGAAGGCGGGTACTCCTAGGCCGAGCTGCATGTCGTAGGGATAGACATGGTGTCCGTCCATGTCGGGCATCGTCTCGTCGATCGACCCCGTCGGAACCGAGAATCCGTAGTTCATCTGCAGCCGGTTCCGGTGAAAGTCCAACACTTTCCAGATCGCCTGGAAGTTGATGTCCCCCAGACCGATCGCCTGCATCGACATCTCCGATCCCGGCGGCATCCTCTGGAGAGGGAGGCCGTTCTTTCCCTTCATGGGGCCCATCCCCATTCCGTGATGAACGTACCCCCCCATGGGCAGCCCGACCATGGTCATCTGCTTGTCCCAGATGGGGAACATCGCCATGAGGGTCAGGTTGTCGGTGATCCCCATCATGAGCATCGGCATGTACTGCTCCATGAACATGTTGGTATTTCCCATCGCCACCGGCTTCCCCGCGTATCGGACCGAGTCTAGGCCGTTGAGGTTCATGGCGTTGGAACCCTGGCAATAGTTCGGCCCCATGTTCATGTACATCCACCAGAACCCGACCATCGGCTGGTACTTCCGGTGCATGTGCCCGGTTCCCATGAGCGTGGCGGGGGTGTCGCTGGACGCAACCTGGTCACTCCAGATTTCCGGAGAATCGAGGCTCCACCTTGAGTTATCCCAAGGAGCGAGCACACTGGGAGCCTTGCCTTCGACGACCGTCTCCTCGGCGGTCGAACTGGGGAGGTTTTGGGAGAGCAGCGGCTTGCGCAAAGATTGCCCGTGCCCCGACTCGGCGGACGGTTCCTCGCCGGCGGCGACCTCCGGAGCGAATCCGGGGGCGGAAACCGCGTCGGCTCGGTTCCCCGGCAGGGAAAAAAGACCCGGCAGCAACGAAAGGAGAAGGATGGGGCGGAAAGTAGAACTCCTTCGGCGAATGAAACTCCGGATGTCAACGGCACCTCTTCCCGTGCTTGTCATGATGGTTGTCCAGTTTGTGCTGGGAGCGTAGCGGCGGGCGGGTAAGATCGGCTACCGACCGGCGCACCCGGTGCTGACACCTGTGCCGGAAAAACACCCTGGGGATGAAATCGGGGTTTCCCCAGGGCAGGGTGGGGGATGGCAGCCTTCCGGCTCTTCGCTATGACGACTTGCTCTCTCGTCGCGCGGAAGAGCGATCAGCCTGCGAAGAGCCTCGCAAGAGCCTTCATCGGCCGGAAGAGCTTCATCGGTTGATCGGGCAGCGGCAGGAGGCTCTCGCGTAAATAGAACCGACGGGCCGCTTCATCTTTGGCGTCCACATAACGGCAAACGACGCGGTCTCGCTACGAACCGCGCGATGCAATGCTCCCGCGAGGGGGGAAGGCGACTTTGCCATGACGCTTCTCCTCACGGGATTGTGCGGCCATTGCCGCGCGGCCAAGCGCCCATGGCGTGATCGGGGCCAGGCGGTTCGTGGTCGATCAGGCAAAGACCGGCGGCCGCGCCAAGAGGCTCATCTCTTTCGCTTGCGTTCGCCGCCTGCCGGCCTCTCACGAACCATGCCGGCTAGAATTTCCAGATTGCGGTTCCCTCGATCCAGAAAGGCCATCCCGCGACGATGTTTTCTTCGTCGAAGGTCCGCGTCCCGCTGGAGCCGACCCCGAAAGGCAACCAGTAATTCTGGTTGCCGAGGTTGTAGATGTACAGCCGGAGCTCCCACTTCGGTTGCGTGTAGAAAACCTGCAGGTTCATCAAAAATTGCGATGGGATATAGGTATCGTAGAAATAGTCCAAATATTGGCGGCTCATGGCGATCCCTTGCAAGGTCACGCCGATCCCGGCATCCGAAGTATAGGTGATGGTGCCGCTGGCGTACTGGTCGGGGAATCCGATCATGTTGTAGATCCCGGAAGGGAAAACGGAGCTCGTGTTGAGCGCCAGCCCCTCTTGCAAGGCGATCGCCGTTGAGTAGTTCTGTGCCATCGACGGGCCGTGAGGAAGAGAGCTCCAGTTTTCGATGCCGTGCATATAGATGTAACCGAGGCGTGCCCACCAGTTGCGATTCGGCTGGTAGGCGATGTTGACCTCGTAGCCGTTGATCTGCGCGAGGGTGGCGGGAAGGCTGATGTTGTTGAGCGCCTGGTTTTGGCTGAAGCCGGCGGCGGTCACAAAGAGTTTGTCATCGAGGAGGTTGAACTTGAGCCCGCCTTCGATCAACTGGTTGAGGAGGCGAAAGGAAGCGGCGTCGAACGTCGGAGCCGCCCCTCCGAACGCGGCGGCATTCGTCACATAGGACCAGTTGTAGGTGAAATAGGTCGTCATCCAGGGAAAGGGCTTGTAGACCGGGCTGATTTCCAGCAGCGGGTTGAGGGAGCTTTGCTGTAGGCTGGCGGAGGTCAGGTTGGGGATCTGGGGCATTCCGGCCGGACCGGCCGGCGTGGAATAGTCCCAGAAGTAGCCGGTGGCTCGGACGCCGAAATAGAGGCTCAGCTTTTCGGTGATATCGAGGTTGTTTTGAAAGAAGGGGGCAACGGCCCAGTAGTCGCCGAACGTGGTCCCGCCTGCGCCGTTGAGGGGTTCGTAGTAGTATCCTGCGGGAGCGCCGGGGATCTGCCACTCGCCTCCGCCGGATGCATGCGGATTATTGATGTAGCTGCGAAACTGTTTGGTGGAAGGAAGATAGAAGAGGGCGGGATTGGTCAGTCCGGGAGCCGCAGGGTTTGCGATGCTCCAGGAGTTGCTGTAATTCATCACGTTCTGGGAGAGATAGTCGTTGTTATATTGGTAGTGCCATTCCAGGCCGGTATCGATCACGTTATGGAGGCGGAGGCTGCCGAAGGCGGTTTCCAGGAGATCCTGCTCGCGCCGGCTTCTCCGGTGCTCGGACTGTTCCGCGAGTGGATCGTAGCTCCAGCGGACTTCGGTGCGGTTGTCGATTTCGTAATCCCCCGGAACATACTCGGAGTAGTAAACCTGAGGCTCCACGAACTGGGCGCTGGAGTACCAGAACATCGTGTTGTTGACGATCGCGAGGTCCTCGCTGACGGTCAGGCTCTGAACGAGCTGGGCGAGGCCGGTCGTTCCCTGTCCGCCGCCATAGGGGGACCAGAGAGTGGCGCGGCGATTGATCGGGACCACGGAACCCGCATACGTGGAGAACGCGGGATTGGTGGGCGAGCCGGTGATCGGGCCGCCTTGCGCGACGGACCCGGGGAAGCCGGGCACGACCCCGGTGTTATATAGGCCGTTGCGAATCAGGGCGTTGGTCGGCCGGTTCATCATGTCAACGAATTGCGGATAGAAGTCGTAGCTACCGTAGTCTCCATAGAAATCGATCTTGTAGTTCTCGTAAGGCTTGGCGCCCACGGCGACGTAAAAATTTTCCTGCCGGTTATACATGTACTGGTAGTAGCTGCCTTGGTCCTGCCCCATGTAGGAGAAGCGCCACGCGACCTTATCGTTGACCGGCCCGCCGGCATCGGCGCCCCAGAGGTACTGGTCATACATCCCGGTCGTGTCCCAGACGCGGCCGCGAAACTGATCGAAGTAGGGTTGCTTCGTAATGTAGTTGACGCTTCCGGTCGATGCCTGGGTCGCTCCAAAGACCGCATTCGCCGGTCCTTCTTGGATGTCCATCGATTCGACCATGTTCCAGCTCCAGGGGACCATCGCCTGGGCGTTGTTCTGCAGGGTGACTTCAATGCCATTGATGTAGGGGAGGGCCTGGCGTCCGCGGATCGTGATGGAGTCGTTCATTCCTCCGTTAATTTGCGTATAGGCAGTGGGCAAAATGGAGGAGAGGGAGATGGGATCGATATAGCCCTGATAGAGCGTTCCGGCGGCCTTGAGCAGGGTCTGGTTGACCGGAGTGATCTGGCGGGGCGTATCCATGACGTCGGTGGGAACGCCGTAGGTGGAGATGACGGGGGCGGCGGTAGGCAGAATCGGAGCGTTGGGCTCGCCTGAGCTGAGCTCCGGGGAGGTCCATTCGGAGGTAGCGGTGACATCGACCTCCGGCAAGGTCACCGTCTGGGAGGATGGCTTCGAGGCGGTTCCCGGGGAGAGATTGGCAGGCTTGCTTTTTTGCGTGGGAGAGGGAAGCGGATCAACTTCCGTCGGGGTCGAGAGGTCGGCATCGCTAGAAGCGAATGCTCCCGTTCCACCGAGCAGAAGCCACGAAAGAAGGCCAAACCGCGCAAGAAGGGAGGACCATTCCCATCGAGTCCTGCGCGACAATGACATTACGTAACTCATAAATTACGTATGGAAGCAAAAACAATGCCGTTCTCACGAGGAATCGAGAAAGTTCAGACCGAATTCTTTTCGCCCGTTCGGAGCGCGTCTTCGAGGGCGTGCCAGGAGAGCATGGCGCAGCCGACCCGCTGCGGGAAGCGTCGCACCCCTGCGAGGACGGCGAGGTCTCCCGGCAACTCGTCTTGGGGAGCGGAAGTGCCGGTGAGCAGACGCTGGATCTTCTCAAAGAGCGCTTCGGCTTCTTGGGCGGTCTTCCCTTGAACGGCCAGGGTCAGGAGGGAGGCGGAGGCCGTCGAGATGGCGCAGCCCGACCCACTGAACCGGACGACTTCGATTCTTCCCGCGGGGGAGAGACGGAGAAAGAGCTGGATCGCATCTCCGCAGCTCACATTCTTGGCTGCCGCCGACCGGTTGCACTCTTCGAGTGCGCCGAAGTTTCGGGGATGGCGGGCGTGATCGAGGATGGCCTCCCGGTAGAGTTCGTCGAGTTCCATTGGTATTGAGGGGGCCTCCGGCTTATCCCGCGAAATAGCGCCGAGTCTTTTCGACGGCTTCGATCAGGCGGTCGACCTCTTCCCGGAGGTTGTAGAGGTAGAAGCTCGCGCGGGCCGTGGCGGCAAGCCCGAACTTCCGAAGAAGCGGCTGGTTGCAGTGGTCTCCCGCGCGTAGCGCCAAGCCTTCCTGATCGAGAAAGGCGACCAGGTCGTGCGCGTGAACCTTGTCGAGCACGAAGCTGACGATCCCTGCCCGATGGTTGCGGGGTCCAAGAATTCGGATGCCGGGGATCGAGGCGAGGCCGGAGGCCGCGTAGGAGGCCAGGGAAGCCGTATGCTTCTCGACCGCGTCGAGCCCGACGGTCTGTAGGTAGTCAATGGCAGCCCGGAGGCCGATCGCCCCGCCGATGTTGGGCGTACCCGCCTCAAAGCGGTGGGGAGGACTCTTCCAGCTACTCTGATCGAGCCGGACCTCGGCGATCATCTCCCCGCCGGTCTGATAGGGGGGAAGGAGGTCCAAGAGCTCCTGGCGTCCATAGAGAACGCCGATGCCGGTTGGCGCGCACATCTTATGGCCGGAAAAGGCGAGGAAGTCACAACCGATCTCCCGAACGCTTAGATGCTGATGGCCTGCGCTCTGGGCGGCGTCGACCAGGGACAAAAGGCCGAGCGAGCGGGCGCGTGCGCAGATCTCTGCGGCGGGATTCACCTTGCCCAGGGAGTTGGAGACATGGGTAAAGGCGAGCAGCCGAATCCGGTGTTTCTTGGCTATTTCCTCGACCCGGTTCCAGTCGATGGTCCCCTGCTCGTCGTCAACGGGAAGGAAATGGAGGCGGATCCCTAAGCTGCGGAGCATCTGCCAGGGGACCAGGTTGGCATGGTGCTCCATCTCGGTGAGGAGCACCCCGTCTCCGTGCTGGAGAAGGGAGCGCCCGGCCGAAGAGGCGAGCAGGTTGATCGCCTCGGTCGTCCCCCGGGTGAAGATGATCTCTTCGGGCGAGGCGGCCTCGAGAAAGTCGGCAACCCGCCGCCGAGAGGATTCAAAGGCCTCGGTCGCCCGGACACTCAGGTCGTAGAGGCCCCGGTGGACATTGGCGTAATCCTTCTCATAAAAGCTTCGGACGGCGTCGAGCACGGCTCTGGGCTTCTGGGTCGTGGCCGCGTTGTCCAGGTAGGCGAGGGGATGGCCGTGAGCCGCCTGGGAAAGGGCCGGAAAGTCGGAGCGAAGCTCTTCGGGCGGGCGCATGACGTGGCAAGATACGGCGAAGCACTTTCCCGCACAAGGGGAAGGAAGTAGCGTCTTCCTCGGGCGCGCTTCCCCTTCGTGGAAGCGGCGACGAATGAACCGGCTCCGGCTCCATGGGATCGGAGGGAGGCCTCCGGATCGGCCCTCGGATCGGATGTCCCCTGGAAGGCGCACGCAACAGATGCTATTACAACTATTGACGTCGTGGGAACCGCCCGGATACATTTTTGCATGGCTACTATTCTTGAATCAATCCTGGATGCAAATCGGCGATATGCGCAAGGCTTTGGGGACAAGCGTAATTTGGCGATGCCGCCGTCACGTCGTTTCGCCATCCTGACGTGCATGGACGCGCGGTTGGACCCCGCAAAGTTTGCGGGCTTGGACGAGGGGGACGCCCATGTGGTCCGTAATGCGGGAGGGAGGGCGAGCGAAGACGCGATCCGTTCGCTTGTGATCTCCTACAAGCTTCTGGGAACCCGGGAATGGTTCGTCATCCACCATAGCGATTGCGGCATGGAGACCTTTTCCGACGAGATCATGCGTGGCTTGCTGGCGAAGAGCCTCGATCACGCCGTTCTGGAAAGTGACGGATGGCACGATCGAGGATCCGGCTCGGGCACGTCGGAGGCCCAGTATATCGACTGGCTGACGATTCGAAACCAGGAGGAGAGCATTGCAGAGGACGTCCGGCGTCTCCGGCGGCATCCGCTGGTCCCCTCTTGGATTCCTATCCACGGCTTCCTCTATGACGTCCGCTCCGGCGCCTTGCGCCCGGTAGCGGTGGCGGATTCGGTCGGCACGGCGAAATAGCACTCGCGGCGTCGGTCCCTCGGCCGCGCCTGCTCTAACCGGCATGTCTCACAAGCGATCTCCTACGGCTTGCGGAATAGACCTGTCTGCTTCGTTGGGCCTTG
>NZ_CABFVA020000085.1 GCF_902143375.2 Methylacidimicrobium tartarophylax | reverse complement strand
CAAAAGCATCGGCGTCATCCGATCCACCGTCACAAATCGCTCAGCCATGCCCTCTTTTACCATATTCCAGAGGGAAAGGGAAAGTACGACAGGCTGTTAAGGCCAATCTACCCTTCTCCACCGAGCAGGCTTGGGCTGCGCTCCAAACCATCCATCTGGTGGAGTTCGCCTTCGAGAGGGAAAAAAGGTCGCAGGGTCACCGCCGCGAATCATCAAGCCCGGCAAATCCTCTCTACCTTACGTATCTCTGCCCGGCAGCCGTAGCCGACTCCAAAAGGGCAAAAATAGGCACTGTAGTGCCAATGGGAAATGCAATATACTGTATAGCAACTACTTACGATGCATTCCCCCAAACATAGGTCAGAGGTCGATTCATCGTGTCGTCGATGCGTCATTTCTGGCTGTTGTCTGACATCCTCACGAACGTGGGTCAGTTTTGCCTCGGCGGTGATACATTCGGCACTTATCCTGCCGCGATACCATACTTTTCCATCCGATAGCGGAGGATGTCCCGGGTCATGCCCACGAGGCGGGCGGCCTGGGAGATATTGCCTCCCGAGGCCTCGAGGGCCTGCTGCAAGAGCCGTTTTTCGATCTCGGCGGACGAGAGCCCTTCGCGAAGAAGCGTCCGGACCGCTTCGTCGGGCGTGGCAAAGGGGCGAGCGGCTCCCCCTGCGAGATGGCCCGGCCAGGCAAAATCGGCAGCCGTGAGTATCTCGTCCTTCGACCAGAGAACCGCCTGCTCGATCGCGTGGGAGAGTTCGCGGACATTTCCCGGCCACGGATATGCCTGCAGAGTCGAGAGCGCATCCGGCGCGAGCTTCTTGCCTGACTTCCCATAACGGGTGGCATGGAGACGAAGGAAATATTCCGCCAGAAGCGGAATGTCGCCCGCCCGCTCGCGTAGCCGGGGCAGTTCGAGATGGACGACGCGTAATCGGTAGTAGAGGTCGGCCCGGAAGGTGCCATCCCCGATCAAGCTCTCCAGGTTCCGATTGGTCGCGGCAAGGATCCACGGATCGACCTTGCGATCGCGGATGCCGCCGAGCCGTCGAACGGTCTTGCGTTCGATGGCCGTCAGCAGCTTTCCCTGTATGGGGAGGGGGAGGTCGCCGATCTCGTCCAGGAAGAGAGTTCCCTTGTCGGCGGCTTCCATGAGCCCGAGCTTCGCTCCTTGGGCTCCGGTGAAGGCTCCCCGCTCGTAGCCGAAAAGCTCGCTTTCGACCAAGCTTTCGGGAAGCGCCACGCAGTTGATCGCCAAGAAGGCGCCTCCTCGCCGGGAGCTCTGCTGGTGAAGGAGGCGGGCAACGACGTCCTTGCCGGTCCCCGTTTCTCCGGAGATCAAAACGGTCGGGAGTCCTTGACTTCCTTCCAGTCGGCTCAACCGGTCGATCTTTTCCCGAAGGGAGAGGATCGCCGGCGACTCCCCGACCAGGATCGGCTCATCCAGGCTTCGGTAGTAGGCCAGTTCCTGCTTGAGGCGGACGGTCTCCTCGACTCGATCGACGAGCACGCAAAGGCGGTCGAGGTCCAGCGGCTTCTGAAGATAGTCAAAGGCGCCGAGCTTCATGACGGCGACCGCATCCTCGACCGAAGCATAGGCGGTAAAGACGAGGGCCGCCAAGGTGGGATAAATCGCCCGCGCCCGACGGAGAATCTCAGGTCCGGAGAGACCGGGAAGGCGCGCATCGAGAAGGAGCAGATCGGGGGCGATGAGCTCGGCTTGCCGGAGCCCTTCGTTGCCATCAAAGGCCAGCGAAACTTCGTGGCCTTGAGCGGTGAGAAGCTCGCGAATCGACCGAGCCAGGTTTCGTTCGTCCTCAACGAGCAGAATATTGAGTCCCATCACTTCCTTCGGTTGCGGCGGGGAAGAGCAGGGTGACTCGTGTTCCCTGGCCGATCCGGCTGCTCACGGTAACCTCGCCTTCATTGTGGGTAACGTATCGCTGGACGATCGCCAGGCCCAAGCCCGATCCTTCCGGCCGCGTCGTAAAAAAGGGCTCGGTCACCCGACGGAGATTCTCTTCGGAAATCCCCTCGCCGTCGTCTTCGATCTCGAGGGCAAGACGTCGGTCCGGTTGGACGCGTGTGCTCAGGCGGATGTGTCCGCCCGGGCCGACGGCCGCGAGCGCATTGGCCAGAAGTTCGATCAGAACTTGTTCCATCTGGGCAGGATCGAACCGGGCCGGAGGAAGATCGGGGTGCAAGCAGAGATCGATCGTGACTTCCTTGCCTTCTCCTTTGGCCAGGGAGGGCGCAATGGCCTCGGCGAGCCCATTGAGGCTGCCCAGAATCGGTCTCGGAATGAGGGGCTTGGCAAAGGTCAAAAGCTGACCGATTCGGCGGTTGAGGCGGTCCGTTTCGGAGATGATTTCCCGGAGGGTATCTCCGGTAGAGCCGGTAGAGCCGGGCTGCAGGAGCGGGACCTGCGCCAGCGCGCGAATGCTGGCCAGTGGATTGCGAATTCCGTGGGCCACGGCGGCCGCGGTGGCCCCGATGGTCGCCATCCGCTCCGTCCGTACGATCTTCTCCTGCGAGGCTTGGAGCTCGCTTGCCATCTGGTGAAAGGCGAGGGCGAGCTCCCGCAGATCTCCGGAGGGAGGAATTTCCGGAAGGCCTTTTGGCTCCCCGCGGCCGATGCTTCGGGCGGCTTCGACCAAGTTGCGCAAGGGACGGCCGATCCCTTGGGAGAGCCAGAGCGAGACGAGGGCGGCCAATCCTAGGCCGGCAAGAAAGCAGAGAGCGATCAAGAGCGTGGCGGTCTCCTTGAGGAGACGAGCCTTTTCCCGGGCACGCTCGATCGCTCCCTTGTGGAACCGATGCACGAGCGCTCGCACCGAATGACGGAACGGGCCATCCAGGAAGGCCTCCAGGGAGTCGACTCCGGAAAACGAAACGGAACCTTCCGCCCGGCTCGGCCGCTCAAGGAGTTCCCGACCCATTTTTTCGAGCGCAAGCGTGTTTTGCTCCACGGAGGCGAGGCTCTCCTTTTCCGCTTCGCCCCGCGGCAGGGACCGGCAGCGGACCAGGAGTTCGCGTGCTTGATGGGCGAAATCGGAAAACTGGGCTCGGGCCTTTGGATCCTTCCCTCCGAGAACGTCCGAGACTTCCGCGACCTCCCGCTGGGCGAAAAGCTCAAGATCGGCGAGCAGCGAGAGCTGTGTCAGCTCCTCCTCTACCCGCTCGATCTGTTTCTGTCCGCGGAGCGCCAGCCAGGCGGCTTCGACAGAAAGGGCGGCGACCAAGAGAAAGAGCACGCTGGAGGCGAGACGAATGCGTGTCGCGATTTTCACGGAGGTCGGATCAGGACCGATCGCTTTCCCTTCGGCAGCCCGACGGCGCGATCGCTCAAAACTGGAGGCGGACCCCACCCCAGACACCGAAGGGCGATCCTGGCGTCACGAACGGGACGATGGTTCCTCCGTGGGGAGCGCCGGTAAAGACATTTTGGCTGATGAGGCCGGCACTCGCGTATTGCTCATCATAGAGATTGGTCGCAAAGGCGAAGATCTGGCAGTGCTTGTTGATCGTATAATAGGTTTGCAGGTTGAGCACGGCGAAGCCGGTCAGCATTGGATAGACATTGGCCCAGTCCCCGTAGAGCACCCGGCTCGAATAGTACTGGAAGTCCATCGAAACCTGCCACTGCGGAAGGAGCTGATAGGTGATTCCCGCCTTGACCATCTGCTGGGGGAGGTTCGGTTGCCGATCTCCCGGTTGGACGGGCACTGCCGTGCTCACGGCATTCTCCAGGAGCAGCGGGCTTTGAAAGGTTGCTTCGAGGAAGGACCAGTTTGCGAACCAGGTGAGCTTCTTGTAGCTGCCCTGGACGGTGACCTCGACGCCCTGATTTTGCTCCTCGCCGATGTTCTGGAAAAACCCGGCGGCCGAGTGGCCGGTCTGCTCGAACATAATATTATTGGAGATGCCGGTCCGATAAAAGGAGAAGGCCCAGTCTATGCTCCCCGGAGTGAGCTTGCCGCGGAAGCCGCTCTCAAAAGTCTGGGCCAGGACCGGGGAGAGGGATGGGTCTCCGAGTTGTGCCACGGGCAGGATCACCGGAATCGCGGGGTTGGCTCCGGTGATCTCGCCCACCATGGGCGGTCGGAAGCTCTCGCTGTAGTTGAAGAAGAAGGTGAGATCCTTGAGCGTGGGGTCGGAAACGCCGAAGGCGGCGAGCGGCTGGAGGGTAAAGCCCGCGGCGGGGGTGACCTGCTGAAAGCGCTCGGCCGCCGCCAGGGAAACCGTCTCCCCGCTATTCTCGTCGACCCCTGTGCCCCCGATGACCATCTGCGCGTAGTTGTCCCGGAGGGCCCCCGTCAAATGAAACCAGGGAGTGGGCGAAAAGGTGTCAGTTAGGTAGAGGCCGATGTAATCGCTAAACGTCGGCACGGAGAACTGATCCTGGAAGGGGTAGCCGGGAATCGTCATGTTGTTGTAATTGGCTCCCATCGCCGCCGGGTAGAATCCGGAGCTGAAGAAGCACTGGGCCCAATCGAAGCTCGCTCCCGCCACCGCATAGTTTTCCATGCCGGCGAAGCTCTTCTCCCACTGGAGTTGGAGCCGGGCTCCCGCGCCCGTCTGGGCGATCGAGCCGAAATCCCATTCTCCCGCGGGAATGGGCATCCCGTTTGCATTCAATGCCTGACCGGCCAGAGGATAGTTGAAGCCCAAGAACTGATCGACGTTGTTGGCGACGTTGCCGTTGCTGAAGTTGTAGTTCGACTCGCGGAAGTAGGCGTTGCCCCCCAAGGTCAGCTCGTCGGAGAGCTTTTGCGAGGCGAGCAGGTTGACCATGTTGAGATTATCATATTGGGGATTCGGCCCGGTATAGATCATCGAGTTCCCGCCGGTGGCGATCATGTCGAGGGGAGTGGGCCCCAGGATGTTCAGCAGGTTATCGGCTCCGATGTATTCTACGTGGACGTCGGTCGCTTCCGTATGGTAGCCGACCTTGGCGAAGAGCTGCTTGACGTAGCTCGAGCTCTGCTGGCGCCAGCCGTCCTGGCTCATCCAGTTGCCGCTCAAGAACCAGTCCCAGTTTCCCTTGTAGCCTCCGTGCTGGAACTCCAGGTCGTTGGTACCCCAGACCCCCGCGTAGTCCTGAAGCATCGAGCCCGGGCTGGTTCTGCCGTTCTTGGTCTGCATCACGAGGGCTCCTCCCAGGGTGTTCTGGCCGTAGATCGGGTTCGAGCCCGGAACCATCTCCATGTTCTGGATGGCAAGCTGCGGAACGTAGTCCCAGAGCAGGTTGTTCGTGAACGGCTCGTTGATCCGGACGCCATCCAGGAAGACGGAGATCCCCACGGGAGTTCCGGGAACGGGGGAGGCGGCGAAGCCTCGGTAGTTGATGTTGGGGAGAAACGGATTGCCGTTCATGTTGACCTCGTTGACGCTCGCCATGTTGCGTTCCATGAACTCGGGTAAGCTAAACTCTTCTTGCTGCAGCCAGGTCTTCCCCTGCTGGATCTGATAATCGCCCGGCAGGTTTTGCAGCGGCTGTCCCATTCCCGGCAGCGGCGTGACGGCGACCACCTCGACCTCGGGCATTTGGGTCATCGCCTTTTCGAGATCGGATTGGCTTTTGGCCGGGTGCCTTGGCTGTTCGAGGGCGCTGCGGAGCTTGCGGTCGCTTGGGGTCTCTTCCCCCGGCGGTGCTGCTTCGCCGGATGGGCTCGACGAATCCGCGGGCGGCTCGCTGGGCGGAGCGGGGTATCCCTGCGGGGTGAGAACGAAGAAGAGGACGACAAGAGCACCAAGCAGGGAGCGCCGAGGTTTTGTCCGTAGCATGGCGAGGAGGGAAGAGCAGGATCTGTGCCGATCGCCTCGTTTCGCACCGTGCCGCTGGTCCTTCCCGTCTTCTCTTGTGCCGCGGGAGCGGCGGAAGAGGACTACTCGTGCCATGACTGGGGCAGACTACCCACGCTTTGGGAAAATTTCGCGCACAAGAGAGCGGAGGAGACCTTTTTCCATAAGCCTACGGCGCGAGATGCCCGGGAGGGAAAGGAAGGGATGCGCGTCAACCGGAGATCGTCCCACGGAAATGCTATGGACAAGCAACAGGAACCAGGAACGGTGCGAGTGGCGATGAGTTTCGGGGAGTTGGCCCGAGGAGCGCGGGAGGTCGTGTCGGAAGCGGTCAAGGGCTTCTCGCGCCGGATTGGGCGGGAGGGAAAGCGACGGCAGGGAAGCGGGACGCCGATCGAGCAGGCCAAGGCGGAGGCCCTCCGCCGCGCTCGGCGGAGGGAAGCAAAGGCGGCGGAAGCAGGAGAAAAGGGCGATGCTTCCTCCGCGTCCGAACGGCTGCGGCGGTGGCGCCGTGAGTTTTTCCGTCATGCGCGCCGCTTTGGATGGGCGTCGGAACTCCTCCAGTCGGAAGATTGGCGGAAAGCAGGGCGAGCCTTGGCCGAGGAGCGGCTGCGGGACTCGGCGATCCACCTTGCGCAAGCCGGATTGCGGGTAGGATCGCAGGGATTGGGAAGCGCGATCGGAGGGATGCTCGGAGCCGAGACGGGCCCCGGGGCGGCCGTGGCGGCATGGGCGGGAAGCACCTTTGTCGGTGCGCTCGGGGCGCGAGCCGCCGGCGCCTTGAGCGTTCATCTTTCCCCGGAAGGCCGAAAGCCCTTGGGGCGAGGCAAAGAGAGAGTACGCTAGAGCACTCTCTTCAAGGCCAACGCCGAAAGCGGGGGTAGCGTCAGGTTGAGCGAGTGAGGCTGCCCCTGCCACGGAAGCCAGTCGGCCTCGAGGCCGCCCAGGTTCCCCATCCCGCTGCCCCCGAATTCGCGCGCGTCGCTGTTGGCAATCTCCCGCCAATATCCGGCAAAGGGAACGCCCACCCGGTAGCCGATTCGGGGAACCGGGGTGAGGTTGAAGACGCAGAGAATCTGCTCCCGCCCGTCCTTCGACTTGCGGAGGAAGCTGATCACGCTTCTCTCCGCATCGCTGAAGTCGACCCAGGAAAAGCCGTGGCCGGTGAAGTTGTTCTCGTAGAGCGCACGCTCCTGCACATAGAGGTGGTTGAGGGAGCTGACCCACTGGAGCAACTGGTGATGCAGCCCCTCGGAAGCCAGATGCCAGTCGAGGCTGACCTCGTGATACCACTCCTTCCACTGCCCGAACTCTCCGCCCATGAAGAGAAGCTTGTGGCCGACGAAAAAGAACATATAGCCGAAGAGCGCTCGCAGGTTGGCGAACTTCTGCCAGTCGTCCCCCGGCATTTTTGCGATCAGCGAGCCCTTCCCGTGGACGACCTCGTCGTGGGAGAGGGGGAGGATGAAGTTTTCATGCCAGGCATACCAGGCGCTGAAGGTGAGGCAGTGCTGGTGGTACTTCCGGTAAACCGGATCGCAGGAGAAGTAGTCGAGCGTGTCATGCATCCACCCCATGTTCCACTTGAAGCCGAAGCCCAAGCCCCCCATGTAGACCGGGCGGCTCACCATCGGATAGGAGGTCGACTCTTCGGCCATGAGCTGGATGCCGGAAAATTCCTGGTAGAGCTGCTCGCTTAAGATGCGGAGAAAGCGGATCGCCTCGAGGTTTTCGTTTCCCCCGTACTGATTGGGGATCCATTCCCCGTTTCGGCGGGAGTAGTCGAGATAGAGCATCGAGGCGACGGCATCGATCCGGAAACCATCCACGTGGTACTTCTCGAACCAGAAACGGGCGCTGCTCAAAAGGAAAGCGCGGACCTCGTTGCGGCCGTAGTTGAAGATATAGCTCCCCCAGTCGGGATGAAACCCCTGGCGCGGGTCGGCGTGCTCATAGAGGTGGGTGCCGTCGAAGAGCCCTAAGCCGTGTCCATCGGTCGCAAAGTGGGAGGGGACCCAGTCGAGGATCACCCCGATCCCCTGCTGGTGGAGATATTCGACGAGGTACATGAAATCCTGGGGGGTGCCGAAGCGGCTGGTCGGCGCGAAGTAGCCGATCGTCTGGTAGCCCCAGGAGCCCGAAAACGGATGCTCCATGATGGGTAAGAGCTCCACATGGGTAAAGCCCATGGCTTTCACATGGGCGGCGAGTTGCGGGGCGATCTCCCGATAGGTGAGGGGCCGATGCCCCTCCTCGGGCACCCGTCGCCACGAGCCCAGGTGCACCTCGTAGATCGACCAGGGGGCGTTGAGCGCGTTTCTTTCTTGCCGGGTCGCCATCCATTCACGATCGCTCCACTCATAGGAGAGATCCCAGAGCACCGATGCGCTGCGGGGAGGAACTTCCCAAAGGAAGGCGTAGGGATCGCTCTTCACCGTGGTTAAGCCGTGCTGCTTGGAGCGGATGAAGTATTTGTAGAGAACGCCGCTCTCGAGCCCGGGGACAAATGCTTCCCAAACGCCGGTCTCGTCCTCCCGGAGAGCCATCGCGGTTGCATCCGGATTCCAGTCGTTAAAATCTCCCACCAAGGAGACTTCCTCGGCGTTGGGCGCCCAGACCGAAAAGTAGGCGCCTCTCTGCCCTTTCCAGGAGAGCAGATGACCGCCGAGCTTCTCATGAAGCCGGAAGTGATTGCCTTGGCGGAAGAGAAAGGTGTCGGTCTCTCCCCAAACCTCAGGAAGCTCTTTGGGACGCGCTACGGCCTTCGCGGAGCGCCGCTCTTCTGTCATGTCGATCAGCCTTTCCGTGTCTCCTCGGCTCATGACTGTCCATTCTCCTCCGATTGCCGGCTCCCTTCCAGGAGTTCTTCAATGCCACGCAGGGGAATTTGCATCCACGCCGGTCGGTTGTTTCGCTCGTAGCCCACTTCGTAGACCGCCTTCTCCAGGACGAAGAAGTCGAGGAGTGTCCCGCGCTCCGCCGGTGCGGTCGGCAGGAAGGGCGCCCCGCCCGCGGCCGCAAAATAGCCTTCGAGGAACCGCCGGGTCTCCCGGCGCCGCCAGTCGTCGGCGACGGCCAGCCGCCGGCTTCGCTCCTCCCCCGTATCCCCTTGCAGAAAGATGGGGGCGAGGGCGGCGTAGTGAAATGAGCGGACCATTCCTGCGACGTCGCGGAGCGCCAGGGTTTTATGCCGCCTTTCGGCCAACGAGCGCTCGGGCTCTCCTTCGAAGTCGATCAGCACGAAATCGTCTTCGGTGGCCAGGACTTGTCCGAGATGGTAGTCGCCGTGGATCCGGATCTTGAGGAGGTTGGCCGGCAAGCGGAGAATCGCGCGGAAGCGGGCTTCGATTCGCGGAAAGAGCTTCGCCAGACGCTCCTCTTCGACACCGAGCGGTACTTCCGGAGGGCCGTCCGGCATCCCGAAGGATCGCCGAAGCAGGCCGAGGGCTCCCTCGAAAAAGAGGGGAATCTCTTCTCCCCTCAACGGCTCCGGCCGAAAAGCCGGGTCGTCCGGCGGGCCCGCCATCGCCAGATGGAACTCGGCAGTCCGTCTCCCCAAAAGCTCCCAGGACGGCCGGGAAGATGGCTCTTCGGGACGATGCTCGCCTGCCTGCTGCATCCACTCGGTCGCCGCCGCCAGAGCGAGGGTCCATGCGTCGGATCGATGGGGAACCGCCTCGGTCAAGAGCCCGAGCAGGATCGGAGGGCCGTTCTGCGGCTCGTAATCGAGCCGGCCACCGTAACGGGGGACGTGGGGGAAGCGGAGCACGCCGGAGAGGCGTTCGTGGATTTCTGCATCGGGATTGGGGCCTCCTTCGATCTTCCGATAGAGCTTGAAAAAGAGATGGTTTCCAAAGAGGAGCGAGCTGTTGCTCTGCTCCCGGCCGAGCAGCCGGGAATCTTTCGGAAGCTCGCCCGAAGCGTCAAGCTCGTCCAGAAGCGGACCTCTTCTCCCCCGCAGGATTCCTTGCGGCCCCAACAGCTCCTTCTCTTCGGCCAGCAGATCGAGCAGGGCGCCGCCGAAAAGCGGATCTCCGGTCGCCTCCCAAAGGCACTGCGGCGAGGAAGCGGAGAGCGGGCCGATCCGGTCCCCCTCCACCAAGCCGGTTGGCGGAAGATTTCCAGCCAACCGGATGGGCAGGGAGAAGAGGGCGGTCTCTCCGGCAGCGAAGCGAACCTGGAGGAGGAGGAGGCGCAGGCCCGCCTCTCGCGGACCGAGGAGAAAGGCGTCGGCCACCCAGACTTCCTCAAGGCCCCGTGCCTTTCCAGAAAACCAGCGCCGGCCGAGCAGGAAGGGGGGGAAGAGGGTCCCCGCCAGCCGCCGTCCTTCGGCGGAAAACCAGAATCGTTCGGCCAGTGGATCAGAGTCAGAGCGCACCCTTCTATCCTTACCAAAGGGAAACCCTCCGGGCTAGCCTGCATGTCTCACAAGCGATCTCCTGCGGCTTGCGAAATGGACCTGTCTGCTTCGTTGCGCCTTG
>NZ_CABFVA020000084.1 GCF_902143375.2 Methylacidimicrobium tartarophylax | reverse complement strand
CGATCCACCGTCACAAATCGCTCAGCCATGCCCTCTTTTACCATATTCCAGAGGGAAACGGAAAGGCCGACAGGCTGTTAACCGGGGAGACGGAGATGTAGCCACGAGAGTTGATGCATGCGGCCCCATAGAGGAAGGAGGATCTCCGGGTGCTGCTCGGAAAGAAGGCTGGCGGCGCGAATCGTATGCCAGCCGGCGGAGACGGAGAAGGCTTCTCCCAGGTAGGGGAAGGAGCCTAGGGAAGGCACCCGGCGAAGGAGGACTCGTTCGAGTGGTCCGAGCCAAGAGGCCTCGGCCGTGGGATAAGCCGGGATCTTCGGTGGCAGCTCGCAGGCAAGCTTGGAGGCCATCAAGGCCAGTTCCCCTCGGTTGCGGTAAGGGAAGCTCGTTGGCGCTCCGAGGAGAGCAAAGAGGGCATCCTCCGGACGGGTTGTCAGAAGCAGGGCGGCCGCGCCCTCAGTCGGTCGAAAAGGCCGGACTTTTCGAAGCCAGCCAGCGGAGTGGAACGCATCGAGCATTACCGGGGTGAGCTCTTCGGCTGCGGCGACAAGAGCGGTGGAGGCGTGTCCGAGTTCGAGCCAAATCCTCGCCATCCGGATCCCCTCGACCCATGCCGACTCATCACCGATCAACGAACAGGTGGGACCGCCGAGTCCGAATACGGCCGCTGCGTGGCTTGTTGCCGCGTTGTAGACGGTTTCGGGGAAAAGGAGGGGGCTCGCGAAGCGGCGACCCTGGCTTCGATAACCGGTGAAGAAGCGAGCGGTATGGGCAATGCTGCCGTTGTTGAAGATCGCAACCAGCCCTATTTGGGATCTCGCCTGCGCCGTTACGCCGACCAGCGCCTGATGGATGGCCTCGACCAGGAATTGCGCCAATCCTCCCGCGCGGCGAAGCCGCGGCTCTGCCGTCCATCTGTTCCATCGGGGATCGGAGCGGTCGACGCGGAAGACGGAAAAGCTGCAAGACGAGGAGGAAGAGAGGGCCATCTCCTTTTCGGCCGGTGAATGCCATTGCGCAAGGGGTTCGGCCCCCAGCCCGGCGGGGGAAACTGCTCCGACCGCGTTCACGTAGACGGGCAAACGATCAGTCATGACGGGAAAAGAGTAAGGCGGCATTGGTGCCCCCGAACCCCACGTTGACGCTCATCGTGTGATCGAGCGGGAAAGAGGGTTCCAGAGGACGAACCAGGGCTCGTCCCACCTCGGGAAGAGGGTTGGGGGAGTTCCACTGAGGGGGGAGCCGCCCCGTGGACAAGGCGAGAACGGAGAAAACGGCCTCAATCGCACCCGCAGCGCCCAGGGTGTGGCCGATGATTGCCTTGGTGCTACTCATCCGCGGGGTCTTCCAGCCCGCTCCGAAAAAGCGGGAGTAGGCGTGGGCCTCTGCCTCATCGTTCAAGGCAGTGCCCGTCCCATGTGCGTTCAGGTAACCGACTGCTTCCGGGGAGAGTTTGGCCTGAGTAAGAGCGTATTCCATGGCTTGACAGAGCGCGCGTCCATCAGGAGAGGGCTGGGTGAGATGATAGAGATCGGTGGCTTGGCCGTATCCGGTCAATCGACAGAGAGGTCGAGCGCGTCGACCCAACGCGTGCTCCAAGGATTCCAGGACGAGAAAGGCGGCGCCTTCCCCGAGTAAGAGCCCGCTGCGTCCTCGATCAAAGGGAGCGCAACGCTCGGTCGTCAGAATGCGCAACGAATCGAATCCGACAAAGACGGTCTCCGCGAGCGCCTCGAAACCTCCGGCCAGCACGCAGGAGGCTTCGCCGGTCCAGATTAGCTGTGCGGCATAACCCAAGGCGTCCGCGCCGCTGGAGCAGGAGTTGGCGATCACGATGGAGCGGCCGTATAGGCCCAGACATCGCTGAAGGTCGATGGCTTGCTGCTCGGGTTGGTAGCGGCCTACCCAGTGGAGATGGCCTTTTCGACCCGCGAGGATTTCCTCAAGGAATCGCTCTCCGAACTCCATTCCGCCTTCGGTTGTAGCTAGGCAGAGGGGGATTTGGGGTAGCTTCGCCTGCCCATTTGGGAGCAAAAGGTCCGCTTGGGCGAGGGCTTCCCGAGCGGCGGGAATGGCGAAGCGGGAGGTGCGAGGGAGCCGGTGTATCTCCTTGGACGTGAGGGAGGGGATGTCCGGGATCGCAGCCTGAGCGGCCGAGCGGCAACGGCATCCCTCCGTTTCGAACAGATCGACCGGGCGTCTCCCATCCAAGCCCTCCAGCACGCTTTTCCAAGAGGAGGCGGCGTCCTCGCCGAGGGCCGTGACCGCCCCCAGCCCGGTGACGGCGACGACGGCTTTTGCTTCCCGCGCAGTGGACATAACTCGTTTTATTACTACACGGAGAGCGAAGAGACGATCCAAGGGAAAAGATGGCCATGCTTCCCCCGGAAGGGGACCCTGTGGCCGGTGGCGTGTGGTAGAGGCGGACCCCCGGCTTGGGGCAGGGGGAAATTCCCAGTAGATTTTTTATATACAGTTATATAGACTAGACCTCTTATCTGGATGAGCACCCAATCGGTCACTTACAATGAGCTACGCGCCCTTCTCGTGGAATCTTGTATGCTCCGCATTCCGGTCGAGAACATTGGTGAGGAGACTCCCTTTTTCGGCCCGAACGGCATCGGGCTCGATTCGATTGATGCTCTCCAACTGACTGCGGAACTGGAACGACGATACGGGGTTGCGATTCAAGATCCTACGGTGGCGCGAAAGGTACTGGAGAATTTATCCACGCTCCGTGTCTGGCTCCTGGAGCAGCAAGGCCGAGAAAATCCATGAGCGATCCGGTCATTATTGTGGGAGGCGGTCCGGCGGGAAGCGCCGCAGCCAGCCTTCTTGCCCGGAGCGGCAAGAAAGTGCTGCTTTTGGAGAAAGAGGTCTTCCCTCGCTTTCATATCGGGGAATCGCTGTTGCCCTTTTCCCATCGGGTGCTGATGCGAATCGGGGCATGGGAAAAGGTGAAAAATGCCGGTTTCATGATCAAGCCGGGAGCCGAGTTTGTCTTAAGCAATGGGAGATCCTTGCGGCGTTTCTTTTTCGCAGACTGCTTGGCCGAGCCATACGACAAGACCTTTCAGGTGGAACGATCCCGCTTCGATAGCCTCCTCCTTGATCATGCCAAGGAGTCCGGAGCTTCCGTTCTCCTCGGGGCGGTCGCGCGTGGGTTTCAGGAGGGTCCGGATGGCGTGGAAGTGGAATATGAGCGGGCGGGAGCGATCGAGCGGGCCCGAGGGCAATGGTTGATCGACGCGACGGGGCGTGAGCCTTTCGTGGCCAAACTCCTTCGACTGCCCAAAACGGATCTTGGGATTCCGAAGAAGATGGCCGTTTATGCGCATTTCCGGAACGTGCGCCGCAATCCAGGGAGAGCGGCCGGAAATATCACGATCGTGCGTCTTTCCAACGGCTGGTTTTGGCTCATTCCGCTCGATGAGGAAAAAACGTCGGTCGGTATGGTGAGGCCCATCTCGGTGTTTCAAAGCGGGAAGGGCAGTCCTCCGGAACTCTTTGAAGAAACGGTGCGTGCGAGCAGGGAACTCCGATCGCGGCTGGAAAACGCGGAGGCGATGAGCTCGTACCGGACCACGGCAGATTATACCTATCGGTTGGAATGCCTTGGGGGCTCCCGATGGTTGGCCGCGGGAGATGCGGCCGGATTTTTGGATCCTATCTTTTCCTCGGGGGTGACGGTTGCCTTGGAAAGTGGCGTGGTTGCGGCAGAGGAGATCTTGAGCCAGCCGGAAGACTCGAGCGGACTTTCTCCCGAGCAGCAATGCGAGTTCACTTGTCGGATCCATGCGCTGGCAAGCCGCTTCGCCGACATGATTCAAATGTTCTATGACGACCGGGCGTTCGAAGTTTTCATGACGCCTCATCCTCCGAGCGGGATGAAAGATGCGATGATTCATCTCCTGGCGGGAAACCCCGATCTCCCTCTCTCACTCCGGCTCCAGGTCAAGCTGTTCTATTCGCTTTGCGCGATGCAGCGGCGTTGGCGCTTGGCGCCCGCTCTCGATTACCTGTCGGTTTAGGCCGAACTTGGGTCTACCCGGGGACGCTTGATTCTCTTCGACCCAGCGGGAGGAGGATCCATTCCGCTCGGCTTCTGTTCCAGGACGGCGGGGCCCTCCGTTCGGAGAAAGTTGCGGAAGCTCTCCGCGGTTTGGGAGAGCTGCTTTCCTTTGGGATAAACGGCATACCAGTGCCGCTGCAGAGGAAAGCCGGCGACATCCAGAATTTGAAGGAGGCCCTGTTTCACCTCGGGACGGATATTGCGCCCGGAAAGTACGGAAATACCCAGCCCAGCGATCACCGCTTGTTTAATGGCCTCGCTACTCCCGAGCTCCATGTAGGGCTCGAGGACCAGTTTTTCGCATCGAAACGCTTGATCGACGGCGGCGCGTGTTCCGGAACCGGACTCTCGACTGAGGAATCGTTGCTGGAGGAGATCTCGAAGAGGAATATTCCGTCTTCCGGCGAGGGGATGATTCCTCCAGCCGACGACGACAAGGGAGTTGTCCAAAAAAGGAAAAGTTTCCACCGGGAGTCCTTGAGGTACTTGTCCCATGATGACTAGGTCGTCCTGGTTTTCGGCCAGCCGCTGAAGAACTTGTGCCCGATTGATGACCAGCAGGCTCGGACGTACTCCCGGATATCGGCGCACGAAGGCTCCGAGCAGATGGGGCATGAAGTATTTAGAGGTGGTCACCCCGGCCACGTGCAGCGGTCCCTGAACCCCACCCTGGAGGGAGAGAACAAGGTTGCCCAAGGCATCGATCTCGCGGCGGATGACCTGAATCTGGCCTGCCACGGCTTCCCCTACGCGAGTGAGGTAGATCTTTTTGCCGATGCGCTCGACGAGCGGCAGACCGACGGTCTCCTCGAAGCGTTTCATCGCGATGGAAACGGCCGGCTGAGTCAAATGCACGGCTTCGGCCGCCTTGGTGAAGCTTTTGTGGTGAGCAATCGCCTCAAACACGCGCAATTGCTGCAATGTAAAATCCATTTCTAAAACTAATCTATCTAATAAAAACAATCAAATAGGATTATTGATCGAGCCGCCGTATAAGGAGAGGAAACGAGGCGGGGCGATAGAGAAGGCTCCGGTCTCGGAAAAGCAACAGGAGGGCGGATATGGCGATGGTGAAGCACGATGGGCAGGGGCAGAAGAAGAGCCGATGGGCGGCCGGGGTGACTCCCTATGTGGAGATGGGGTACTACAAGGCGGACTACAAGCCGAAGGATACGGACATTATCGCGGCGTTTCGGCTGGTGCCGCAGCCGGGGATGGATCCGGTGGAAGCGGCGGCGGCGGTAGCCGGGGAGAGTTCGACGGCGACCTGGACGGTGGTCTGGACCGACCGGCTGACGGCCTACGAGCACTACCAGGGGAAGTGCTATCGGGTCGATCAGGTGCCGGGGAGCGACCAGTACATTGCCTACATTGCCTACGACCTGGATCTGTTCGAGGAGGGTTCGATTGCGAACATGTCCTCTTCGATCATTGGGAACGTTTTCGGCTTTAAGGCGCTCAAGTCGGTCCGGCTGGAGGATTTGCGGATTCCGCCGCACTACACGAAGACCTTTCAGGGGCCTCCGCACGGGATCATGATGGAGCGGGAGTACCTGAACAAGTATGGGCGGCCGCTTCTTGGCGCGACAGTGAAGCCGAAGCTTGGGTTGTCGGCGCGCAACTACGGGCGGGTGGTCTACGAGGCCTTGCGTGGGGGATTGGACTTTACCAAGGACGACGAGAACATCAACAGCCAGCCCTTCATGCGGTGGCGGGACCGATGGCTCTTTTCGATGGAGGCGGTCAACCGGGCGCAGGCCGACACCGGAGAGGTCAAGGGTCACTACTTGAACGTGACGGCGGCGACGATGGAGGAGATGTACGAGCGGGCCGACTTTGCGAAGGAGTTGGGGAGCGTGGTCGTGATGGTTGACCTGACGGCGGGGTTTACGGCTATTCAATCGATGGCCAAGTGGTGTCGGCGTAGCGGGCTGCTTCTGCATCTGCACCGGGCGGGGCATAGCACCTACACGCGGCAGAAGAGCCACGGGGTCAACTTCCGGGTGATTTCCAAGTGGATGCGTCTGGCGGGAGTCGACCACATTCATGCGGGGACCGTGGTGGGGAAGCTGGAGGGGGATGTTCACTCCGTTCAAGGCTACTACAAGACCTTGCGGTGCAACCGAACCGAGGCCGACCCTTCGATCGGGCTTTTCTTTGAGCAGGATTGGGCCTCGATGGCGGCGGTGATGCCGGTGGCCTCCGGAGGGATTCATGCGGGGCAGATGCACCTGCTTCTGCACTACTTGGGGGAGGACTGCATCCTGCAGTTCGGTGGAGGGACCATCGGGCATCCGGATGGGATTGCGGCCGGGGCGACGGCGAACCGGGTAGCGCTGGAAGCGATGATTCAGGCACGCAATGAAGGGCGGGACTATCTGCACGAGGGTCCGGAGATTCTGCAGAAGGCCGCGCGGCATTCGCCGGCTCTGACGAAAGCGCTGGAGATTTGGAAGGATGTGAGTTTCGAGTTCGAGTCGACCGACGTGCCGGATGCGGTGGCGACTCCGGAGCTCGTTTAAGGAGAAAAAGAGATGAGACTGACACAAGGGACCTTTTCTTACCTGCCGGATTTGACGGAGGAGGAGATTCGGGCGCAGGTGGAGTACTGTTTGCGCAATGGATGGGCGGTGAGCATCGAGTTTACCGACGATCCCCATCCACGGAATGTCTATTGGGAGATGTGGGGGCTGCCGATGTTCGACTTAAAGGATGCGGCTGGGGTGATGCACGAGCTGGCGGAGTGCCGGATCGCCCGTCCCAACGATTACATTCGGATTAGCGGCTACAATCGGCAGCAGGGATATCAGAGTACCATGCTCTCCTTTTTGGCGCAGCGTCCCAAGGAGGAGCCGGGTTTCTTCCTCGATCGGATGGAAGCCGCGGATCGCCAGATCCGCTACACGACCCGACCCTATGCTGCCCAAAAGCCTCCCGGCCACCGCTACTAAGAAGGCCTAGACAGAGTTTGTGACCAGCGGGAGCGGCGTTTCTCGGGAACGCCGCTCCCGTTGCCTAGGGCAATTCCTAGGCCACCGCCACGGCGGCCTGGAGTTCTAACCTTTGTACGACAGGCGGGCTAAACTTCCTCCGGGCTTCCCCGACGATGCAGATGCTGACGGGCCTTCCGCCGCTCATAGCGGCGAGCTAAGGCTTTTTCGTGCTTGTGGCCCGGCAGGCGAAACAGAGTTTTCGACTTCAGGCAAGAATCGAACGGATCTTGAGTCAACCGCATTCCATACCTCCTTCCTGTTTCTTTTCCAATCGGATCGCTTCTCGATAGAAAAGCGGGAAGTGTGCCAATTCGAGCACTACATCTCCCATTGAGGAAATCCGATTGCCATCGCTTTTCCCGAAGCCTACTCTTCTCCGCAAAGATGCCAAGTCCGCGATAATGGCAAAGTTAGTAAACGAAGAATGGCGGCGAAGTCTGGTCGTGCCCGGACTAGGAGAGTTCTCCTTCTTTTCACTACCGGCCCTCGAAGAAGCCGGCCTCGGGCCGATCCACCGGCTTCCCATTAGCCTGCGGATCTTTCTCGAGTCCCTCGCGCGCTTTTGTGGAACAGCGACCGTAAATGAAAAGGATGTGGAGGAGTTAGCGCGTTGGGATGCCAGGCACCCGGCGCGCCGGGAAATTCCTCTTCGAGTGGCTCGAATCCTCCTGCAAGACTTCACGGGGGTTCCCCTGCTTGTGGATCTGGCGGCGATGCGGAGCGCTTTGGCCCGCATCGGCCGGGTGCCCAGTTCGGTTGAGCCGGAGATTCCGGTCGATCTCGTGATCGATCACTCCGTTCAGGTGGATTTCTTCGGAAGATCGGATGCGCTGGCGCGGAATCTGGAATGGGAGTTTGTCCGGAACCACGACCGGTACGCCTTCCTGAAATGGGGCGAGGGTGCCTTCCGCAAGCTGCGTATCATCCCTCCCGGGATCGGAATTTGCCATCAGGTAAACCTGGAATATCTCGCCAAGGGGGTCTTCGTTCACGAGGAAAAGGCGGGTAAGCTCCTCTACCCCGACACCGTCTTGGGAACGGATTCCCACACGACGATGATCAACGGACTCGGCGTGGTCGGATGGGGTGTCGGAGGCATCGAGGCCGAGGCGGCGATGCTCGGCGAGCCTTACTATCTTCTCACTCCGGACGTGGTCGGCGTCTATTTAACGGGATCCTTGACTCCCGGGGTCACGGCGACCGACCTTGTGCTGCGGATCACCGAGAAGCTTCGCCAGGTCGGCGTAGTCAATAAGATCGTAGAGTTTTTTGGTCCAGGCGCCTCTTCCCTTGCCGTCCCGGATCGGGCGACTCTCAGCAATATGGCACCGGAATACGGGGCTACCATGGGGTACTTCCCGTTCGATCGGGAATCGCTCGCGTATCTGCGGCGGACGGGTCGTCCGCGGGAGCTGCTGGAACTCGTGGAACGTTACTATGTCAGCCAGGGGATCTTCGAAATTCCCCAAGAGGTGGGCGAACTCGACTACAGCCAGGTCGTGGAGCTGCCGCTCGACGGGGTGGAGCCGGCGGTCGCAGGACCGCGCCGTCCGCAGGACCGCCTTGGGCTCCGCTCCCTCAAGGGAGCATTTCAGCAACTCCTGACGCTTCCCACAGAACAGGGCGGTTACGGAAAAACCAGTGAGGAGTTGAGGACACGAGTCCCCGTTCGGCATGAGCCCGGGGCCGGAGAAGTCCACCTCTTGGAGCCTAACGGGGGAGAAGCACTCTCTTCCAGTGAAAGCGAATTGCGCGATCTCCACCCCACGCCCGACCCGGCATCGGACTTGGCGAACGGGGTTGCGGGGGAAATTGGGCATGGGAGCATCGTCATCGCCGCCATTACCAGCTGCACAAACACTTCCAATCCAAGCGTGATGCTGGCTGCCGGCCTTCTCGCGAAAAAGGCGGTCGAGCGGGGGCTCACCGTGCCCCCGTACGTCAAGAGCTCTTTGGCTCCCGGCTCCCGAGTCGTCTCGGACTACCTGTCGCGCACGGGGTTGCAGAACTTCCTGGACCAGCTGGGATTCGAGGTGGTGGGCTACGGGTGCACGACCTGTATCGGCAATAGCGGGCCACTGTCGGCCTCCATCGAGGAGACGATCGGCGCCCATCAACTGGTGGTCGCTGCGGTGCTCTCCGGAAATCGCAATTTCGAGGCGCGGATCCATGCGGCGGTGCGCGCCAACTTTCTCATGTCTCCGCCGCTTGTCGTCGCTTTCGCTCTTGCAGGGAGGGTCGACTGGGATCCGGAATCCGAACCGTTGGGGCAAGATCGGGCCGGCCGGCCGGTATTTCTGCGCGAAATTTGGCCGAGAGCCGAAGAAGTAGAGGATCTGCTCGATGCGGCAATGGACCCGGAGACCTTCGTCCGTCTGTACGGTCATTTCGGCGAGATGAATCCTCAATGGAAGGAGATCGAGGCGGCTAGAGGTGAGATCTACTCCTGGGATGCAGACAACTCCTATATTCAGGAGCCGCCTTTTCTGGAGAAGTTTTCCTTGGAAGCGCCCGTTCGTCAGGCATGTGTCGGTGCCCGCGCTCTCTGCATCCTGGGAGACTCGGTGACAACCGACCACATTTCTCCGGCGGGAGCGATCAAGACCGATGGCCCCGCAGGTCAGTATCTGAAAGGGCTGGGCCTTGGCCGGGAAGCGTTCAACAGCTACGGAAGCCGTCGGGGTAACGATCGGGTGATGGTGCGCGGTACATTTGCCAACGTTCGCTTGCGCAATCGAATCGTGCCCGGAGTGGAGGGCGGCGTGACTCGCCATATGCCCGAAGGGGCCATGATGTCGATTTACGACGCCGCCATGAAGTATCGGGAAGAAGGAGTACCGCTGGTGGTTTTGGCCGGACGGGAATATGGGACCGGTAGCTCCCGAGACTGGGCGGCCAAGGGCAGCGCGCTCTTGGGTGTCCGCGCGGTGATTGCGGAGAGCTTCGAGCGCATCCATCGCGGGAACCTTGTCGGCATGGGTGTCTTGCCCTGCACGTTTCGTAGTGAGATCCGTCTTTCCGATCTCTCGCTCACAGGAGACGAGATGTTCGAGATTCCGGGATTCGAGCAGGATCTCGCACCGGGCCAGGAGCTCACGTTGCGGATTCATCGCCCAAGCGGTGCGATCCAGGAGGTCTCGATCCTTTGCCGGATCGACACTCCGGCTGAAGCGGACTATTTTCGACACGGCGGCATTCTCCCTTATGTACTGCGTCGGATCGTAGCCCGCGAAGCGAAGCCCGCGTGAGGATTCAACTCCCGCAGACGGAACCAAAAGATTGCCGGATTGTCTTTCATGGTGCCGGCCCTGCTGGGCCTGGTTGGGCTAATTTTTTGTTGGTCGAGTCTGCAAGACGGGCCGGAGCCGCGGTTTTCCCCCCAAGCGCAGTCCTGATTCTGCCCCTGTTGTTTTCTCGGCTCTGGGGGAAACCCAAGGCGGTTTCTCTTTTCGGCTATAGTCGCGGAGCGGTAAGCGCCGTTCGCCTCTCTCGCTTCCTCGCGAAGGAGAAGATTCTCGTCTCTCTGCTCT
Source organism: Methylacidimicrobium tartarophylax (assembly GCF_902143375.2). GTDB lineage: Bacteria > Verrucomicrobiota > Verrucomicrobiia > Methylacidiphilales > Methylacidiphilaceae > Methylacidimicrobium > Methylacidimicrobium tartarophylax. The sequence goes on along the minus strand of NZ_CABFVA020000084.1, from coordinate 325 downwards.
ATTTGATCGATCCGATCCTGCTTTGGGGAACTCTTCTTCCGCTTCCTTCCGCGGTAGAGAAGACCTTTTGCTGCTTCCAGCGCAACGGAGCCCGGCTTCGGCTTCTGGTCGGACATTTCGGGAAGGGAGTAAGATGCCAGGAAGGCCGCAAGGCGAAGCAGCTGCTGGAAGAAGAGGAGGCCGTTTGCTTTCCCGATGGGCGACCGATCCAACATGAGGACATGGTAAAATATGCTCTCGAGCATGCGCGCTTCCGGCTCGGAGAAGCGCTGGGGTTGGATCCGGGGACGGGGGCGGCGCGGCGGTAGCCGCCTCTATCGGCTGG
>NZ_CABFVA020000083.1 GCF_902143375.2 Methylacidimicrobium tartarophylax | reverse complement strand
GGAGGGAAAACCAAGGCCCAACGAAGCAGACAGGTCCATTACGCAAGCCGCAGGAGAACGCTTGTGAGATATGTCGGCTAAGGCTCTTATCATGAAATTGTTCTCTGGCTGGAAAGGCTGGGTGGCGTTGCTGCTCACTGTTTGCGCGCTCGCGGCGGCGGCAGGCTGGGGGGCAACGGCCTGGAAGAATGCCCAAGAGCGCAAAGCGGTCGTGACGAGCTTTCAGACCTCCCTGGCCCGGTCCCTTCCGCAGGCGGATGCACTTCGCGGCGAGCTCGTCCGGCAGAAGCTCCTGCTCGAGAATTTGCTGGCGCAGGGCGATGCCGCGACGAAATCGCAAGGCATTCCCACCGACCTTTTACAAACGGCAAACGCTCGATTCCGGGAGTTGCTGGACCAGGCATCGATTCTTGCCAATCAGATTCAGACCGAGGCCGATCAAGCCGCCGCGCGTCTGAGCCTCGCCTCCTCCGACAGCCTTTTCCCCAGTTCGACCGCACCTTCCTGGCGAGCGTTCCTGACGGAAATCAACCAAGACCGCCAGTGGAGCGACAGTGCTCGCCAACACATCGCTTTGCTCGAAGAACGATGGACCATGCTCGCGGCTCAGGAGCAGGCGCCCGCCGCGCAACAGCCGGACTTGTCCTCGGAGGACTTCTCCGTGCCTCCCGGTGACGTCCCGGCTACCAACCCTCCACCCGAGGGATACGGCATCGGCTCGGGAAGCTCCGGCCCGTTCGTCGGCGACACGGAAGCGACCACCAGCTATGGAGGGGGCGGCTATGGAGGATATCCCTACGGGGGCATGGGCATGTGGGGTATGGGGATGTGGGGCATGATGGGCATGTGGGGCATGGGCTTCTGGCCCTTTTTTTTCCCCATGGTGATCGTGGAACAACAGAGAGCCGCCCAGGCTCAACAACAGCAGGGCAAGACGGCAGCCAATCATCAGGCCGCAACGCAATCCCGCGACCCGAGCCACTCTTCCCCGGCCGCCCATCATGGGCTAACCCAGCATGGAGCCGGCCACGGCAGCCCAGCAAACGGGACGACGCATGCCGGCGGTATTGCTCACGGGCAGGGGTCTTCTCATGCCGGCGCCCATGAGGGCCATGGCGCGTCTGCTCTTGCCCATGGTGGATTCCCTTCCCAGGCTGCTGTCCATCCGCAACATCTTTTTAGCCCCGCGGTTCATGACGTTGCAGGTCGATCCGTCAATTCGGCGGCCCTGCATGGATCCAACCTCGGCGCTGCCGCTCATGCCCATGGCTTTCACGGCGGAGGCGGCGCGGGAATCGGCTCCTTTGCCGGCCACACGGGTTTCCCGCATGGGGCCGCAGGTGCCTTCCACGGAGCCACCGGGCTCGACCATGGAGGAGCCTTGGGACACGCGGGTGCCTTCCATGGCGCCACCGGACTCGGTCATGGTGGCGTTTTCCATGGCGTGGGCGGTTCGTTCCACGGATCGCCAAACGTCTTTCACGGAGCTTCTCTCGGCGCGGGCGGACCTCATGGACTCGGCGGCTTCCATGGAATGCCGGGAGGCTTCCATGGAGGCATGGGCGGATTTCATGGAGGAATGCCTGGCGGGTTTCACGGAGGCTTCGGCGGATTTCACGGCGGAGGCGGAGGTCATCGCTGATGGAGCTTCTTCCGCACCCTGCGTCGATCTTCCGCTTGACGCTTTCGCCGCAACGACGACTCACCTATTCCGCTCTATTGTTCCTCCCGGCTTTGTTTCTGGGGATGCCGACCCGGACCACGGAGGCTGCGGTCACGGAACGGTCCGAACTGTCCGCGCAACAAGAAGGGTCCGACCGACCGACCGGCTCGCGGGAGGTGTTCACCTGGATCGATAATCTCCGCCTGCTTCAACCCGCAACCCTCGCACGGGTGGAAGCAACGGTCGGCGCGCCTTTTCATCGGATCGAGAGAGGCGATTGGCTTACGATCTACGAGACGTCAGGCTCGGCTCGCCCCTGGATCCAACGCGTAGAGCTACGGCTTCCGGAACGAGCGCATCAAGGCTGGTCCTTCCTTGCCATCGTCGACTTCGACCCCTCGCGCACGGAGCTCCTGCCTTCCGATGCCATCGCCTACCGAGCGGGAGCCCGGGCAGGAGCCAACCCGCTGATTCCTCCCGGTTGGCAAGGTGTCTGGAAGTACTGGAAGCTTTCGGCCCCCGACTTCCTCTTGTGGGACAGCGCCGAGGAGACGATCCTCCTCCGCTTTCGCTCGGAAGGTCCCCGGCAATTACAGCAGTGCAGCGTCTATCGGAAAGCAGCCGCTCCGGCGGGGGGGCGGGAGACCGCTCTCACGAGAAAGTCGAGTAGCCGCAAAGTCGAAACCGGCCTCGGCTCGACCCTCGACACCCTCCTCAATGCCTCGGAAAAAGCGGCAGCACAAGTCCAGGAGCTGCAAGCTGCGGGATGGAGACTTTCCTGGGCACCGCTGGCCATCAGCGCGGTCGACCTCGTGCAGAGATCGATTCTTCTCCCCAAGGACAAGGACCTAAAAAAGAGTTACGCTTGGCTTCTCTGGGCATTGGGCCAACTCTCCCAGCCGTTCGACGCCGTCCCCGGGACGCGGCCCACCGACTAGCCTACTACGGCTGCGAGGAGGCCGGGGGACTTTTGACGGCTCCCTCCTGCTGACCGGCCCGCTCCAGAGCCTCTTGAAGCTTGGCCGCTTCTTCTTTGACCTGACCGGCTCCCTTCCCAAGCGATTGGGCCGCACCTCGGATTCCCGTTTGAACCGTCTCTTTCATTTGCTGCAGATCCCGATGAAATGCAGACCGTTCCGTCTGAAGTTCCTTCGCGAGGGATCGGGCGAGAGCATCATGTTTTTGCCGGATCGCCTGATCGATCTGATCGACTTTCTTGTTTAAGTCGGAATCCCGCTTGACTAGATCCGCCAACTTCTCCTGCCAACTGCTTGGGGCATTCGTCGGAGTGGCGGGGGCCGCATCGGTCCCGGCCGGCGGCTCGTCCGCGTGGAGATACCCTGCCTGGAAAAGGAGGACAAGGGCTACGACCGTCATCGTTCTCTTTCTCATGTCTCGGTATCGAACCACGACGGGAGAAAATCCGTCAACCGCTTCTTCCCGAACTCAAGCTCGTCTGTCTTACAATGTTCGTACCCGAGGCGAGGGTGCAAGCAGCAGGAGAGCGCTTGTGAAACAGGCAGGCTGGTCATGGAGCCGCCGGCAACTGGGATGCTCCGCCGGTGGCGGTGGAGGAGTTCTTTTTCTCCTCGGCAAGCTTTGCGCGCTGCCGGGCGGCGGCAAGCTGCAGCTCCCGCTCATACTCCTCGTAGAGACGATGGAGGGCCGCGGGCGACCCTGCTCCGGCCTCCCCGCTTGGTCTAACGAGACCATCAGGCTCAGGAGCCGTCACCGTCCGAAGAACCGGGGACGCCTCGACCGGCAGCGCTCTTTCCACTCTTTCTCCCGCAACGTCCCGCTGCTCCGGTGGGGAAGCTCCTTCCGTCGGAAAAGCCGGCGTCTTCGGACCCTCCGAGACCCCTTGCCCGGTTGCCGACGAGACCTTTCCTTCCCGAATTCTCTGCAACCTCTGGACCATTCCTTGCCAAGCGGTCTGCTCCGCTTCCTGGACCTGCGAGGTCTCTTCTTCCGTAAATACCCGCCCCCAGCTCTCGAAGGGAAGCGGTTCCTCCTTTTCCACGCGCCAGCGGTTGCCGGAAAAGAGCGCTCGCCCAATCGACCATTTCACCATCATGGCTTTCCCTTTCGTCACCACCGCCTTTCGGCGGTGCACCCGGTAGCAGGATCCAGGCTCCAAGTCCGGATAGAAGATGAGATAGGAAGCCAATTTCTTCTGAAGGGCATCGGCACGAGCCGGCGGCTCAAAGCGACCGACCGGAAGCTGAAACCAGGAGATCGACGACTCGAAGCGAAGGAGGTAACCCGCCTCAAACGAACCATCCGCTCGCTCCCGAAACCAGACGGGATTCACGCGGACGAGCTTCATGCCTTCCGGCAGAACCGGCGTCAACTCCTCCCGGACAACGTCCTCCTGCAATGCCGTCGGCTTCGGAGATCCGGACACGCGAAGTTCTGAGGAACCGTGTCCGCCCCCACGGCCCGCCAGAACGTAGATGGCTCCGCTGATCGCACCCAGAACGAAAGCCAACCCCGCCCGCCGCCAGATTCTTCTCATGGGCTAAGCAACCCGGCCTTGTCCGATGCAGGAACCGATCGCGCCCTGCTTTTTCGCAAGAGAAATGCTCGCGTCGAGAGAAGTACCAGACCCAATCCGGCAAAAAAACAGGAACGGCGATCGCCCCGGGGAAGTCTCAGCTCGGCCGAGAGCCAACCACTCTTTTCTGAAAGAATGTCCTTGGTGTCATCACTTTTTTCGCATTTTATTCATTTTATGAATGCGAACTTAGCGACAGAGCCCCTCGCTGTGGGTGCAGCAGCACCCGCCGTGCAGGCGACGGACCAAGACGGGAACGAAGTCGATCTAGCGGAAGTTTTCAGGAATGCGACCGTTCTTTTCTATTTTTACCCGAAGGCGGATACGCCGGGATGCACCAAAGAGTCTTGCGGATTGCGCGATGCCTACCGAAAGTTCATTGATCATGGAGTCAGGGTCTTCGGGGTAAGCATGGACACGGCCGCCGCTCAGAAGCAGTTCGTCGAAAAGTATCATCTCCCCTTCACCTTGCTCGCCGACCCCGAAGGGAAGATCGTCGAGGCCTTCGGCGTGGCAAAGCGAAACGGTCATGCCAGCCGGCAGTCCTTTTTGATTCGAAACGGCAAGATTTCCTGGCACACGGCGAAAGTGAATCCGGAGACTCACGCGGAAGAAGTGCTGCGGGAGATCGAAAGACAATCTTCTTGAAGACCGCGTTCTTCTCCGTTCGTGCGGAGAGCGTCCGTTTTTCAGCCCGCCGGGCCAAACGCCCTCCTGCCGAAGAGGGTACCAAGTCCGAACGGATTGGTTCGTCCCTTCCATTGCCTGCACCGGCGGGCGGTGCGCAACGGCGTGGCTCCGGGTAAAGCCGATGCCGCCCTTATTCGAGAATCGCTATTCGACCGCCATTGCCGGATCGGTGCCCATCCTTCTTCCCGGCCGATTTCAGACCGAAGGGATCTCCTTGCGCCGGCTCGTTTCCAAGACAGCATCTGCCACGGCAAAAAGGAGCGACCTGTCGCTCTCCGGCGACAGACGGATGCGCCGAAAACGAATCGGACCGGCGAGATTTGAACTCGCGACCTCTTGCACCCCAAGCAAGCGCGCTACCAGACTGCGCCACGGCCCGTTTGACGTGATCGAACAAAAAGGATAACAGAGTTCCGGAGACAAGAGCAAGTTCCCGATGCGCAACGCAAATTTCATGGCCAAAAAACAGATTCCCCCCCTTCGTCTTGGTCTCTTCGGGGGCAGTTTCGATCCGATTCATCATGGCCACCTCATCGGCTCTTGGGATGCTCTCGAGCAGATGAGCCTCGATCGCATTATCTTCATTCCCTGTGCCCTCTCTCCCCACAAGCAAGACCCTCCCCTCGCCCCGGGAGAGGAACGGGTGGCGATGATTCGTCAGGCGATCCGGGGCTGGCCCGCCTTCTCTCTCTCCGAATGCGAGCTGATCCGTGGAGGACCCTCGTATTCCGTGGAGACGGCGGAGGAGATGCACAGTCGCTTCCCGTCGGCGGAACTCTTCTGGATCATCGGCTCGGATCAAGCGCAAAGCCTTCCCTCGTGGAAGGACTATTCGCGACTTCGTCGGCTTGTCACCTTTCTGGTCATCCCGCGACCGGGGTATGTCCACGTCGTCCCGGAGCGCGGAATGGCGTTGCTCCCCTCACCTCACTTCGTCGACATCTCCTCGACAGAAATCCGCGACCGGACGGTGAGCGGGCTTCCGATCGGTCATCTTGTCCCTCGTCCGGTGGCGACTCACATCGCAAAACGCCGGCTTTACGAGAAGATCCCCGTGTGAGGACGGACCCTCTGGCCTTGGCACGCTTTTGCCGAGACGTCGCTTTGGAAGGGAAAGCGATCTCGCCGGTCATTCTCGATCTCCGCGATCTCTGCGCATTTACCGATTTCTTTTTCATCTGCTCCGCGGGTTCCCCTCCGCAGCTCAAGGCGCTGGCCGTTTCCCTGGAACGGGAAGTGCAAAAAGCGCATGGCCTTCATCCTCGCTCGCTTCAAGGTTCCCCGGCCAGCCACTGGGTCGTGCTCGATTACGGATCGCTCCTCGTCCACATCTTCCTCGAAAAGGAACGGACGCATTACGAACTCGAACACCTTTGGGGAGACGCGCCCACGCTCTGAGGGCTTGACGGGGACGTGCCCCGTAAGCAACCGCTTCCGCATGGCCCTCCCTCCCCCTCTCCCGACCACCGTCCTTCCCCATTTTCCTAGCCTGCGTACCTCACGAAGTTCGCACCCAAGTCCCAACGAAGACGAAGCAGGCGGATCCATTTGCAAGCCGCAGGAGAACGCTTGTGAAACAGGAAGGCTAAGCCAGGAGTAAAAGAGCCGATGGCCGCTCCCCGGGTTTCTTCCTCTTCGCAGTCGGCCGCGTTGCCGCCGGTCATTCGTCATCCCTATTACCATTTCTTGGGCGCGCTCTCGGTGCTGCTCGCGCTCGTGGTGGTCGGCACTCTCGGCTACTGGAGCATCGAGAGAATGTCCCTTCTCGACGCCCTCTACATGACCGTCATCACGCTCAGCACCGTCGGCTTCGGAGAGGTCCATCCGCTTTCTCCTGGAGGTCGGCTCTTTACGATCGGGCTGATCATCGGAGGCGGGGCTCTTGCGGCTTATGCCGCGGGAACGGCGATCCAATACCTCTCCTCCGGCGAATGGCGGGATTTTCTTGAAACGCGCCGGCAAAGCCGAATGTTGAGAGGGATGAAGGGCCACTATCTGGTCTGCGGTTACGGCCGGGTAGGACGCCATGTCACCCAGGAACTGATCGAACAGGATCTGCGGGTCGCGGTGATCGATTCACGGCCCGAAGCCCTCGCCGGTCTCAAGATCTCGGGAAGCTCGGCGATCGTAGGCAGCGCCTCGGACGAAGCCGTCTTGACCGCCGCCGGAATTCTGCATGCAAAGGGTCTGGTGGCCTGCGCCAGCTCCGATGCGGAAAACCTCTTGATCGTTCTTACCGCGCGCTTGATGAACCCTGAGATCACGATCATCGCCCGCGCGGTCGACGAAGCCTCCGAGCCAAAACTGAAGAAGGCGGGAGCGACCCGCGTCGTTCTGCCCTACCAGATGGCGGCGATCCGCACGACTACTCTGCTGCTTCGCCCGGCCGTCGCCGACTTTCTTTGGGAGGCCGCCCACATCGGGGGATTCGAGCTCTTCCTGGAGCAAATTCCCCTCCGGCCGGCCTCTTGCCTGATCGGCCAAACGCTGGCGCAGGCCCAGCTTCGCAACCGGTTCAACGTTACGATCCTCGGCTGCCGGTTGCCGGACGGGACTCTGTCCGTGCGGCCCACCGCCGAGACGGTGCTGGATGCCGGCAAAGAGCTCATCGCGCTTGGAACCTATGCGGAGCTGCAAGCATTTGCACGGCTGGCTTCCGGGGAGGAACGCGGCGCGGCAGCTTCCTGAGGCTTTCCGCGCTCCGACCGAAGAGGCGAACGTCTGGAGGAAAACTTCACGAAGCGAACGTCACGGGTTTGCACTTTGTCCCGCAGGTCGTTAGTGTGACCGATATGCCCTTTGCCGTCGTCACCGGAGCCGCAGGTTTTTTAGGAAGTCACCTCGTGGATCGGCTCTTGCGCGCCGACTATCGGGTTCTCGGCGTCGACAACTTCGTGACCGGCAATCCCGACAATCTGGCTCATCTCAAGCACGAATCCCGGTTCGACCTCCTCGTGCAAGACGTATCGGAATTCCTCGAAGTTCCTGGGAAAGTCGATCGGATCTTTCACCTCGCCTCGCCCGCCAGTCCGATCGACTATCTCCACCTTCCCATCCAGACCCTGAAGGCGGGGGCGCTCGGCACATACCGTGCCTTGGGGCTGGCCAAGGCCAAGGGCGCGGCATTCCTGCTGGCCTCCACCTCGGAAGTCTATGGAGATCCCCTGGTGCATCCCCAGAAAGAGGAATATTGGGGCAACGTCAACCCGATCGGCCCTCGCGGGGTCTACGATGAGGCAAAGCGCTTTGCCGAGGCCCTGACCATGGCCTACCACCGGAGCCACGGTGTGAACACCCACATCGTCCGCATCTTCAACACCTATGGGCCTCGAATGCGGCTTCACGACGGCCGCGTCGTCCCGGCCTTCATCGGACAGGCCCTGGAAGAAAAGCCGCTGACGATTTTCGGCGACGGGTCCCAGACACGCAGCTTCTGCTACTGTTCGGATCTGATCGAGGGAATCTTTCTCTTGTCTCAATCCGGTCTCGCCGATCCGGTGAACGTGGGGAATCCGACCGAGCTTTCCATTCTGGACTTTGCCCGGCTGATTTGCCGGCTCGCCGGCATCCCGAACGGCTGGAGTACAAGCCGCTTCCGGTGGACGATCCAAAGCAGCGCCGTCCGGACATTACCCGCGCCGGGAATACCCTCGGCTGGGCACCAAAGGTCGATCTGGAAACGGGACTACGAGAAACCATCGAATGGTTTCGCACCCATCGGCCGGCAGCGAGGAAAGAGGAAGCGGAAAGACCGAGTCGATCCGGTGTGCCCGAGGGATCTCCTGCCCGGCGATAATTCTTGTCTCCCATGGCCTCCGGGATCCGTGAAGGCAAGCACGCGAATGGATCGCCCGAAAAAGACTCTCTGGTTAGGCATCGAAACCTCCTGCGACGAAACGGGAGTCGCTCTCGTGGCAGAGCAGGACGGGAAGCCGCGGGTCATCGGTGCGCTCCTGGTTAGCCAGGTCAATCGCCATCGTCCTTACGGAGGAATCGTCCCGGAGCTCGCCGTGCGCGAACATTCGCGAAACCTTCCCCTTCTGGTCGCCCGGCTTTTCGAGGAAACGGGCATCGCCTTGGGCGAGCTTCGGGGCATTGCCGTCACCGAGGGACCCGGGCTCGCCTCCTCCCTCCTCGTCGGAAACGCCTATGCCCGGGCTATGGGGGCCGCCCTCGATCTCCCGGTCTTCGGAGTAAATCACCTAGAGGGCCATCTTTTTTCTCCCTTCCTCGGCGCGGAGGAATCGATCCGCTTTCCCTTCCTCGGTCTGGTAGTCAGCGGGGGCCACACGCTTTTAGCCTCCGTCGAAGGTTGGAACCGCTATCGGATTGTATCCGCCACCTCGGATGACGCGGCTGGGGAGGCCCTCGACAAGATTGCCCGCCTCCTCGGCTTGCCCTACCCGGGAGGACCCGAGATCGAGAAGCTGGCTACCCAGGGCAACCCGAAGGCGTTCCGGTTTCCGCGTGGCTTCCCCGATTCGCGCGACCTCCGATTCAGCTTTAGCGGGGTGAAGACCGCCATCCGTTATTTCCTCGAAAAACATGCCGAAGAGCGCGGCAATCCCGCTTTCCTTGCCGACGTAGCTGCCTCGCTGCAGGAAACCGTGGTCCAAACCCTCTGCGACAAGGCTCTCTGGGCGGCCGCCGCAGGAGGCTTTCGCATCCTGGCGGCCTCGGGCGGCGTCCTGGCGAATCGACGATTGCGGGAGCTCTTGGACAGGGGATGCCGCGATGCCGGCCTCTCCCTCCGCATCGCTCCCTCCTCCCTCTGCACGGACAATGCGGTCATGATCGCATCCGCGGCGGCCTGGAAGAACATGGCAGGAGTTCCCGCCTGCCTTCGCGAGGAGATCGACCCGAGCCTGTCCTTAGCCATGTGAAATTCCCATTGACGCCTCCTGCAAGAACGGCATAGGGTGTCCTGCCGCACAAAGGCGCTAACCGTTTCTCTTTTCCTCTCTTATGGCACGTGAACTCAGTTACGTTATTATCAACCCCTATTCGCTGAATAAATCGCGCACGGGGGCGATCCTCTCTAGGCTGCTCACCCGAACGAGCTTGGAACTGGCGGGAGCCGCGATGTTTGCTCCCAGCCACGAGCTCGTGCGCGAGTACGCCAAGATGATCGTGACCGAAAACGATCCCCAGGACCGTCAGATTCAGCAACTGATTCAAGAGTATATCTTGGAAAACTATGCCCCCGATCCGGCAACCAAGCAGCGGCGCCGGGTCATGGTCTTGCTTTTTTCCGGTAACGATGCCGTCGCTCGTACCCGGGAAGCGGTCGGAAACATCAGCCGGATGAGCAGCGGCGGGGAAACGGTTCGAGATACCTTTGCCGACCTGGTTTTTGCCCGGGACGGTTCCGTCCGTTATTTCGAGCCGGCCGTTTTGGCGGCCCCGACCGTGGAAGAAGCCAAAGCCAAGCTCCGTCTTTGGAGCCGCTATGCGGAAAGCGACTCCGGCCTAGTCTCCGCCAGCCTCCCCACGCTAGAGGAACCCCGCCACGAGAGAACCCTCGTGATCCTTAAGCCCGACACGATCCGTTTTCCTGGCGGGAGACCGGGCAACGTCATCGATCTTTTTTCGAAAACGGGACTCGCGATCACGGCGATCAAGCTTCATCGGATGAGCATCGCCGAAGCCGAAGAATTTTACGGCCCCGTCCGGGCGGTCCTGCGCGAGAAGCTTGTCGGCGCTACCGGCGAAAAGGCCAAGGAGCTGCTTACATCCGCCCTCGGCATCACCGTGGAGCCGGATCTAAAGGAAGAGCTGGGACGCCTCCTGGGACCGAAAGCGGCCGATCACCAGTTCAATCTGATCCTTCAGTTCATGACCGGCTACAACCCCAAGGATTGTTCGGAGGCGGAAAGCAAGCTTCCCGGAAAAGAAAAATGCCTCATCCTGGTCTATGAGGGGATCGACGCAGTGCAGAGAATCCGCGAGGTTCTCGGACCCACGGATCCTGCCAAGGCACCGCCGGGATCGATCCGGCGTGAATTCGGCCAAAATATCATGGTCAACGCCGCCCACGCTTCCGACTCGGTCCAGAGCGCCGAGCGTGAAATGCAGATCCTCCGCCCGGGAGAAAACAACTTTCGTTCCCTCGTTGCCGAATACTACGGCTAATACCTACGGCTAACACCACGGCGTCTCGCCGTACTCGCTTCCTCACTCGTCGAACAACCGAAAAAGTCCCATGGAACCATCTTCTCGAGCCAAACGCATTGCCCCTTCCCTCACTCTTGCCTTGGGAAGCAAGGCTAAGTCAATGAAGGCAAAAGGCATAGACATCATCAATCTCGCCTCGGGCGAGCCCGATTTCGACACGCCGGAGTTCATTAAGGCGGCCGCCATGGGATCTCTGGATGCGGGCTTCACCAAGTATACCCCCTCTTCGGGCATCCCCGAGCTGCGCGAGGCCGTCGCCGACAAGCTCAAAGCGGACAACGGTCTCGCCTACGAGCCGGCGCAGATCACGGTCAGCTGCGGAGCCAAGCACGCCTGTCTCAATGTCCTCCTGGCGACTTTGGAGCCCGGAGACGAGGTGATCATCCCCGCTCCCTACTGGTTGAGCTATCCGGAGATGGTCAAGATCGCCGATGGGGAGCCGGTCATCGTTCCTACTCGGATGGAAAACGGCTTCAAGATTACCCCGGAGGATTTTGCCGAGGCCATGACCCCGAAGACCCGGATGATCATCCTCAACAGCCCGGGGAACCCCACCGGATCGGTCTATGCGCGGGAAGAGCTTGAGGCGCTGGCTCGAGTCGCGATCGAGGAAGACATCCTGATCCTCTCCGACGAAATCTACGAAAAGATTCTTTTCGACGAACAGAAGCACTGGAGCGTTGCTTCCCTGGACGCCGCCTTCTATCCGCTCACCTTCACCGTCAACGGCTTTAGCAAGGCTTACGCGATGACCGGCTGGCGGCTCGGTTATGTGGCCTCTCCTTCTTGGGCAGCGGGAGCCGTGGAAGCGATTCAGAGCCACTCGACCTCCAATGTAACCTCGTTTGCGCAGAAAGGAGCCCTAGCCGCTTATCGGGGGCCGCAGGATTGCGTGCGGGCCATGACCCAAGAGTATGCGCGCCGAAGGGATTACTTGGTGACGGAGCTCAGCTCCTTTTCCAAAATCCACTTTCTCCGACCCCAGGGGACGTTTTATCTTCTGCTCGAGATCGGGGAGACGAGGCTCTCCTCCACCCAGTTTGCCGAGCGCCTCCTGGAAGAAGAAAAGGTGATGATCATTCCTGGGATCGCCTTTGGCGACGACCGGACGGTGCGTCTTTCCTATGCCACCGACATGGAAAGCCTGCAAAGAGGAGTGGAGCGGCTGGGTGGCTTCCTGAAGCGCTTGTAGGGCGTTTTAGTCCCATGGCAACCTGTCTCTTCCTTCCTTCCGAGGGCTACGGGATTCTGAGGCGGGCTCCATGTCGCTTCGCAGGTCAGAATGATGTCGACCCGCGAAAAAGGGACCGACGGCGAGCCTATCCCGGGCAGGGAGCAGGCTGACGGACTCCGAGCCAGTCCGTGTCCGATGAGAAGTAACTTTAGGGATCATTCGGCCAACGAACGCACGTATCTTGCCTGGATCCGGACGAGCATCGGTCTGATGGCGTTCGGATTCCTGCTGGAGAAGTTCACCCTCTTTCTCGATTATCTTCGCCTCGCACTCAATCAGCCTGCGGCGACGCAAGAGCCGGCGACGCAAGAGCCGGCGACCCGACTGATCGGACTCGCCTTCCTGACCCTGGGTGCGATCATGATCGGCATGGCGGCGCTTCGCTACCGGCTTTATGCTCGGCAGATCGATACCCCGGAATTGGAAAAGACCAACTTTATCCTTCTCGATACGATCCTCGGTGCCTGCCTGTCTGGCGCCGGCATCCTGCTTGGTCTCTATCTGGCGCTCCGCATCGCCCTTTAGCCGCCATTTCTCACAAAGTTCGTAGCCGAGGCACGGCGCGTCGGCCTGGATGTGAGGCGCCTGGAAGCGTAACGGGAGCGGGCGTGAAGGAGGATTTGTTCGCTTTTACGAAAACACGGCATAGTTTTTTTCAAGATGGTCGTCCGAGCCCAATTTCCCGGGGAGGAGTCGCCGGAGGGAGCTTTCGTGCGCCAGAACGATGCGTTCCGCGGCTGGATCTCGGCCGACGGCAGTTCGGGCTTTCCCGCCGAAGCGGGACGCTACCATCTCTATGTCTCCTGGGCCTGCCCTTGGGCACATCGGACGATCATCGGCCGGAAGCTCAAACGATTGGAAGCGGTACTCGGGATGACCGTAGTCGACCCGATTCGCGATGAGCGGGGTTGGGCCTTCCGGGAGGTTCCAGGGGCTTCCGCCGATCCGGTTAACGGATTCCAATTTCTGAGCGAGGCCTACCACGCGACCGACCCAGCCTACCGGGGACGCGTCACAGTGCCGGTCCTTTGGGATAAGCGGACCCGGCGGATCGTGAACAACTCGGAGGATGACATCTTGAGGATGTTCGAGCTGGAGTTCGGCGCTTGGGCGGACCCCTCGATCGATCTCTATCCCCATCCCCTGCGGAAGGAGATCGACCAGTTAAACGGCTGGCTTTATGAGCGGATCAACGACGGAGTCTACCGTGCGGGGTTCGCCACGAGCCAGCCGATCTACGAAGAGAAGGTCCGCCTCCTCTTCAACGCTCTGGATGCGCTCGAAAAGAGGCTCTCGACGACCCGCTATCTCTTTGGAGCCAAACCGGTCGAAAGCGACTGGAGGCTCTTCGTCACCCTCGTACGCTTCGACGCGGTCTACCACGGCCACTTCAAGTGCAATCTCCGACGCATCGTCGACTATCCGAACCTCTCAGGCTATCTGCGGGACCTGTATCAGTGGGACGGGATTGCCGAGACCGTCCACTTCGACCAGATCAAGCGCCACTACTATGTCACCCATGACGACATCAATCCGACCCGCATTGTTCCGCTTGGCCCGATCCAGGATCTGACTGCCCCCCACGGCCGGAACGCGCTGAGGAGAACGGGTGGTCGTTAGCGAATCCGGGCGCGAACCCTAGGAGGCAAAGGAACGACTCCGCGCCTTTCGCAGTTTCGCCGATTGAGGCATTGTAGATCAAGATGGGGGCGAACACGATTCGGGATTACTACGCCCACGATTCGGTCCGTCGCCGAATCGCGGAGTATTGCGGCGGAATCCCGGAAGAGCCCCAAGCCTTTTCCTGCACCTACCTGGTCGGCTACGGCACCGCGATGGGACAAGGCGTTTCGCCCGAGCCCCATGCGTCCGTGGAGAAGAAGCACTTTGCCGAACTGCTGAACGCAGGAGCGGATATCCTTCGGTCGATCTGGGATCAGGCTGCCGTCCTGGGAATCCTGGACATCGAATACGTGAACTGGGACTATCCGGCGGAGGTTTTCTTCCAACCGGTGGAGGTCTTTTCGAGGATCGAACCTTTATACCGGACAATCCTCCGCTGCTTTGGCACGTATGGGATCGAGCCCCTGACCATCCTGACGGGCCAGGGATACCATTTCGTCTTTCAGATTCCCAAGGACTCCGCTGCGTTTTGCCTGCTGGCCGCCTGCGGTGCAGCTTCTCCGCAGCGGCTCGAATGTGGCAATCGCTTTGGAGCCCGATTCGAACGCACCGTCTCTCCCCTCGAGGCAACGGCCTATGAGACATTGGGCCGCCTCTTTGAGTTCCTGGTTCATCGGATCTTGCAGGAGTATGGCGAAGCCGGCTCCTCGATGGGGATGCCGCCCCTGCCGGCGGTGCCGACCGAGGTCGCGGTTGGTCGCATTGGGCCGAGCGGTCGGCGAGAAGCCATCTCACTCGATCTCTCATTATACGGAGACCCCTTGCCCCGGAGGGCGACCCGATGCCCCTTTTCGGTCTATCAAAAGCATCGATGCCTTTGGCAAAAGTATGGGGAGCGCGCCGCGAAAGAGTTTCCGATCCCGGTTCTCCTGCCCCGGTCCCCAAGCTCTTGTCTCAAAGAGCTCTTGGAGATCCGGGTCGATTGGGACCGGGCAACGCGGATGGCCGACGGGAGCTCGGTCGCGATCCCGGATGCGTCGCACTCGGTCCTTGGCTGGCTCCACGATTATGAGAGCTCGTCCTTGGCCCGGATTCACCGCGAAATGGGAAAGAGCCGGCCCGACGGGCACGACAATCCGAGCGATCTGCCGCCCTGTCTCCTCCACTGCCTGCTGGAGCCCAATCCCCACCTCCTAAAGCCAACCAACCTGCAGGCGTTGACGCGAGCGCTTCTCGCGCGCGATTGGATGCCGGCGACCATCGCCGACCTCGTCTGTGCCCGGTACCGGGAAGATCACGGTTGGGGCGATCTCTGGCAAAAGTATGAACCAGCGACGCGCGCCGAATTTTACGTCCGCCTCTTCTCCGGCCTCGTGCTGACGGGCATCGACCAGGAAATCGATCTCAACTGCATCAGCCACCAGGAAAAGGGATACTGCTGGCAGCCCTTCTGCGGGTTCAATCTCGCGAACTACCGAATCATGGAGTCCAATGGAAATCGGAATCTCGACCGGGGTCTTCTATTCTAAGCGGATCGTTGAGATTCTTCCCTGGATCGCCCGGGCGGGCTTCGATTCGGTCGAGCTATGGGCCGGAGATCCCGTCAACCCGACTCCTTTTGATTGGCGGAATCCCAGGGAAGTCGAGCAGATCCAAAAGCTTCTCAATAGCTTGCCTCTCCGGGCGGCGAGTTTCCATGCCCCCTACTCGAAAGAGATCGATCCCAGCCATCCCGATCCGATCTTGCGAAAGAGGGCCGTCTCGGTGCTGGTCGAAGCCGTGGGGGTCGCCGCAGCCCTGGGAGCCCGAACTCTGGTCCTGCACGGTTCGGCCGCCGAGCTTTCTCGCGTTTCCGAAGCGGAGCGCACCGCTCGACTCATGTCATTACGAGAGAGCCTCTCCCATCTCCGCCAACCGGCTCGCTCGAGCGGTGTCGCGGTGGCCGTCGAAACTCTCCTGCCCCACCTCTTCACCGCCGATCCCTACCTCCTCCTCGATCTGGTCGCCCCTTATCCGAAGACGGAGGTCGGGCTCTGCTTCGACACCGGCCACTGCTCCTTCTGGCGCGCCTGGCGGCTGGAGGAGCTTTACCAGATCCTTGCCGGCCGGGTGATCGCCTTGCACGTCAACGACAATTGCGGGATCTACGACGATCATCTCCCCCCGGGGCAAGGAAAGATCGACTGGCCGCCTTGGCTGACCGCCCTGCGCCGAAGTCAATTTTCCGGGGTTTTCCTCTTGGAAGCGGTTCTTCCGCAAGACAGCTCCGATCCGGCCGCCGCGCTGCGATCGCTTCGACAAAATGGCGTCGACCTTCTCGGAAAGGCGTTGCCCCAGGCAAAGAGTTGAGCAAGGCGATTTTTGCCCCCTTTCTCCTTTTGAAACTATCTTTTCCGGTCGTCCAAGCCCAATCTGGAAAGGACGAGCAGCCTTTTGCGGGTGCTCGCGTTTGCGCGAATGGTCTTTCTTCCAGAGCAGAGCACGCTCACCTCCTCCGATCTTCCGGGCGGCCTAGTTTTCCTAGGGCTGCAAGGAATGCAGGATTCCCCCCGGCCCGAGGCGATCCGCACGGTCGCCCGATGTCAAGCCGTCGGAATCGA
The DNA here is from genome assembly GCF_902143375.2 of Methylacidimicrobium tartarophylax. Taxonomy (GTDB): domain Bacteria; phylum Verrucomicrobiota; class Verrucomicrobiia; order Methylacidiphilales; family Methylacidiphilaceae; genus Methylacidimicrobium; species Methylacidimicrobium tartarophylax. Next base: position 8,606 of record NZ_CABFVA020000083.1, on the reverse strand, counting down.
GGTGAAGATGATCACGGGAGACCATCTATTGACACGGCCGATCTCCCATCCGCGGGCGTTCGTCGCCAATCCGTGGGTTTTTGGGGGAGCGCTTGCCATGGCTTTCCTCCAATTGGTGTTCACCTACCATCCCGCCATGAACCGGATCTTCGGCACCGTGCCGATCCACCCAGGCTATTGGATCTATCCGATTCTCTGCGGCCTCGGCGTCGCTCTGGCCGTCGAGGTAGAGAAGTGGTTGCGACGGAAGCGAAAGAGCAAAGCGCCGCCGGCACAGGATCGCGTGTCGCAGTGACCGCAGCAAAGGAGGGAAGGCGGACTCCCGCTAGCGAGAAACAGCCGATTCACCGGCTTCCGCCTCGTCCGGCCGGCGAGGATTTCGCGGAAATCCAAAGAGCTGGACCCCCCAGCGGAAAAGGATGGGAACCAGCAGAAGATTGAGAGCCGTGGAAGAGAGCACCCCTCCGATGACGACGACGGCCAGCGGCCGCTGGACCTCGGCTCCGGGACCTTGCGCCAGCGCCATCGGCAGAAAACCGAGGCTCGCGACCAGGGCGGTCGTCAAAATCGGACGAAGCCGGGTGAGACAGCCGCGCCGAATGGCCTCTTCAAGGGGAAGTCCTTGGGCAAGAAGCCGATTAAAAAAGGAGACGAGCACGAGCGCTCCCAGCACCGCGATCCCGGATAGGGCAAGGAAACCGACGGCGGCCGAAATGCTGAAGGGAATGCCGCTCGCCCAGAGGGAGAAGATTCCGCCCGTCACCGCGAGCGGCACGCTCAGGAAAAGAAGAAGGCTCTGCCACAGGCTCCGGGAATGGAGGTAGAGGAGCACAAAGATCAGGAAAAGGGCGATCGGCACCACGATGGCCAGGCGCGCCCGCGCTTCCTGGAGATTCCGGTACTGTCCGCCGAATTCGACGAAGTATCCTTTGGGGAAGACGACTTCGCGCGCAATCCGAGCTCGGGCCTCGTTCACAAAGGAGTCGATATCTCGATCCTCCAGGTTGACGAGGACGGCCAGCCGCCGCACTCCGTTTTCCCGAAAGAAGGCGCGGACACGGTCGACCATCCGGGCGGAGACAACCTGCCGCAGCGGGATCAGTCCACCAGCCTCCGAGCGGACCGGAAGCTGGAGTGCCCTCAGGGGCTCCGCCCGGTTCGGATCGGAGAAGCGAACCACGATGGGATACCAGCGGACCCCGTCGACGAGCAGCCCAACCTGCTTTCCTCCCAGCCCAATGGCGATTGCGTCGTTGATTTCGGCCGCTTGGACGTTGTAGCGGGCCATCGCCTCCCGGTCGGGCACAAACTCCAAGGATGGCGCTCGACCGGAGGATTCGAGAACGATGTTGTTCACCCCGCGGATCGAGCCGACGATCCGCCGAACCTGGCGGGCCAGCTTCTCGATCTGGTCGTAGTCCTCGCCGAAGATCTTGATCGCCACATCGGAACGTACCCCCTGGAGCATCTCGTTGAAGCGGTTCTCGATCGGTTGGGAGAAGATCAACATCTGGCCAGGCACCCGGAGCTGGATCGCTCGGCCGATTTCGTCTTCGAGGGTCTCCTTCCGGATCGGCTTTCCGTGTTCTTTTCGCCATTGGGCGCGCGGACGGAAAAAGACGTAGAGATCGGCCTCATTCGGGCTCGCCGGATCGGTGGCGATGTCGGAAACTCCGATCCGCCCGAAGACGTGGGTTACCTCCGGGATCTTCCGCCGCACGACCGCTTCGGTCTTTTCCTCCATTCCCACAGACGCCTCGAGCCCGACGCTATTGGCTCGGTAGACATTGATTGCATAGGCCCCTTCATCGAGGGTCGGCATGAAGTCGGCCCCCATCGTCCGAAAAAGCCAGAGAGCGGAGGCAAAACTCCCGAGGGCGACCAGGACCACAAGCGGGCCGATCCGAATGGCTCCTTCGAGAATCGGACGGTAAATCCACTTCGCGAGGCGAACGAGCCAGCTCTCCTTTTCCCGTACGGCTCCGGAAAAGAGAAGGGAAGCGAGCGCGGGCATGAAGGTAAAGCTCAGGAGCAGCGAGCCGACCAAGGCGAAAATGACCGTGGTCGCCATGGGACGGAAGGTCTTCCCGGCGACCCCGGTCAGCGCGAAGATCGGCACATAGACCAGGGTGATGATCACGACACCGAAGAAGACCGAAGAGCCTACTTCCCGGCACGATGACAGGAGCAGGTTCCGCCGCTCTCCATCCGTCAGGTTCCTCCGCAGCAGGTGGCTCTGCTCGGCCAGCCGACGCATGCCGTTCTCCACGACCACGACCGACCCTTCGACCACTAGTCCGAAGTCGATGGCGCCCAGGCTCATCAAGTTTCCGGAAAGCCCGCCGACGACCATGCCGCAGAGGGCAACGAGAAAGGCGAGCGGGATGATCGATGCCACCCCGGCGGCCGCTTTCCCGCTTCCCAAGAGGAGAAAGAGGACGGCTGCCACGAGCATCGCGCCTTCGGCCAGATTGTTTCGAACGGTGTGAATGGTCCGCTCCACCACCTTGGCTCGATTGTAGACGGGATGAATCTCGACGCCGTCAGGAAGCCGTCGCTGGATTTCTTGGATTTTTTCTGCAACGCGCTGCGCGACGATGCGGCTGTTCTGACCCACGAGCATCAGGACGGTTCCCAAGACGGTCTCGTCGCCGTTGGCCGTAGCCGCTCCCGTCCGAATCCTTGCTCCGACGGCGACTCGCGCTACGTCCCGGACGAGAACGGGATACGGGCCGGCCCGATACTTGAGGGGAAGCCGTTCGATGTCCGAAAGCGTCTCGACCCGGGTCGGGGCGCGCACGACGATCTGCTGCCCGGCCGATTGGATGACGCTCCCCCCCACATTCTCCACGTTTTTCCCGATGATCTCCGCGAGGTCGGCAACCGTCATGCCCAAGTGGGTGAGCCGATCCGGAGTCGGCATGATGACGACCTGCTTGTCGTAGCCTCCGATCACGTTGACATCGATCACCCCCGGCACCATCCGAAGCATCGGCTTGACCGTGAAGTCCTGGAGCAGCTTGAGCTCAAGGAGCTGCTCGAAGCGCGTGGCGGGCTTTTGCTTGGCTTCCGCGCCGTAGTCGAGCGTGTAGAAGAAGATCTCGCCCAGGCCGGTCGCAATCGGCGCAAGAGAGGGAGAAAGGCCGGGAGGAATCTGATCGACGGCGCGAAGCAGCCGCTCGCTGACCAGTTGCCGACTCCGGTAGACATCGGTGCCGTCCCGAAAGATCAGCGTAACCTGAGAAAGGCCGAACTTGCTGATCGAGCGCATCTCCTCGAGGTTCGGCACCGCCGTCAGCTCCCGTTCCATCGGCATCGTGACAAGCTTTTCGATCTCCTCCGGAGCCAGGGAGGGGACGGCCGTGTTGACCTGGACTTGGACCGTGGAGATGTCAGGCACGGCGTCGATCGGCAGATGGAGAGCAGCCCAGATCCCAAAGCCGACCAGGATGACGACGGCCAGCAGGACTCCGCTTCTGTGCCGAAGGGAAAACGCAAAGATTCGTTCGAGCACCGGGCTCACCTCCCCGCGGTCTCTCCACCGGGGGCATGGGTAAGTTCCCATGCGGGGGGAGCGGCTTTCAAGCGAATCCGGCAAAAGAGCTTGCCCGCAAGCAATCCCCGGACGATAGGTCGATCCGTTCCGATGGCTCTACCCCTCCCCGGCCCATCCACCGTTCATCTCTTCGCTTCACGGCTTCCGATGCTTCCCGTGGGCGGAGAAGAAAACGTGCGGCCTCCGGGCCGGCCCCACGCTCTCCGCAGCGAAACCGTTTTGCGCACCCTTCTCGCCGGCTACATCGGTGTCCGCCCCGAAGAGGTTCCCCTCCAGAGAAACCCTTGGGGCAAGCCGCTGCTTCCCAACTCGTCCGGCCTCTGGTTCAACCTGTCCCATTCGGACGACCGGTGGATTGCCGCGGTGGCCTCTTTCCCGGTCGGGATCGACCTCGAGGCCCGGCTCCCGCGCAAAGATCCTCTTCGGCTTGCCCGGCGTTTTCTTTTACCCGCAGAAGCATGGGCTGTCGCCTCCTCGCCGCCCGAGGAGCAGACCACGGCGTTTCTTCGGATGTGGACAAAAAAGGAAGCATTCCTCAAGGGCTGTGGCATGGGTCTCTACCGCTCCCCCCGCTCCTTCCGCTTCGCCCAGCGCCAAGGGTCCTGCTGGGAAACCGTCGACCCTCCGGAGGCCGACGGCACCCCATGGACCGTCAAGAGCTGGCTTCGGGAGGACGGCTCCTTTTGCGCTCTGGCCGTCGCCCACCCTCAACCGGAAACGCTTGTGCTCTCGACGGAAAAGCTCTCTCCCTATTTCCCCTATGCTTGAAATGGTTTAGGCCGAAGCCCTCCGGAGCGCTTTCCATTGACGAGCTCGATTAGGATCGGCTAACTTTTTTCTAAGAATGAATGCTGCTGCCGAGGGAGCCGGACCCTACAAAGGTTCGGCAAGCCTGAGCCCCTCGCAGCAAGACTATTTGAAGCAGATCTTTCTTTTGAATGACACATCGCGGGGTGCCACGACTCAGCTCTTGGCGGAACGCATCGGGGTCCGGCCGGCCTCGGTGACCGGAATGCTCAAGAGACTCGCTGAAGAGGGCCTGGTGGAACGAGCCCCCTATCGGGCGGTCCATTTGACCGAAACGGGCCGACGGATCGCAGTCGAGCTCGTGCGGCATCATCGCCTCCTGGAAGCTTTTCTTTCCCGGACGCTCGGCTATCGCTGGGACGAGGTTCATGAGGAGGCCGAAGCGCTGGAGCATGTGATCAGCGAGCGCTTCGAACAAAAGGTAGCCGAGCTGCTCGCCGATCCCGATCGGGATCCACATGGGGACCCGATCCCCACACGGGAGTTGGCCTTGGAGGAAGACCAGCATCTGAGGACGCTGGCCCTCCTCCCCAAGGGGAGCCGGGGGACCATTCGCCGGGTGACCTTGCAGGATCAGGACGCGCTCAACTTAGTGGAGAGACTCGATCTCCTTCCCGGCAGGGCGATCGAAGTCGCCGGCATCCATCCCGATGGAATCTCGCTTCTGGTCGGCGGGAGCCGCTTCCTCGTCCCGTCCCTTCTTGCCGCTCACCTCTTGGTCGACGTCGCCCCGCACCCTTCCTCCACGCCGCCGAAGAAGAGAGAAGGAGCCGGACGACCCGTGACCCATGAGCAATGATCCATCCCGTCGCCCGGGAGGAACGCTGTGGAGTCCAAAGCCGATTGAGCCGCCGCCCACGGGTGGATGGGATACCTGGGTAAGGGAGGGAGCCGGAGCCGTGCTCTCCAGTGAATCGACCGGGAGAGTCGGCCGATATGTTCCTTTCCTGGGGCCCGCCTTTATCGCGGCAATCGCCTATATCGACCCGGGCAATTATGCAACGAATATCGAGAGTGGAACGCGGCATGGCTATCAGCTCCTCTGGGTGGTGCTCTGGTCGAACCTCATCGCCATGTTCGTGCAAGGTCTCTCCGCTAAGCTCGGCATCGTCACGGGGAAAAATCTCCCCGAATGCATCCGCGATGTCCTCCCGCATCCTCTTTTCCGTCTTGCCTACTGGCTGCAGGCCGAGCTGATGGCGATCGCCACCGATCTGGCGGAGTTCCTGGGAGCCTCCCTCGGCTTCCAGCTGCTCTTCGGCATTCCGCTGGGAGTCGGCGCCCTCCTGACCGGCGCGCTCTCCTTCCTGATCCTAGGGCTGCGGCCGCGCGGCTTTCGCTACCTGGAGGTCCTGTTGACGCTCTTCGTCGGGTTCATCGCGCTCTGCTATGCCTTCGAGCTCTTCTGGATCCATCCCTCGCCCTCGGCAACCCTCCACGGTCTTCTTTTCCCCAGTCTTCCCGGCGCCGACGGAGCCTACTTGGCTGCGGGAATCATGGGAGCCACCGTGATGCCGCATGCGATCTATCTCCATTCGGCCCTCACCCAGCGACGCATTCCCGTCCGGCGGATCGAGGAAAAGCGGAAACTGATCCGCCTTTCGCAACTCGACGTCTCCCTGGCGATGACGATCGCGGGCATGATCAACCTGGCCATGCTGGTCATGTCGGCTGCTGCTTTTGCCGGATCTCCTCCGGCCGAGGGGAACAGCATCACCCAAGCCTATCACGCCCTCTGGCCCCTGCTCGGGCAGCTCGCCGCGGCGGCCTTCGCGTTGTCCCTGCTCGCCTCCGGCCTCTCCTCGTCCGCCGTGGGGACCCTTGCGGGGCAAGTGATCATGGAGGGATTCGTCGGCTTTGCCATTCCCATCTGGGTTCGACGTCTGATCACGATGCTGCCGGCGATCCTGGCCATTTCCCTGGGGGCCGATGTGACGCATCTTCTCGTGGCCTCGCAAGTCGTCTTGAGCTTCGGCATCGCCTTCGCGCTGATCCCCCTCCTCCTCTTTACCCAAAGCAGCCGCTGGATGGGGCCTCTGCGCAATTCGCTCTGGACGGGCATGGCCGGATGGCTCATCAGCGTCCTAGTCATCGGACTCAACGTTTTTCTGCTTGCCCGGTTCTTTTTTCCCTCCTCTCAATAGAGGTCGGTTCTGAGTATTGGGATGACCCACTCGTTCAAGACCCGGTCTTTCTCGGCAGCTATGAAAACTCGTTCCTGGCCCACCGACGGGAGAAGGCGCGTGGTGATCCACCGCCTTCTCCCGGAAATCGACGACGCCCGGTTCCCGGTAAAGCGGGCTCTCGGCGAAACGCTTCGTCTACAGGCTCACGTCTTTTGCGATGGCCACGATCGCACCGACGTTCGACTCCGCTATCGCCATCAGGCGGAGCCCGAGTGGCGCGAGTTGCCGATGCGCGAGCTCGGCAACGACGAATGGCAAGCGGAGTTTCTCCTAGAAAAGCTCGGCTTCTATGAATGCCAGGTCGTCGCCTGGGTGGATCATTTTGTGACCTGGCTCGAAGGCTTCCATAAAAAGGCCGACGGCGGACAAGAGATCAGCGTCGAACTTTCCCTCGGTGCCGACCTGCTCGACGCGGCGGCGCTTCGGGCGCCGAAGCCCGAGGCGAAGCGGCTCCAGGAATGGGCCGCCCTTCTGCGCAACCGCTCCCTGCCCATCGAAGAGCGGGGGCTCGTCGCTCGGAATCCCGCCTTAGCCGAACTCGCTCGGCGCTATCCTGACCGAAGCTTGGCTTCCGAGGCGCCCGCCGCGCGAAAGATCCTCGTCGATCCTCCTAAGGCCCTCTTCAGCTCTTGGTATGAGCTCTTCCCCCGGTCATGGGCGACCGAACCCGGCCGGCACGGAACCTTTGCGGATTGCGAGCGGCTGCTCCCGGAGATCGCCGCCCTCGGCTTCGACGTCCTCTATCTGCCCCCGATCCATCCGATCGGCCGCCTCTATCGGAAAGGGAAAAACAACGCCACGATCTCCGGCCCGGAAGACGTGGGGAGCCCCTGGGCGATCGGCGCGAAGGAAGGAGGACACAAATCGATCCATCCCGAGCTCGGGAGCTGGGAAGACTTCCACCGCATGCAGGCGCGGGCCAAGGAGTACGGCTTGGACGTTGCCCTGGACATCGCTTTTCAGTGCAGCCCCGACCATCCCTATGTCCGAGAACATCCCGAATGGTTCCGATGGCGGCCGGATGGGACCGTTCAGTACGCAGAGAACCCACCCAAGAAGTACCAGGACATCATCCCCTTCGACTTTGAATGTACGGAGTGGCGATCATTGTGGGAAGAACTCCGAAGCATCTTCGTCTTTTGGATCGAGCAGGGAGTGAGGATCTTCCGGGTGGATAACCCGCACACCAAGCCGATGGGATTCTGGGAATGGCTCATCGCCGATCTCAAGGCGGCCTATCCCGACGTAATTCTTCTCGCGGAAGCCTTTACCCGTCCCAAGATTCTCTACCATCTGGCCAAGTGCGGCTTCTCCCAGGGCTATACCTACTTTACGTGGCGTGCGACGCCTTCGGAACTGCGGGAATATCTCACCGAGCTGACTTCCCCGCCCGTTCGGGAGTTCTTCCGGCCGAACTTCTGGCCGAATACTCCCGATATTCTCCCGGTTTACCTCCAGCAGGGATCTCGCTCTTCCTTCCTGCAGCGGCTGATCCTGGCTGCAACGCTCTCCTCGAACTACGGCCTCTACGGCCCGGTCTTCGAGCTCTGCGTTCGAGAGGCTCTGGTGCCCGGGAAGGAGGAGTATCTCGACTCGGAAAAGTACCAGCTCCGCCACTGGGACTGGAACGCACCCGGGAATATCAAGGCCGAGATTGCTCGCCTCAACCATATCCGGAAGACACACCGAGCCTTGCAGGAAACCAACAACCTCCGCTTTTGCGAGGTCGACAACCCACGGCTTCTCCCCTATGCCAAGGCGAGTTCCGACTGCGGCGATGTGATTCTCGTCGTCGTCAACATGGACGCCCAACCCCAATCGGGATGGGTCCGCTTCCCGGCCGAGGAGTTTCGCATCGACCCCCGAAAGCCCTTTCAAGTCAACGACCTGCTCGCCGACGCGAGCTATACTTGGCATGATGGGAGTAACTACGTCCGCCTGGATCCCGCCGTCTCTCCTGCCCACCTGTTCTGGGTGACCCAATACGTACCGGATTAGCCTGCATGTCTCACAAAGTTCGTACCCGAGGCGCGGCGGATGGGCCTGGATGCAAGGCG
>NZ_CABFVA020000082.1 GCF_902143375.2 Methylacidimicrobium tartarophylax | reverse complement strand
GCGCGTCAAACTCATGGGTTCCTTGGCCGAAGACGCGATCGGTGAACTCCTTGCCGTTATCGGTGAGGATGGTTCGGATTTTCACGGGTGCTACCTTGGCCAGCGCCCGCAGCCATTCGCTATCAAGGAGGATCGACGAAGTCGAAGTGTCCTTGACGGCGAATCGTTCGGACACAAAATCCATCGAAGGCGGATGGCAAGAACACCATTTCTTGCCATCCCTCAATGGCAAATCTGCTCCCTCCATCCATTCCGCACAGCGAAGAGCCGCAAGTGAGTCCTGTAGGCAGAACAAAAAGACCACGTGTTTTGCTGCCTTCAGATGCGGTTATGCCCCACGGAAATTCAGTTGACTATGGCAGCGGAGTTGCTCCTGTCTAAGGGGGAAGACTACGTTAAGCCGTATGCGCTCCATCGTCTATGCGTACCCGGACGGGCTGCCTGTCGAGTTGGTCGAGGAGAAGGACAGCGTGGTCCTCCGGGTTGGGAGCAATTCTTATGGCCCCACAGACATTATTATGCGCATTTCCGGAGCTCCGCTCCATGCGCGCCGGGAGCCGCCAGTTAATGCTGGCTGGTTGGTGCGGGAATGGATGCGCCGACCAGAATGCACGGAGGCCGAACGCGCTTTAGCAAATCGCTTCCTAGGGCAATCTCCGACAAGCGGGCAGGCGAATGAACGATAACCCAAGGGATCCGCAGGGGTTGCAAGAGATCGAATGCGTCGTCGTCCTTCTGGCCAGCGCCGGCTTGAGTCCGGGAATCATCAACGGAGATTTTCTAAAGAAGCAGAGGGTCATCCCCGATGAGTGGGAGATCGCCGCTCAGCCGCCGTCCATGAATTCGCCCACCGTGTCATCCGTCGCTTTCGGTAGCGGGGTTTCGATCCTGTCGTTGTCCGATCGCCTCCAAGTTTCCGACCGTCTCCTTGCTGGCGATGCGGCACAAAGCTCCGTAGCACAAATCGCCAAGGGCCTTGTGGGAGTTTTTCCGCATGCGCGATATAGTGCAGTGGGAATCAACTTTCGCGCGTTCGTTGAACTATCGTCGGATGGGGTCGGCTTCCTAAGGCGCCAGTTTCTCAAGGAAGGCGCGTGGCTCGAGCAAAAGAAGGAGCTTTGTGGAGTCGGGCTGCGTTTCTCCTATTCGCTGGATGGGGCGAGAATGAATCTTCAACTCGATGACGGCGAACTAACGAAAGAGGGAGGAGAGAAGGTCAATGGAATCGTCATCTTCTGCAACTTCCACTGCAACATCAACAAGGAGCATCCGGTTAAGGACCGAGCGGAAGAGATCCTGGAGCGATTCGGGACCTATTGGACACTCTACCGAGAGACTCGAGCCGAGTTCCTCTCCGCTGAGCGAAGCTGAGGCGGATCTTTCTGGGGAATTGGTGCGGGCGTTGTTGTTGGCACAGCAGCAAAGCTATCCGTCAGCCCCCGGTTCCAGCCAGCTCTTGGTTTGCTTGCGTGGAGGACCCCCGTCTGCGGAGGTCCTTTCTTCGGGTGTTTCGCGGCTGCCTCCTGAGTGCATAGGTTCGCTTCCACTTGTCGATTGTGGCGTGGCTCACAGAATGGTTTTCACTTATGTTGGGGGCATCGCTTACTCGAGTGTCGGGAATGAAAACTCTTTTCGAGGAACATCCGAAGGATTCGTGCCGCGTACCCCGTTGGGGCAACGCCTTGTGGCTCTTCGCAGAAAGGCGATTGAGGCAGGGATGAAGCTCCTGACCGAAGACGAAGTTCTCGAAGAAGTCAGGCGTCGAAGAGGGGAACTCGAAGATGATGAAGAGCAAGCGAACTTACGTTGACGCCAGCGTTCTGATCGCAGCTTTTCGAGGTGAAGAGAAGGTCATGGAGCGTGCGTTAAAGGTGGTGGAGGATCCGAACCGGACGTTGGTGGTCAGCAATTATCTGCGTCTCGAAGTTCTTCCTAAACCCACGTTCCACGGCATGCAGGAAGAGCTCGAGTTTATGAAGAACATATTGGACAATGCCGCCGATAACGTGTCGACGTCGGATAAGCTGACTAAAACGGCTCTGAACCTAGCCTCACAGTACGATATGACGCCGATAGATGCGCTTCACGTCGCGGCCGCTGTAGTCGCCAAGGTCGACGAGTTGGTCACGATGGAGAAACCGACCAAACCCATGTGTCGCGTAACTGACATTCCAGTTGTCTCCATCCATTCTGACGCTGAGGCTACCCGATAAAGTTTTGGTCGTATCGCCGCAAGGAACTGGTCGATCTTCCGAATCACCGCAGCGCGGTCGTTTGGTACGGCGCCGATAGGCAATGCAAGCGCGTGTCACGACGTTCAAGGCGCTGTCTTCTTCAGTGGACCCCGATGGCAAGACAGATTTCCTCCGAATTTAAGCTGCATCTATTCCTTCAGTCGCAGCGGAACAGCGCTGCCCTGTTGTTACGCGGGGAGAACGCCCTGCGCAGCGTAGCGGAGGAGGGCGTTCTCCCCGCGTTCCGCCGAAATGATCCGGGATGCTGGCCCCTCCTCCGTTGCCATCCGCGTAAACGGCGTTCGGTGTTCGGTAGCCCAGCGACTGGTGCGGACGCTCGCCGTTGTAGAAGGCGAAATACTCCGCCAGCCCGTGCGTCAACTCGGCTACCGTGCCGTACCCCTTCAGATACACGTCCTCATGTTTGAGGCTGCGCCAGAGCCGTTCGACAAAAATATTGTCCAACGCTCGACCCCTTCCATCCATGCTAATCGCAATGCCTGCGCCCTTGAGCATGCCAGTGAACGTAGCGCTGGTGAACTGTGAGCCCTGATCGCTGTTGAAGATCTCCGGCTTCCCGTGCAGAGCCAACGCATCCTCCAGACAATCGACGCAGAACGAGGTGTCCAGGCTGTTGCTGATCCGCCAGCCCAGTACCCGCCGCGAGTACCAGTCGATGATCGCCACCAGATAAACGAAACCTCGCAGGAGTTGGATGTACGTAATGTCGGTACTCCAAACCTGATCGGGCCGGCTGGCCTCCACGCCGCGCAGCAGGTAGGGATAAACTGCCTGCTCGGGATGTCCCACGCTCGTCGAAGGCCCCGGCGCCATCCCAGCCAACCCCATATGGCGCATCAACCGCTGCACCCGCTTGCGGTTTGCGACATATCCCAGTCGCCCCAGAAAAACCACCATCCGCCGGCTGCCGTAAAACGGCCGCCGCGTGTATTCCTCATCCATCAGCCGGCATAGCAGCAAATCCTCCTCGCTTTGCTCGCCAGACGCCCCCCGCCCGTAGAACGTAGCCCGCGCCACCCCTGCCAGTTCGCATTGCCGCACCACCGCCAGTTCCGCCTCTCGCTCTATCCAGCCTATCCGTGCCTCGCTGCTCATAGTCCGGACTTTTTTTTAAGCCAGTCCAGCTCCATCTTCAGCCGACCAATCTCCCCATACAGCCGATCTTCATCCGCATGCGCAGCTGGCTTCGGCCCACGCTTCCCTTCAAAAATCGTCGCCGCCCGCTCCAGGAGCTCTTTCTTCCAATGCCCGACCACGACTGGATGCACCCCGTACTGCTGGCCAATCTCGTTGAGCGTCTTCAACCCCCGGATCGCTTCCATTCCCACCTTCGCCTTGAACTCCGCGCTATGTGCCTTGCTCCACTATATTCCGAGCCAGTGGTGGCGGCAGAGTGCAAATGCGGCTAGCGCCGTTCGGCTGGTAGCTGAACTTCCGCTGTGTAGTATCGCAAGTGCTTACAGCAGCACTTTCCACCTTTGTCGTTCTGCCTACATGGCCCATTTGTGCGGGCGAGCGAAGAGCGGGAGCAGGTCGAGCTTTTGGAGCAATGCGTTGATGTTGGCGGGGATCCTGGAGAAGAGCCCGATCAAAGGCAGTCCGTTCGGGGCGAGTCGGATCAAGCGGATCGCCTGAAGGCGGCGGAGCGCCTTGACCACTCATTCGGTCCGGAGGCGGGCATTCATCCAAAAAGCCAAGAAGCAGAGTTTCACGTGGTTGCGGACCTAATCGGGCCGCCAATGTTTTCCGCTTTGTTAAAGAGGAGTGTATCAGCGTTGAAATAAATCTTGCAAAGCAACTTTATACATAGCTATTTCATATCAAAATCGGTGGCATATGATTCTCACAGTAGGCAACACGAAAGGCGGAGTCGGCAAGACAACGCTCGCGGTAAACTTGGCGATCGCCCGGGCCTGGGCCGGCCGCGATGTCTGGCTCATCGACGGTGACCGGCAAGGCACGGCGCAAACCGCAATCAGCATTCGTGCCGAATCGGGCCGCCAACCAGGAATCGCGTGCGCTACCTATCCGGACGGCCAGACGTTACGGGCCCAGGTCCAACAACAACGAGGCAAGTTCGATGATGTGGTGATCGACGCGGGTGGGCGCGACTCAACCTCTTTGCGGGCCGCCTTGGTGTTGTCCGATGTGCTTTTAGTTCCCTTTCAGCCACGCAGCTATGACGTTTGGGCTCTCAACGATATTGCCGCTTTGGTCGACGAGGCCCGGAGCGTCCGCGACGGGCTGCGGGCCTTCGCGGTCCTGAACTGCGCCGATCCCGGGGAAGCCTCCTCGGACAACGCGGAGGCCTCGGCCGCGGTGGCGGACGTGCCGCAGTTCGCGTACCTGGCGACTCCGATCCGCCGCCGGAAGGCTTTCGCCAATGCCGCCGGTGCGGGGCTTTCCGTCCTTGAGCTCAAGCCGCCGGACCCAAAGGCGAGCGCCGAGTTATCCGCACTGGTTAACGCATTGTTTGAAGGGTAAAATAATATTCAAACTAAGTTAAGAAAGGTGACTATGGCGATCACACGACCGAAAGCGAAAAATGCGGAAGCCTTCATTGCCGCCGCGCCGGATGCGGAGCCGAAGCCAAGGGGCGTTCGCAAAGGAAACAAGCAGCAAATCAGCCTAACCATTGCGCCCGGGCTCTTGATGAAGGTGGATGAGTTGGCCGCCGAGATCGGCCAGTCCCGCGCCGCCGTCATCAACTTGGCGATTCACCGCGCCGTCGAACACGGCCTATCCATCGATGGATTGCGGAAACAGGGTTCATGAAGAGCCTGACCAAAACGATAGTCGATGCGGCGACCGAGATTGCGGCCCCCCCGCTTGGCGACTCCCTGGCTTTCACCCATACGGTCTTATGCCAAGTTGGTTTGCCGCGCGCCAAGGTGGAAGGACGCGAGTTCATGCGACGATCCGGCGCAGCGTGGGTAAACCTTCAGGCGGGTTGGTTGGACGAGGGGAACGGACCAGTCCAGCAGCCGCTCCCTTACGGCGTCCTGCCACGCCTGGCTTTGGCGTGGATGTCCACATTCGCCGTCCGCCACCGAACACGGGAGATTCGGCTTGGCGACAGCGCATCGGAGTTCCTCAGCCTTATGGGCATGGACGATCAGGGCGCGCGCTACGCGGCGCTGCGCAAACAAATGCACGCGCTGGCTGCGTGCAGACTCCAGCTCGGATTCAAGGGGCGAACATACAACGGCCAGCCGGTGCAGCAGTTCGACGCGTGGCTGACGAACAGAGATAGGAGGCAACGCACCTTGTGGCCGGGCACCATGATCTTGTCCGAGGATTACTACAGCTCGCTTCTCCAAAGTGCAGTGCCGCTCGACAATCGCGCCCTGCATGCTTTGAAGGGCTCCGCGCTTGCTCTGGACGTGTATTGTTGGCTCGCACACCGGCTGCACCGCATGGAAGGCCGAGGCGTGACACTGCACTGGAAAGCCCTACGCGAGCAGTTCGCGCAGGAATACACCGGGAAGGATGCCGATAAGGACTTTAAGAAGAAGTTCTTGCCCGCATTGCAAAAGGTGTTGGCGGTCTACCCGCAAGCTAAGGTGAAGCCAGTCACTGGCGGGCTGCTGCTTATTGGTTCGCCTCCTCCAATCCAGAAGTGCAGGGGAGCGTGAACAAGTCGGCGAATTGGGAAAGTTATTCACGATAAATCGGACCCCCCCTTTCGATAAATCGGACCCCCCTTTCTCCGTTAAATCGGACCCCCCTTTCTCCGTTAAATCGGACCCCCCCTAAACCGGTAGGTTCTCCGGTAGGTATTAACCGATAGAGAAGATAACCGGTAATAAGGAGGCGTAGCGCGGTGAAAAACCCGCTTTTCCACCTCTGAAAGAGGGGCACCGCTGCGCGGTTCCCCCGAACGCTTCGCGTCGGCTCCCCCTCCAGCCAGACATCGAGGCTCGCTATTGCTCGCAAAGGTTCAAACAACAGGCAGCCGACCGCGCCGCCAAAGGCTTCACGTCGGCTGCTTTAGCGGAGGGGTCGCCGCTCAACTGGCCCCAGGACTCAGGGGGGGCCAGTTGCCGCCTGCGGCGTCGCGGCTCTCAGAAAGCCCTCACCGCCGGGCAGGCTCGGGCGGGGTAGGGCACCAGGAAACGCCAAAGAAAAGCCTCTCGGCAGTTCAGACAGCCTTCCGCATCGCATGGCGGAGGCCTACGTCGTGCAGACCGCGAATGTCTTGGCGAGACTGGTCGAGTGCCTAACGACGGCAAAAGCTCATGCCGAGTGGCGTGGACGCCACGGAAAGAAGCCAATCCAGAACCTGCCCGGTTACGCCGTCTCTCTCTGGTCGAAAACCTCAATCGACGTTCTCCAGCCCTGGGACGTTCGCCAAGCCCCGGACCCGATTGCGGCAACTCGTCCCTTCCGCCCCATCCAGGTCATACAGCCCGGGCCCATCGCCAAGGCCAGGGCGCAGCTTGCGGCCCTGGGACCCGGCTAGAGGCCCATACTCATGCCGCGTTCCGGGCCGTCGATCGTTGGAGGCGGGATATATGGGCCGTAGTCACGTCCGGGCTCCATGGTGTACCCGCCGCGCGTCTTCACCGGCCCAAGCCCCGGACTTTTTTGCCGCAACTTATCTGCCTCGCGCTGCCGCACCTTCCATGCTGGTTCTTCGCCCTTCAACGCACACTGCAACTCTTCCCGCGTCGTCTCCAAGCTCTTTGCCGCTTTCTCCCCGTCCGGGCCTCCCCGCTTCGCCGACCGTTCGAGTTCGGCAACTCGTCCTTCCAGGTGGCGGACGCGCTGGCTCCATCGCACCGGCGAGGTGTTCGCTTGGAGTCTTTCGAGCTTCTTCCGCTCGGCCTCGGTGAGCGGCCTCTGCCCTTGCGTGGTTTCCAACGCCTTTCGCTCGGCCATCGCTTCCTTGAACAGCTTGCCGACGAAGCGCGGCGGAGCCAGGGGCCTCCCCGCATCGAGCTTTTCTTCGGTCCTGGCCTTAAGCCTCTCTTCCTGCTTCCGCTTTAACTCCTCGATGCGCCGCTGCTTCGCCTCTACCCGCTGCTGCTGCCGCTCGGCCAGCCGTTTTGCAAGCCTCGCCTGGGCCTCGGCCCACCGCTCCGGCGACACCGCCCTGGGCCGCTCGCTGAACTGCGCAACCAGATCGGGCCGCTCCCGAATCCCCATGCGCTCTTTCGCCCAGGTGACTACCTCCGCGATTTTTTCCTTGGCGTACTCCGCCGCCTCTTGCAGTTTCCCGGCCATCTCGCGGCGAACCTCTTTCATCCGCGAGTGCCAAGAGTCTTGCCGCTGCCGCAGGAGATCATGCGCGAGATTGCGCTGCGCCCAACCTCCCCGGCTCTGTGCCAGGGCCTCGGCGGAGGGAGTCACGACCTCGACGGATGCCCTCGCCCGACTCACGCCGACGTAGAAATTATTGTCCGACCATCCCTGGCCGACCGCCAAGATCGCGCGGTCCGCCGCAGGCCCTTGGATGCTCTGCGCCGTTCTCGCGTAGGCATATTCCAGAGAGGCAAACTCTCGCGGGATTAAGCGCCCGTCCGCCGTCTTGATTGACCCATCGCCCAGGACCTCTTTGACCCGCACGACCTCATTATTCACGAGCTCGGCCCCGCGATGAGACTCTCGGATAAGGAGTTCGTCGCCGGGGGCGACATCCAGTTGCCGGAGCTTGCCCGCGATCAGCACCGGCGACCGACGAGGATCGACCGTCTGCCCGTTCGAGAGCACCAGCCCTTGCTTTGTGACTTCCTCAACCTCCCAAGTCTCGCCCTTGACCGAAACCCCCATGCCCGCCTCGTACCTGGACAGATCGACGAGCTCCGCCTTGGTCCAACCGTAGGAGCGGAGAGCCATGCGCTCGACACCCTCCCCGAGTTTTCCTCGCTCGCGCAGGCCCTCGCGCACGCTTGAGGAAATTTGGTCAAGCTCGTCCCAGGTGCGAGCGATGCAGAACGCGGAGCCGCCTTTCTCTATGGCGTTCACATAGCGCCTGGCCGCTTCTTCCAGGTAGTCGCCCCGCTCGACGATGGTTCCCCTTTCCCCTAGCTCGCCGTCGCGGAGCGCGGTCAGGGCCTCCTTAACCTTCCCATCGGCCACCATGCCGACCCAGGCCCGAACCTCGGGATCGCGCTGCCGCCGAATCTCACTCAATCGCGCCCGGTCAATTTTGCTGTGTACTTCGAGCAGCCGCAGGAAATCTCCCTCCGCCACAGGGAGATTCTGCTTCGTATCGCCGACGAAGAGCACCCGCGCCCCGGACGCTCGGGCAGCCCCGAGAAGCCGGTAGCCGTCTATGGACCCGATCAAGCCTGCTTCATCGACCACGAGAAGCTTTGCCGAAGTCGGTTCCTTGGTCTGCAAGAAGCTCGCCACCGTGCGAGCGGGCAGCCCATCGGACTTGAGAGCGGCCACCCCGGAAAGTTGCGGAGAAAGAAATTCGACATCGAGGCCGCGAGCCGCCAACACGTCGCGCAGAGCCATCATCGAAGTAGTCTTGCCGGTCCCGGCGTCGCCCTGGATGACCGCGGCCATCCGATCCGTCCGGGCCACCATTTCAAGCGCCCGCTTCTGATCCTCGCCTAGCTTCTGCCCCATTACGCCCCGCCAGCTTGCGAAATCCGCATCAGGAGCAAGCGCCGGTCCCATGCGGGCCTCGGCCATTTGCACGCTTGCCGCCTCGCGCTCCATGGTGGCTTGCGTGGTTATGCGTGCGCCCAGGCCCTCGCCGTGGAGCCGGACCATGCCGGACTCAACTTCCCGGCCTAGCTGCCGGTAGTCGGCCAGGGGATCATGCCGCAGGGCCTCCGCAATGAACTCGGCTGCCGAGACCTCGGACTTGCGTTCCATGAGCCGGTCCCTGGTCCGCTCAAACGCCATCCCGTCGCTTTGCTGGCAGAACTTCGGCCCGATCCGCGATGCGTGGCCCACAAGCTCGTGCAGCCGGTATTGGACTTCGGGCGGCATCCGCTCCAAGACGCGCTCCTTCCGTTCCTCCACCGTCAATTCGAGCTTGCGGGGCCGGGTGTTTCGCTCAACCACGTCCCTCTCCCGAACCGAGAGGGTTTGTGCGGACAGGTCAGACCAAGGGCAGTCTCCCCGAGCCTTGAGCCAGTCATAAACGGACATGCCGGGAGCCTCCCGCGCATGGACCGCGAGCAGGGCTTTTCGACGGGCAAGCTCCTTCTGCGCCTCCTGCTCGACCCGCTTCGATCCCCGGGAGAACCGGGTTTCCATCTCCGCCGAGACGCCCCCGATCCGCCAAGTCTTGACCTTGCCCTTCTCCTGGATCGTCTCGACCCGATAGCCCAGGGCCGCGACCTTCCGTGCCAAGAGGCTTTCCTGCACCCGGCCCAGGTAGGTCATTTGAGCAAAAATCTCGGAGGTTTCGAGGGCATAGACGCGCCCGCCCTCGCCTCGCGTGGCGTTTGCGACCACGCAATGACAATGCAGGTGCGGATCAATGTCCCGGTTCGTATCGTGAAAAAATAGGGCCGCCGCGAGGTTGCCGGTCACTCGGCTATTCTTGGTCTCATGGTTCCCGCCGTCTCGGACACGGCGGGCAGCCCATTTCTCAAGCTCGCCGAACGCCTCCCGCGAAGCCTCGCGGAACGCCTGCTTTATGCGCGGATCGAACTCGGCCATGATCGAGACGGACTTCGGGCAGGTCAGGTTGATGTCGTAGGCCGTCCGCTCGGTTTGTTCCCCCCGGATCGTGAGAGGCTTGCCCGCGTGCTTCCCTTGGAGCATTTGGACGAAACGCTTGTCCCCTGCCTCTACCTTGCCCTTTAGTCCAAGCTCTTCTGCCAGCTTGCCCCCCCACTCGCCAATCTCTTGTCCATAGTAGTCAGCTTGGAAGTGAGCCGTTAGGTGCTGTGCTGCTCCTTTGGACTTTCCCTTTAGAGCAAACGGCTTGATCACCCCTTGAGGATACAGGGCCCTCGCATGACTTCCAGAAAATTGTTGAGAACGCAATACTCCCGCTTTGCGGGTAGAGCGAAGCTATGTGCCACTAAATCAACGCTTTACACGCTCAATGTCTCGACTTAATCAAATCGGCTGCAGCAGGCCGATCCGCCCGCAGTCGGTTTTCCGATGATCGCAAAACGTCCAAAGGCGTTGACCTCGCCTATTCTCTGTGATATTCGACTCACTTATGACGACATTTAAGACGTATAAAATAGACAAACTAGACGATATTAAACGCCAACTTGAAGCCGAGCCGGCTCGTGCAGAAAATGAGATGAGGCTTGCGCAAGCTATCGGCTATCTTCGTCCTTCTCTTTACGCCAAGCTAAAAGAGGGCTGGACTCGGGAAATGCTCGCGGAGTGGCTTGGACAGCGTGGATTGGAAGTAACACCTAGGACTCTGCGAGACTACTTGCGACGGGCGAGTGCAAAAAGACGTAAAGCGTCAAAGAAGACTCGCCAAGAAAAGCAGGAGGAGACGAAGGAGAGTGCAAACCTATCCCTCGAATGACGCGGAGCGGCGGCGGGAAGGTGCGAAGCCTGATCGCCCGTTGATCCCGGTTCAACCGACGCCGGAGGCCCGCACGCTGGAACGTGGATATGACGAAATGAAAGGCCAAGTTATCAATAGGCTCGCTTACGAAAGCGGCGCGAACCCTGCCCGGTTGATCGCATGGGCGAAGGCGGAGGGATGCGAGCGGCCGCAGGAAGGGGCGACGTGGTATCTCGCGGCGAGCTATCTGGCCGACCGCGAGCTAGAGCGATGGAGACGGGCATGAAAGAAGCCGAGTTAGAGAATATCGCCGTTGATCTTTTCGAGGAAACCAAGGAGCGGGCCAAGGCGCTCCAAGCCTACGAAGCAACGTCCAACAATGTCGTCAAGGCCGCGCAACAACTGCTCGCCACGGCCAACAGCACGCTTGCGGCCATTCCGGGAGCGGTAGAGCGGGCAGCGATCGCGGCGGTCGGCAGGTCCGCCGCTCAAGCGTCTGCTGAAATTCAGTCCCTCACGGCCCAGGCCGCGCAGTCTATCGAGAGTTTAACAGCGGGAGCGGTCAAGCGGCTCGAAGCGGCGGAGAGGGAAGCGGCGAAGTACCAGGAGAGAGTCAAGGCAGCCAAGGCAGAAGAAGCGGCCATAAAAGCCAACCGAGCGGCAGACAAAAAGACGTCATGGCAGGTGATGGCGGCGTTCGCCGGCCTGATGCTAGTCGGCTTGGTGGCCGTCGGCGTGCTCTCACACAAGGCGGAGAGCTTGGCAGAAGAACTCCAAAACAAAGAAGAGGCGCTCGCCGATCTTAAGCGGGAGTCCTCAAAGGTGTTCAACGACAAGCTTAATGAGCAAGCCAAGATCAGCGAAATGAAAGAGAAGCTCGCTCAACTGGATCGGGCAGCCGGGCTGCATGGGCGGCTGGTCTGGGGAGTTTGCACGGCCCCCGATGGTTCCAAGGAGCCATGCGTCCGCGCAAAATACCCTAGCATGTACAGTTACCGGGACGTGACCGACGAAAACGGGCATCGGTACGTTGTCCCTGAGTTCAAGGAGTTCAAGACTGAGGCTGGCGCGAAGCCATCTCCCAAAAAGCCCTAGCACGCTGCCCGCCGGTGCAGCGCCTCAAGCCGTTTGTGGCTTCTCGAGGCTCGATCATGACACCATGAACCGTCATGATCCCACCGAGGACCCGAAGGAACAGGAGAGTGACTCTTTCGAAAAGCAGGGGAAGCCATTCGAGAAGAATTTCCACTAGGTGGCCACCCTGGCCGGATTCTTTTCTCTATCTCACCTATTCGGTCCTCAACCATGATACGGTGAACGTCCACGGGCATTAGCGGCCTTGGCTGGTCTACCCGAGCGGTCAGGCAAGCTCTGCTGGCGTTGCTTCGCCTCTAGTTAGGGCGTTTTAATCTCTTGGGCCAATGAGCTTTTCGGTGGCGCGAAGGGCTGGCATCCCGCGTTGTCTGTCGATCGCGTTCGCCCGCCCGCCTCTATCCCTTGGCACGTAACTTCATCTGGCCGGGTGCTTCTTCAATCTCCCTGATCGCCTGTATCGCGAAGCGCCCCAGATCAGAATGGATTGACCAAGATCGAAGCAGCGGAATGTCGCTCGCACTACCGTACCGCCCCACATTCACTAAAGCCTTTGCAATCACGTCTTCAATGCGGAAAAACTCGAAATAGCCGGATTGAAGGGTCGACTTTTCAAGGGCCGCCCGGTAAATCGCTGCGATCTCATCAGGGAAGAATTGTCCAAAAGAGGTCACAATCGGCTCCGAGCCCGCAAGCGGTCTCGCTTTTTCAATGAGGTCCGACATCAAGAATTCCCCGACGACGGCAGCCGCGACACCGGTTTCATGCCGCGATAGGATGGCGAGTGGGGCTGCACAATTCGACTTGCGTTCCGACAATGGAAGGTCGTCGCGATGCAGCCAGTAGAGCAGCCGGCCGGAAGCCAATAGCGCATGGTCCGCCGCAGAGACCGCTTCGGCCGAACGGTCAGGCAAAGGGCAGCGCAGGCGCGCGAGCGCCACATGGGCCATTGCGAACGTGCGAATGCTGTCGTGAAAGAATGGATTCTTCTTGGGCGGCAATCCTGTGAAGCGCTCAATGATTGGTGCGACGGCCGGTTCCGAATGTGATGCGACCTCCGCGATCAAGGAGGGTGTGAACATCGAGTCGCAATCGACGCTCTTCGCGGCCATCACCTGCAAGACCTTGCGGTCGTCGCCGGAAAGGTCGTACCAGCCTTCCCAATACGCACCATCATAGGGATGATCGAATTGCGCGTTCCATAGGCCGGCCGCACGCCTCCATGAATCAGGATTGTCCCTGTCGGCCAACACCTCGTTCATCTCTGCTCTAACGGTCGCGACATGTTCTTCCTGATCGTCGTCGAGCGCGCCGAGAGATTTGAGCGCATCAAGCCTTCCACAGTAGTCCAAGCCGCTATTGGTCATGCACGTTGCCTTGATGGCGGCAATCAATGCGCGCCGCTCATCGTCATTTAATGCGTGGGCGCTCCTCTCCGCCGCACGCATCAACCCGAGCCGCAGATGGCGGGTGGCCTTCGGCCACATTCGAACGAGAATTCCGGGAAGGATCGTTCCGATTGAGGGCGCGTCGCGTTCGGAATACCTGTCGAGTTCGATCAGCAGACCAATCTGGCCAGGGCTCAAGGCTTCCGACTGCAACCGCCCGAGCAGGTTCGCATTCGCTGCGACCTTTGGTCCGCTGTAGAGGAGACCTTTCCCAATGGGACTGCAAATGCACGAAAGCCCAATTTTGGGCATCATGACGTCCGCATAGCAGACCGCATAGAGGCCCGTTCGCAGACCAAGCTTCTTTTCCCTGGCTTGATCAAGCAATCTGCGGTGTTCTTCCTCCAACCGATCATCCATTTTTCCTATGAGACTGAGCAACTCATCGAGACGGCGGCCCGCTATCAGCTCGTCCGGAATAACTGCAAGGATGGCACGATCCTGCGCAGACCACGACTGAACCGTCTCTGGTTTTGCTTGCACGTGCCACATGAACTCGTCGGAAACGTCAAACTGCACGCTCTCAATTTCCTGGCCGACCCGCGCAAGTACCTCATCGCAGCGCTCGTTTGCCCAGAGCCGCGCATCGGGTCCGCATTGGCCTGCCAGGCACGCCCGGATTACCCGCTCGTCTGATAGCTGCGGCAACACCTGACGCCGGAAGCTGTTATCGTCGATCGCTCCCAGTACGAACGGTTTCATCTCAAGATGCTGCGGCAACCGCAGTGCCGTCACCACCGCTTCAGGATCGTCGTCCGCGCGCCGGATGATCGCTTCGGCCGCGAATACGTTGAGGAACATTTCGTGGCTGAAACTCACCCGGTCACCACGCCTGCCTAGAATGTTTGCGTCTGCAAGCTTCTGCAATAAAGCGCCTGATATCCCTTCTCTATCTGACAGGCGGTCTAGCTCCCGGACCGAAAGGCCGAAAGTTATGCGCTCGGTCATCATTCCGGCGATGCGGGACAGAGCGCGAATGCCATCGGAAGCGGCAGAGCCGAGTCGCTCGCGGACATAGGCATCAAACAGGCCATACTTACTGGTGTCGGGCGGCAACTGCTGTCCCAACTGCCCGATCATCTTCGCTTCAAGACCGCTTGCGACGGAGCCGAGCAATTCCTCAAACGGTTCGGCAGAAACGCCGCCGGCCGCCTGTTGCGCGATGGCCAGTTTTGTTTTGGTGTCGGGAATCTGCACCGCGTAGCTTCGTGAGGGTAGAAGATCGCCGCGCTCAAGCGGCATCCTACTGGAGATGACGGCTTGCGCATCATACCGTTTCACGGCCGCAGCAATACTTCGCGTCAAGCGCTGTCGTTCCCCTGGCATGCATTCGTTGTAGCCGTCCACGACAAGCATAAGTCGGCGGTTCAGCCGCCGTGCAGCGGAAATCACCGCGCCCGCAGACTCCGCCTCGAGCAAGGCGGCCTCGCGATTCACCACATCGCGGAAGTTTTCTTCAAAGTCTTTCGCCGGCACAATGATCGGCACGTTTCCGCGCGCCAACCCGGCGAGCCCGATGCGGTAGGAGAGCAGGCTCTTGCCGCATCCTGAAGGCCCCGTCAGCAACACGTTGTCGCCCTGCACGGAGCGGTCCAGCACGACCTCCGACGAAAGCTCTTCGCCTTCGCAAACGCACAACATGGGGACCATCTCAGACGCAGCTCCGCCGTAGGTTCGCATGAATGCTTCACGGTAGGCGCCGAGCAACTGCTCGGCGTCGAGCAATTGCAGGCTCAAGGCCGCGTCGATTGATGGTGCCGGGAGCAACCGATGTTGGGCCGCGAAGGCGCGCCACTGATCCAATGGCCACCCGTCTCGCTTCATCGATGTGATAAACGCCGGAAGTTCATCGAGGCCGCCGATCGAAACCTTCAAATTACCCCGCTTGATCGTCGAACCGGGAGGAACGGCTGGAACGAAGACCAGGGCCGCGCCCGGATAAGGAACTTCGGCCCCGGCGAAGATTCGCATCGCATCACGCAGCGCCATCTTCTCGCTGAGGGCCTGGAGATATGGATTTCTGAATTTTTTCCAGGCACCGGAAGCAAGTCGAGTTTCCCAATCGCCGTTATATCCTCCGCGCAAGGCCGAAGTGAAGCCTTTTGACTCGATGACCAGCGCGGCGTGGTCAATCGCGATGACGAGATCGACCTGCCGGTCGCCAAGATTCACATTCGCAAGGATGACGGCTGGAATACCATGCCCTGACAGAAATTCACAGGCGTGCTTCAGCGTGGCACGCTCGGAAGCATACTCAATCGGCGCGCCGATGAAGATCTCTATCGAGGCCAACGGGGGGGGCTCCGCAATGCTAGGTCGGCTGAACGGCGACGGAGCTTAAAGCTCCCATCGGCTTGCTCTCCCACGAGCTGGAGCGCACCGAGCTTCGCCACTGCAATTGAAAAACGCCAGCCGTGAATTTCCATTGCCGGGCAGAAAGCCATATGGAAGATCGGCTTTTTTCCGATCCCCGTCGTCTGCTCCAGCTGTTCGCCGTGGAGAAGGAGATGTTTCGTCATGGAGTTTTTCCCGTCGGCCGTGGACCCACGACTGTCAATGGCTCCACCCGAAGCGACGCCGTCCCTGCTTTTTCGTCATCCACGAGAATCAGAGCCGTGTATGGGCCGGGCTCAGAGAAAGTAGTCGCAGCTGGCATGAGCACCTGAAGCACCTCGTTCGGGTCAAAGTTCGGCGATTGTTCGGGGAACTGAAGTTTTGCGGTGCTGCTGCATGCGACATGGTCGGTCTACGTTTTCTCCATGCCCAAACGAACGCAGGGCGGTTTTCGTGATCCCCGCAAGTTAGTCTATCACTTGGTCATGCTCACCGGCTAGCTTATGGGTAATGCCTACGTTATACCAAGCCTTCTCATCTTGCGGATTGATCTTCAAGGCCTCGCGCCAAGCGTCAATCGCCTCAGCAGGTCGATCGGTTCGGCTGTACGCAAGACCCAGGATGCACCAAGCCACTGCGCTGGCGGGATATGCCTTCACCCAGGCCTGGGAAACCGTCAAAAGGCTGTGCCAGTCTTTGCTGTTTTCCAGCTCAAGGCAGCGATGGAGCTAATCTACTTCTCTTTGACCCCGTGTCGGCAACCGATCCGGGCGTTGCGGCAACATCTCGATCCATTTCTGTCTCGTAGGCTTGCTAATGAAAAGGGGCGAACAGAGAAAACGGAAAAAATCGTACGCCGAGACTTTGACATGTGCGCCGAAGCCCGTGCCGCGCTCAGGGTGCCGGTCGGTGTGTCCAGTTGTAGTATACCCTAAACTGGCGCCAGGCAGAGCGGCGAAATAGCGTCAGAATAGAGTCAATTTCTGAAAAGATTGACACATACCGTCAAAGGTCATAGATGTCTTCCTGACACATTTCCCTGAGGAGGGCACCTTGCACGGTCAGCGCATCGGCTACGTCCGCGTCAGCAGCTTCGACCAGAATCCGGAACGCCAACTTGAGCATGTTTTGGTGGATCGGCTGTTCACCGATAAGGCATCGGGCAAGGACACACAGCGTCCCGAGTTGGAACGGCTGATTGCCTTCGTTCGCGGGGGCGACACGGTGGTCGTGCACAGTATGGACCGGCTGGCGCGCAACCTCGACGACCTGCGACGACTGGTGCAGAAGCTCACCCAGCGCGGCGTGCGGATCGAGTTCGTCAAAGAGAGCCTGATCTTCACCGGCGAGGACTCGCCGATGGCGCACCTGATGCTATCGGTAATGGGAGCGTTCGCCGAGTTCGAGCGAGCCTTGATCCGCGAGCGGCAGCGCGAGGGCATCGCACTTGCCAGGCAGCGGGGGGCCTATCGGGGTCGCAAGAAGGCGCTGTCTCCGGAGCGGGTGTCCGAACTGCGCCGGCGCGCCGCTGCTGGCGAGAAGAAGGCACAGCTCGCCCGCGAGTTCGGCATCAGCCGCGAAACCCTCTACCAATATCTGAGAACGGACGGCTGACCGTGCCCCGGCGCTCTATTCTCTCCGTCGCCGAGCGAAACACATCAAACTGACCGGCGATAAATCTGGTGGTAGCGCAAGCGGGTCTACCACGATAAGTTCCGGCCGCTACGAATGCCTGGCGAGGCTTAGCCGAACTTCCGGACGAAAAGTCAGCGAGACAAGACGCGAACCATCTTGCTGGAATCGCAGGAGCCGAGGATGGGAGTGTAGAGTAGAGGGAGCGGGAGTTCGGTGAGGGAGGCCCGCAGGCTCTTCGTTCCTGATTAACGTCGGATTGTTCGGCGAGGCACCTCGACCTTGGCATATCTTTTAGGACCGAACCCATATGCGCGGACGATCATGCCGCATCGAGGCGACCGCAAGCGTAAATAATGTGTCATGGAAGTGCCGTTAAGCTGTTATTCATATCAAAAGAGGTGGCACATAATTTTATTCGCGGTCCTGAACTGCGCC
>NZ_CABFVA020000081.1 GCF_902143375.2 Methylacidimicrobium tartarophylax | reverse complement strand
CTCAACCATCAAACCCCGCTTCAGACCCTCAAAACATGGCAACACTCCCATCCGCATCTCTTCCAAAAAGCAGTACGCAATCATCCGGGACCTGACATTTACGCTGCACAGGAAAGTTCGGCTAGGAGGGGTATTAAAGATCATAATATGGGTTTGACGTGCTTTCTGTAGAACTCTGCTGTGCTAGAGAAGAACCCGCAGCAATGAGGCTTGGCCTTACAGGAAGAGCATTCTTCGGGGTAGTCATTTTTCCAATCCGAAATGCTCTGCTTTGAAAAAGGGTGGAGGTGAGGAGGGATCATGCACAAAGGTAGATTGAAGAGAAAGACGGGGATTCTGGCGCGGGCCAAGATCCGCACGGCTTTGTCGATCGCGACCGAATACTCGCGGGGGTTCACGAAGAGGTAGTTCCAGTTGGCCGATCCGAACCCCATTTTCTCTAAGCCCATGAAGGCGACTTGGTTGACCATGGTCAGATTCCTGCGAAGGAACTCGGCCAGTTCCGGAAGCCCTTCCCAGGTCTGGGAGTGGAGGACGACGCGGATTTCTACCGGGATTCCGTATCGCTTGAGATTGAGGATCCCTTCGATCGTTTCGTCCCATGCATTCGTCGCCTGCACCACGAAGTTGTGTCGTTCCGGCGTGGCTGAATAAATCGGGATGCCGAACATGATGTCCCGGTGGCACTGGTCCGAGATGGCCTTGCAGAGGGCCAGCTTGGTGAAGTTCCTCCCGTTGGATAGGACGTGGATCGAGGCGGCGGGCAGGTTGTATTTGAGGCTCCGAAGAACTTCCAGGAAGCGCTCGCCCAAGAGGGTCGGTTCTCCGCCCGTGATGCCGATGGATGCCGTATCTTGGGACATCAAGGGAATCGCGTTGAGCAGTTCGTCGACGAGGTAGGAGTCGTCGATCTTGCGTGGAGGTTGCGAGCACATGATGCAGTAGTGATTGCACTGTTCGGTGACCAGCAGACTGTTATGTGGTGAGGTTTTTCGGTAGAGGACGCGGACGGCTTGTTCGTGCGACTGGTAGCGCAGGACATCGCCCTCGCTGAGGTAAGAGAACGAATCCGGCAGTCGCAGTGAGCGGGGTATCGTCGTTGCGTCCTGCAGGCAGAGGTGAAGCGGGAACTCCCCGTCGGGTTGGTTGCCGTTGCGCAGCAGCAGAGCGTGTTGGGAGCGGGCGGCGATGGGGAGACGGAGGTTTTCGGTTACCCGGAAGACCCCGCTGGCGATGCCTTCGTGGTTACCGGGAAGTTTTTTGGCGAATAGGGGGATCATGGCCTATCACGTCCAAGACCTCAGGATGTCGGCATCCTCACCCCCTGCCTCCAGTTTCCCGATCAAGTGGCGAAAGATCTCCATGTTCTTGGCGCAGAATCCGCTGAAGGCCTTGTGGCCTAGGAAGTCGCCTTGGGTGGCGTGGTGGTAGTCGGGATCCGCTCCGCAGTAAGGGAGGAAAGCGCATTCGTGGCACATCGGGGCGGATTCTAGGAGGCTCGCGGCCAGCGGCTCCAGAAGGCTGTCGCTGAGCATGATTTCCTCGTAGGAGTTGGAGAGAATGTTACCGAGGCGGAAGGTCTTGTCGCCTCGCTCCGCTGCCATCCTTCCTTCGTCGGAGGCGTAGACGTCGCCGTCGTAGTTGAAGACGATTCCTGCGATCCCGATTCCGGCGGGGGACTGGAGGTTCACGAAGCCGGTCCCGTGGTTGGTGAGGATCCGGGTGAGGAGAATGCTCGCGTAGGCTTCCTTCATCGGGTAGCCGCGCTTGTTCCGGTCGAGGATGTAGTCCAGTCCCTCCTTGTAGAACTCCACCCACCGTTCGGCCGTGTACCGGTCGAATGCTTTGGTCCTGATTGCGTCACCATAGGGACTCAGCGGCCTCAGGAAGATCTGGTGAAAGTCGTGCGCGACATACGTGTCCACGATGTCTCGGACACGGTGGAGCGATTTTTCGGTGGTTGTCATCAGGGCGCCCACTCTGTGATGACCGATAGCCTTCCTCGCCTTGCGAATCCCCTCGATGGTCAACTCGTAGGAGTTGTTTCCCCGTTTCGGGCGGTTGGCGTTGTGCAAATCGGCGGGCCCGTCGAGAGAGGTGGAGAGGAGGATCTCCTCCTCGGCGCAGAACTTCAACATCTGGTCGGTAGCCACGGACAGGTTGGTCGCGGCTACGAACTGGAGGTCTTTTCCCGCAGCGCGGTTCTTGGCCTTTGCCCGCTGCACGATGAACTGGATCAAGGGGAAGTTGAGCATCGGCTCCCCTCCTTGAAATTCGATCTTGATCCCGGAGGAAGGCGTTCGGAAGGTGAAGTCGAGGGCCTTTTCGGCCATCTCCTCGGTCATGTCGAAGGCTTCCCTGTCCTCGCTGACACGGGAGACTTGGCAATAGGGGCAGACATGGTTGCACCGGAGGGTCACCACGAAGAGGAAGAGGCCGGTGAAGTTGGCCACCGATCGGGTCCGGGTCCGGTATTTGGCTGCCACCAGATTGAGGGTGCTCCGGGTGGCGTCGTCGAAGATGAGATGTTTGCGCCGGAGCAGTTCGTATTCGGGCGAAGCGGAGCTAAGGTTCCCGCTAACCAGAGCTTCGAGGGTGTCTCTCCGGACTACCGCGTAGTCTCCGCAAATGTTGGAGACGATGTATCGTCGCGTGTCCCCGGCTGCTGCGGCCATGAAGTTGAGGGGAAGTAAACGGTAGCTTCCCGGTCTCGGGTATCCTGCCTCCGCGGAAAATCTCCGGCTAAGCTGTTGTGCCTGCGCATCCATCTGGGGGAACCAGCGAGGTCCCAGAGAATGCGTTGGAGAGGATCAGCGTCTTGATCTGCTCCGTGGATTGCACAATTTGGGCTCGCAGCGATTGGTCGATCAGTTCCGTCCGGAACAGATGATGGCAGTCTTCCAGAATAGGGCCACCGGAAAGAGGGTGGATCTCGACGGACCACACCGGGTCCTCGTCGATCAGTTGGGCCGAAAACCTGTCCGCGAGCCGGTAGAGCGTCGCCTCTACCGTCGATTGGCGATAAAGGCTCTTCTGCACGCGGAGGCTCATTACCAGGAGCTCGAGTAGTGGCTGGCGTGGCTCTCGTGGCTGGCGTGGCTGGAATGGCTCTCGTGGCTCATGTGTTGCAGAGCCCTCGGCGTCCCGGTGGTAGCCGCCGGAGCGATGGCTGGCAGCGAGGGAGCTTGGTGCATTTCCGAACCTGAAGGCAGAAATGATGCTGCGTGTGAACTTAAGGAGGAAGCGGCGAGGAGCGCGGCGACTGCGGCCCCAAGAGACTTGAGAAATCTCTGTGGCTTCATCTGAAGTAATCCAGTCTTTTGCCTTGTTCCAGAGGTGTTGGCAATCAAAAAACACGTAAAGTGTCGTAAACAAGTGAAGTGACCGCTGGGGTAGAACACGCTTTATCTAAAGGGGTAAGCGGATGTCCACTTTCTGTTCATTCTTCACATCCAGCCGGCGATGATGACAGGAGCTTTGCATTAGTAAGCCCACCTGGCAGAATCCGCCGCACGCGAAAGATCGGGTAAGGGGGAAAGCGATGAAGCACGCGATCTGGACAATCTGCGGGGTCCTGTTACTACTCACCGCCGCGCGGGCCAGGGCCGAGAGCGCAACCCAAGTGTTCGAGCGGGTCGCGCCGAGCGTGGTGGTGGTGTTGAGCCTCGATCCCGCCGGCAAGCGGGTGGCGTTGGGCAGTGGGGTGGCGATCGCACCCGGCGTAGTGGCGACCAACTGCCACGTCATCCGGGACGGCGCGAGCTGCATGGTGCGCTACCACGGCCAGGACTACCCTGCGCGGCTCCTCAACAGCGACTGGCGGCGCGACGTATGCAGCCTTGAGGTTCCGGGTCTGCCCGCGCCCCCTGTGATGCTCGGCGACACGGCATCCCTCAAGGTCGGCGTCACGGTATACGCCGTAGGCGCGCCGAAGGGCCTGGAACTCACGCTGTCGCAAGGCATCGTCTCCAGTCTGCGTGACCTGGAAGATGGCCGCTTCATCCAGACCACTGCGGCGATCTCGCACGGCTCCAGCGGCGGTGGCCTCTTCGACGATCAAGGGCGTCTGCTTGGCCTGACCAGCTTCTACGTGGGCGGCGGCCAGCAACTCAACTTCGCGTTGCCGGTGGAATGGATCGGGACGCTGCCGCAACGTTCGGTTCGGTTGCCGGCGCAGGGTCTAAGCGAAGCCGAATGGATCACTCGCTCGCTTGCCTTGGAAGCCAAGGAAGACTGGCACGGCTTTTTGACGGTTTCCCAGGCTTGGGTGAAGGCGCAGCCGGATTGTGCGATTGCCTGGGGCGCTCTGGGCGCAGCTTACGTCGGTACCCACCAATATGCCCAAGCGATTGAGGCCTACCGTCAGGCGTTGAAGATCAACCCGCAGCTTGCGGTGGCTTGGGCTTTCTTGGGCCAAACTTACGAGCGTGCCGGTCGCTATGCCGAGGCGATTGAGGCCTACCACCGGGCGTTGAAGGTCGCTCCGGAGATTGCGGAGACTTGGTACCGCTTGGGCCTTGCCTACGGCAGGATCAGCCAATACGACCAGGCGATTGAGGCCTTCCGCCAGGCGTTGACAATCAATCCGCAGTACGCAGAGGCTTGGTGTGGGCTAGGAGCTGCCTACAGCGACTCTGATCGGGACGCCCAGGCAATTGAGCCCTACCGCCAAGCGCTGAAGATCAACCCGCAGTATGCGGTGGCTTGGTACGCCCTGGGAGTTGCCTACCGCAGCATCGGCCAATATGCCCAAGCGATTGAGGCCTACCGCAGGGCGTTGAAGATCAACCCACAGGATGCGGAGGTTTGGTCTGGTCTGGGAATTGCCTACGGCGCTGCGGGCCAGCATGCCGACGCGATTGAGGCCTGCCGCCAGGCGTTAAAAATCAATCCGCAGGATCCGAAGGCTTGGCTCAGCCTGGGCCTTGCCTACAAGCTAGCCGGGGAGCGTGACCGGGTTATAGAGGTCTACCAAGAACTCAAGACGCTGTCGCCCGATCTAGCCGATAAGCTTTTCAATCTCGCCATCGCGCCGCGCTGAGTCCAGGTGCTTACCGATCTTTTCAGTGGACCCCGATGGCTAGGCCGTGTTCGACGGCGAGGTGAATCGCCAGGTTGATGACGGCGGCGCGGGACTGGCCGATCTCGGCGGCCAACTCATCCACCTTCATCAAAGGAATAGTGGGCGCGATGGTTAGGCTGATTTGCTGCTTGTTTCCTTTCCGCACGCCTCTTGGCTTCGGCTCCGCATCCGGCGCGGCGGCAATGAAGGCCTCCGCATTTTTCGCTTTCGGTCGTGTAATCGCTATATGAATCTATTATAGGCTTTTTTTAATATTAAGTTACACCATCTAAAATGCGCTAACCAGTGCAGTTAACTCGGCGATCGTCTTTGGGTCTTGCGGCTTGATCTCGTGGGCGGAAAGCCCCGCGCCGGCGGCATTGGCGAAAGCC
>NZ_CABFVA020000080.1 GCF_902143375.2 Methylacidimicrobium tartarophylax | reverse complement strand
TGCGGCCCGCCTTGCATCCAGGCCCATCCGCCGCGCCTCGGGTACGAACTTTGTGAGACATGCAGGCTAGTGCAGCAGTCTCCCTGCCGAGGCTCTGCCTTCTGCCATCCGAAACCAGTTTTGCGGCTACGGTTCCGCTGAGAGCTTGCCTTTATGGGAGAACGCTTTTTCCTCACGACGGCGATCGATTACGTCAATGGCTCGCCCCACCTGGGACATGCCTATGAGAAGACTCTTGCCGATGCGCTCGCGCGCTACCAGCGGCTCTGCGGCCGGTCGGTCTTTTTCCTGTCCGGAGTCGACGAACACGGGCAAAAAGTGCAGCAATCGGCCCGGGCGCTGGGGCTCGAGCCCCAGGATTTCTGCGATCGGCAAAGCGCCCTCTTTCGCTCGCTCTGGGAACGGCTCGACATCTCCTTCGACCGGTTTGTCCGGACGACCGACCCCTTGCACAAGGAGGCGGTCCGATCCTTCCTGCAGAACCTCAAGGATAGAGACCTTCTCCGCTTTGAGGAGCACGAGGGCTTTTACAGCCTGCGGCAAGAGCAGTTCGTCACCGAGAAGGATCGGGTGGAAGGCCGATGGCCGGAGATCTTCGGCGAAGTCGTCCCGATGCGGGAACCCAACTACTTCTTCCTTCTCTCCCGATTCGGAGATCGGATCCGGAGCGAAATCGAATCCCGCCCGGACTGGATTATTCCCGAATTTCGCCGAAACGAACTGCTCGCCGCCTTGCAGCGACCGCTGCAGGAGCTCTGCATCTCCCGACCCAGGAGCCGGCTTGCCTGGGGAATTCCGCTTCCCTTCGACGAGCAGTACGTCACTTATGTCTGGTTCGATGCGCTGCTCAACTATGTTTCTTTCGCCGAAAACGGGGATGGGCAATCCTGGTGGCCGGCGGATCTGCAGATCATCGGCAAGGATATTCTTGTCCCCGCGCACGGCGTCTACTGGCCTGCCATCCTCTGCGCCCTGGGGCTCCCTCTCCCGCGGAGGCTGCTCGTGCATGGATGGTGGCTCAATCGGGGAGCCAAGATGAGCAAGTCGACCGGAAACGCGATCGATCCTCTTCCCTACCTGGAACGCTACGGATCGGAGGCGCTCCGTTACTTCCTCCTGCGAGAAATGACCCTCGGCAACGACGCCGACTTCTCGGACGAGAAGCTGCTCCGGCGGTACCAGAGCGATCTGGTCAATGATCTTGGGAATTTCGCGCATCGTTCCCTCTCGATGATCGCCCGATATCGAGAAGGACGGGTCCCTGGGTGGATCGATTCTCAGGCGGGGCAGGCGGAAAAGGAACTTGCATCGGCTTTCGACGAAGTCGCCTATCGGAGCGCATTCGATCAGGGCGACACCAGCACGGGGCTCTCCGTCGCATGGGCTTTCATCGGCCAAGCCAATCGCTACGTCGACCAGGCCGCTCCCTGGCGGGCTGCCCGATCTCCCGATTCCAAGGAGCGGTTGGACGCGATCCTGGCGGCTCTGGCGGAGACCCTCCGCCGGATCGCCGTCTCGATTGAACCGGCACTTCCCCGGAGCAGCCGGAAGCTGCTGCTTCAACTGGGCATTTCCGAACGCCCCCTCCTCTCCGGCGCTTCCTTCGCCCCGCCGCGGGAAAGCTACCCGGTCGGGGTTCCGGAACCCCTATTCCCCCGGATCGAGGGCTAGCCGGCACGGCTAGCCTGAACGACTAGATTGGGAAACCGGGAGATTTCCTCCCCTCTCATGATCTTGCCATTGCCCCGGGGCATCCTCTCTGTCATTCTCATGCCCCATGAGCGCCGAGAAACGCATCGGATGCGGATCTGTGTTTCTTTTCGTTCTCTTGGCCGTTAGCCTGTTGCTCAATTTCGTCTTCTGGAATGGATTACAGATTCGGAAAGGCACCGGACCGGAATTGAAGCCTCCGGAATTCCCGGAAGAATTTGTTGCCGGTGATCCCGACCGGGAGCAGAAGATCGTCCTGATTCGGTTGCAAGGGATGATTGCCAGGGAGGAACCGGGTCAATTCTCCGACAGCATGGTCGAGGACATCGCTCTTCAACTCCGGCAGGCCCGTGAAGACCGCCGGGTCAAATCCATCCTTCTGGCGATCAACTCCCCGGGCGGGGAGGTCGATGCGAGTGATGTGCTCTATCACGAGATCGAACGGACGCGGCGGGTCAAGCCGGTCGTCGTCTACATGGAGTCGGTGGCGGCGTCGGGAGGCTATTATGCGGCCATGGGTGCCAGTTACCTGATGGCAAATGATCTCTCCCTCACCGGGAGCATTGGCGTCATCTTGCAGAGCTTCACCGTCAAGGACCTGCTCGACAAGATCGGCGTCAAGGCGCTGACCCTCAAGTCGGGCAAGATGAAGGATCTTCTGAATCCGACCCGGGAGATGACTCCGGAGGAGCAGGCCTATGTTCAAGGCCTCATTAACGAGAGCTACGATCGATTCGTCGGCATCGTCTCCCGGGAAAGGCACCTGGATCTCAACCAGTTGAAGACGCACTGGGCGGACGGGAGAATTCTCTCCGGGTCGATGGCACTCCAAGCCAAGTTGATCGACCAGGTCGGCTACTTCGAAGATGCCGTCGACAAATGCAAGGATCTCGGCAAGGTCAAGACGGCTCGCGTGGTCCGCTACACACCTCCCTTTCGGTTTTCGGCACTGATCCGCGGCCTCTTTGGGGCGGAAGCCCGGACAAAGAGCGCGGTCCTCGCTGCAAACAAGCTTCCCCTAATCTCCGGACGTCTCTACTATCTGGCGCCGACCGTCTTTGGATCGGGCGGATTCCTGCCGTGACAGACCGGCAGCCGACATTTTCAGCCCTGGCGTCCGTTCCTCCCGGATCGATCGTCCACTCGAGGCTCCGCTTCCGCCGGGAATGAACGAGATCACCACCAAGCTCCTGCATCAGTACGGGGCGCTGGTCACAGGATTCTTGTTGGCCAGCGTCGCGGCCGCCTCAAGTCTAGGCATCGTCTTTCGCCGGCTCCGATGCGCGGGGACGCTTCCCTACGGACAAGCTCCGACGATCCCGTTCTCGACAATCGAACTCATCACTGTTTTCTTGTTTCTGGTCTCCGGAGTCTTTTTTTCGGCAGGGACTGCTCTTGCCCTCGTCGCCATTCTCCTCTTGGTCCGCTTCCACCGGCTCGATTTCGCCACCTACTTCGGCACCCGACGCCTCTCCCCTTGGCAGAACATCGCTGCCGGCTTTTGGATCGCGCTGGCAGCCGATCTCCCTCTCCGGCTCGTTGCCGGATTCAGCGAGGTGGTGGGCAAAGCGGTCGGCGTGCCCGCTCCTCCGCAACCTGCGATCGAGCTTTTTATCCATACCCGGAGCTGGCCCTTCCTCTCGCTGCTCCTCCTCTTTATTCTCGTGCTTGCCCCATTGGGGGAGGAGGTACTCTTCCGCGGCTTCCTCTACGTCTATTTAAAAAATCGCCTCTCACGCACGGCATCCCTTGTCCTCACCGCACTGCTCTTTGCCTTTCTCCATTTTCACTGGCCGAGCTTCCTCCCTCTCTTCCTCTTCGGGCTGCTGCTCGGCGCCGCCTATGAATTTACCGGCTCCCTGCTCCTCTCCATTGCCATCCACTGCTGGTTCAATAGCTTTACAACAGGGCTGTTGCTCTTGGCGAAGTTCGGTTGAGGAAACGACGAGAAACCCGAAAAGGTTCCGATGATACGGCGCAAACCGATTGCCCATCCCGATTCCTTGGCTTCCCTTGGCGAGGACGGGCTGTTGCATCTCTTAACCCGTCGCTGGCGGTATGGAGCCACCGTACGGTCAGGGGTCGGCGATGATTGCGCCGTTCTCGAAGGACGGAGGAAAGATCACTTTCTACTCTTCAAGACCGACTCGGTGGTTGAAGGGGTTCACTTCTCATCGGAAACGCCGTCGCGGTTGGTCGGACGCAAAGCGCTCGCTCGAGCGTTGAGCGACATTGCCGCCATGGGTGGGCGTCCTCTCTACGCCTTGATTTCCCTCGCCCTCCCGCCGACGTCCGCACCGGCTGCCGTGCAGGAGCTCTACCGGGGGATCGAGCGTCTGGCTCGGCAGTTTGCGGTGGAGCTTGTCGGCGGTGAGCTGAGTCGAAGTTCTCAGCTCGTTCTCACCGTTAGTCTGCTGGGGGAAACCGTAGGGTATCTTCCCCTCTTGCGCTCCGGTGCCCGTCCGGGAGAAGGGCTCTATGTGACGGGAAGCCTCGGCGGAAGCCTGGAGAGCGGACGCCACCTCCGATTTTCCCCGCGGCTGTCGGAAGGCCAGTGGCTTGCCCAAGGGCATTGGGCAACCTCTCTGATGGATCTCAGCGATGGACTGGCCTCGGATCTGCCCCGGCTCTCTCGCTCTTCCCGCATCGAGTTTTCCCTCGAGGAGTCCCACATTCCCCGGCGCCGGGGGCGCTCGCTGAGCCAGGCGCTCTGCGACGGAGAGGATTATGAGCTCCTCTTTACCGTGGCACCGGAACGCGAAGCCGCGCTCCGAGAGGAATGGCCGTTCCCGACCCGCTTGAGCCGGATCGGCACCGGTCTTCATCCCTCTTCCGCTCTTTCTCGGAAGCAGTCCACCTCGCATGGATTCGATCATTTCCGCGTCTCCTGAAGAGACCGAGCGATTCGGCCGCCGTCTAGGGGAACGGGCCTCTCCTCATTCGGTCCTTGCTCTCTACGGAGAGCTGGGAGCCGGAAAATCTACGCTCGTGCGTGGGATCGCCCACGGGATCGGCGCCCTTGAACCCGTCACGAGCCCAACCTTTACGCTGGTTCACGAATACCGGACCGGGCGACTCCCGCTGGTTCACGTCGATCTCTACCGACTGGACAGTCCTTGGGAAGCCGAGTCGCTTCATCTCGAGGAACTCTGGGCTGAACCGGTGCTTGTCGTGATCGAGTGGCCGGAGAAGATGGAAAATCTCCTGCCGCCCCAGACGGAGCGATGGGAGCTCTTGCTTCTTTCCGAAAAAGAACGGATGATCCGGCGCAAGCTGGGTTAATGCTCCGCTCGGTCGGAAACCAGTTCGGGCTCCCGCGCTCTGATGATTCTCGCCTTGGAAATGTCTTCGTCTCTGGGCAGCCTGGCGATCGGCGAGGGGGGCCGAATCGTCGAGACACGGGAGTTTCGAGGAATCCGCCACTTGGCTGCCCTCGTTTCGACCTTGCGGGAACTGCCTCTGGCCTCGCTTTGCATCCAAACCGTGATCGTCGGGATAGGACCCGGCTCGTTCTCCTCCATCCGCGTCTCTGTTGCCGCCGCCCAAGCGATCGCCTTTGCCAAGGGGGCACAGCTCCGTTCTCTCTGCAGTGGCTGGTCCCTCGCTCTGCAACATCCCGATGTGGCACAGCTTGGCGTATTCGCCGAGGCGAGGCGGGGAGAGCTTTACGGGACAATCTTTTCCCTCGGTCGGCTCGTGCGGCCTTCTTTCGCCTTTCCGAAAGAGGAGTTGCCGAAGGTGGTGCAGAACATTGATCTGGCCGTTGCGGCGGAGGAGCTTGGGTCCGGGCTGCTTCGCGCCTACCCGCGGGCCGAGGATTTCCTGCGACTCGCGGAGGATCGCTCGGTTTTTTCGGAAGATCCGTTTCCCGAACCGATCTACTTGCGCGGACCTGTTAGGCGGGAGACCGGAGCGATCGCCCAGCTTTCATGAAAGATCGCCCGTTGCGCTGTTGGGCGGAAATCGACGGTTCCGCCCTTCGCCATAATCTCAGCGTGGTTCGCAGCAGAATTCCGCAAGAGACCAAGCTCGTCGCCGTGGTCAAAGCCAACGCATACGGTCACGGCCTTGTGCCGGTGGCCCGGGAGCTCGTCAAGGGCGGAGCGGATGTCCTCGGCGTGAGCAACGTCGAAGAGGCGGCCGAACTGCGCGCGGCGGGGTTGGGCACGACTCCCATCCTCTTGCTGAGTGCCTGCCTTCCCGGCGAGTTTCCGATGGCCATCGAATGCCGCGCCTGGCCGACCATCTCGACCTATGAGGAGGCCAAGCGTCTCAACGCCGCGGCTCAGAAGTCGGGGCAGCGCGCTATCGCCCATTTCAAGATTGACACGGGCATGGGGAGGCTCGGCCTTTGGGGAGCAGAAGCCGTCAAGGAGCTCAAGCGGGCAGAGCGGCTCCCCGCGGTCGACATCGAGGCGGTCTGCACGCACTTCAGCTCGGCGGACGAGGACCCGGAAAGAACAGAGGCGCAGTGGGCGGAGCTAATGCGCTGGCGCCCGCACTTCGCCGAAAAGGCGCTCCACGTCGCGAACAGCGCCACGCTGTGGCGCAAGACCGTCTATGCCTGCTCCTTTGTCCGGGTCGGCCTCGCCCTATACGGCTTGCCGCCCATGCCTTTCCTGCGACGGCTGCTTCGGCCGGTCATGTCGTGGAAGACGCGCGTCACCCTGCTGCGTCATCTTTGCGCTGGACGAACCGTCAGCTACGGAGCCACCTATCTCCTTCGGAAGGCACAGCGGCTGGCGACGCTCGCCGTCGGATATGGAGACGGCTATTTCCGCGCGCTCTCCAATCGCGCGCAAGTCTTGGTACGCGGGAATCGTTGTCGCATTCGCGGTCGGGTAACGATGGACCAGACGGTCGTGGATGTCACCAGTACCACCGGGTGCAAGGTCGGGGACGAGGTCGTTCTTCTCGGCGCACAGGGCGACCAGGTTATCCAC
The DNA here is from genome assembly GCF_902143375.2 of Methylacidimicrobium tartarophylax. Lineage (GTDB taxonomy): Bacteria > Verrucomicrobiota > Verrucomicrobiia > Methylacidiphilales > Methylacidiphilaceae > Methylacidimicrobium > Methylacidimicrobium tartarophylax. The sequence goes on along the minus strand of NZ_CABFVA020000080.1, from coordinate 20,073 downwards.
GCCGAGGAGTTGGCCAGGATCGCCGGGACGATCGGGTATGAAATCGTGACGGCGGTCGGCAGTCGCGTTCCCCGGATCTACCGGGAGTTTCACTCCCTGCCGCAAGGCGGTGGGGCGCCGGTAAAGTCAAAAACCCGTCGGACCGGATCGCGACAGTCCCGCTCTTCGTCCTCCGAAGAAGGCCTGAGGGAAAGCTCAAGAAATATCCGATCGCCGCACCCTTAGAGCGGTGAAGGCGGCCTCGCGCACGCTTTCCATGAAGGAGGGGTGAGCCTGGACCGCCTCCGCCAGCGACTCCAAGGTCGCCCCCATCTCCAGGGCAAGCGCCCCGGTGCCAATCAGATCGGAGGCATGGCTGCCCAGAATCTCCATGCCCGCGATCTTGCCGGAACTCTCGTCCATCAAGATCGTGACGAAGCCTTCCGGGGCTTCGGCCGCCAGCGCTCTGCCGTTCGCCTGAAAATAAGCGGTTCCACGCCGATAGGGGCGCTTGGCCGCGCGGAGCTCCTCCTCCGAGAAACCGACAGCGGCAGCCTCCGGCTCGGTATAGATGACGCTCGGGATGCCCAGGTAGTGTAACTCGGCCGGTTTCCCCGCCAGGAACTCCGCCACGGCCCTTCCTTCGGCCTGGGCCCGATGCGCCAGCATCGGACCTTCGATGAGGTCGCCAATGGCATAAGCCGAGGGCAGAGAAGTCTGCCAGAAGCGATTGACCGCCACCCGTCCACCCGCCGTCAGGTTCACCCCTGCTTCGACGAGTCCCAGGCCCTCATGGCATGGTTTTCGCCCGACCGCCACCAGGACTCGTTCGGCAACAAGAGTACGCTCTTTCCCTCCCTGCTCGACTTGAACGGCTACTTCCGTCTCCTGGACTTCCGCACGCGTAACCCGTGCTCCGAGAAGAAACTGGATCTCCTGCTTCTCGAGCTCACGCTGAAGGGCTTTGGAAACGATCGGACTGAACCCCGCCGCTATCCGCGGAAGCAGCTCCACGACGACCACCTTGCTTCCTAATCGGCTCCAAACCGATCCGAGTTCGAGACCGATGGCTCCTGCTCCAATCACCAAGAGGCTTTTGGGGGCTTCCGAAAAGGAGAGCGCTTTGGTGCTGCCCACGACCCGGTCATGATTGAACGGAAGAATGGGGAACTCGACAGGCTCGCTTCCCGTGGCGAGCAGGATAGAGCGCGTCTCCAGAGTCTCCTCCCGCTCGGCCAGATGGACCGCAACCGAGTGCGGCCCGGCAATCCGGCCGGACCCCTCGAAGACCTGGACGCCGTTTTGACGCATGAGGAAGGCGATGCCTTTGGCCAGCTTTTCCACGATGGCCTCTTTGCGCGCGTGAAGCCGCGACAGATCGATCTCGAAGCCCTTCGCCGCAATCCCACTCCTGGGAAGGCGATCGCGGGCAAAGAGGTAGGCTTCGGTTGAGGAGAGAAGTGCCTTGCTGGGAATGCAGCCGACTCGAAGGCAGGTCCCTCCCAATTGCGAGCAGCGATCCACCAAGGCCGTCCGCAGTCCGAGTTCGGAGGCGCGGAGAGCGGCCGTGTAGCCGCCCGGTCCAGCGCCGATGACGACTAGGTCAAACCGAGCGTTCGTTGCCAAGGCAGCCTCCCGACTGCTCAGAGATCGAACAGGACGATCCCCGGATTTTCCAGAAATGCTTTGATCTGCACCAGGAAGCTCACCGCCTCCCGGCCGTCGATCACCCGATGGTCGTAGGTCAAGGCCAGGTGCATCATCGGACGGATTTCCACGTTGCCGCGGATCGCGACCGGTCGATCCTGAATCGCATGCATGCCCAGGATGGCACTTTGTGGCGGATTGAGAATGGGTGTCGAAAAGAGGGAGCCAAAAACCCCTCCATTGGTAATCGTGAAGCACCCGCCTTCCAACTCCGGGAGAGTCAACTTCCCCGACCTGGCCCGCTCTGCGAAATCCCGAATGGCTCGCTCGACTTCTGCAAATCCCTTGTTCTCGGCGTCGCGGAGCACCGGAACGATTAGACCCCGATCGGTCGAGATCGCGATCCCGACATCGTAGCGATCGGGATAGACAAGATCGCTTCCGTCGATCTGCGCCCCAACCTGAGGCACTTGCCGAAGGGCTTCGACGACCGCCCGGACGAAAAAGGCCATGAAGCCCAGGCGGACGCCATGCCGCTTTTCAAAGCGCTCCCCATATCGCTCACGAAGTTCCTTCACCGCCGTGAGATCGGCCTCATTGAAGGTCGTCAAGTGGGCGGTGTTCTGGTGCGCGGACAAGAGCCGTTCGGCAATCTTGAGCCGAATGGGACTCATCGGCTCTCTCCGTTGCGGCCGCGCAGGAGCTTCCTGCCGAATGGATCGATCTGCCTCGGAGGAGTCAAACCGCTCCCACTCTTCTTCCCGAAGCACTCTCCCGCCCTTGGGAGATCGGATCGGCCGTAAAGGCGCGGATGGGATGAGTCGGGGCTTCTCCTCTGCCCTCTCGGCTTCCGGCGGGCTTACTACGTCCGGGGGAGCGGCGGGGCGAGCCTTCGCGGGCATAGGCTGCGGTTGATCGGCTGGCGCGGCAGACGGGCGGATCACCCTCTGCGCCTCTTGACCCTCCTCGATTCGAGCCACGACTTGCCCCACCTCGACCTGCGTCCCGGGATCGACAAGAGGGATAAAAGAACCGGCCACCTCGGCATAAATCTCCGAGGTAATCTTTTCAGTTTCGATCTCTCCGAGCGCATCTCCCGGCTCGACAGAATCTCCCTTGGCCTTGAGCCACTTTCCTAGAATGCCGCCCTGGATCGACTCGCCCAGGAAGGGCATTTTCACCTCGACCCCCATCTCGCCCCCTATAGTGCCCCGAACGCCTGCCGGCAAATCCGCTCCTGTTCCAACCGATGAACGCCGAGGCTTCCCGCAGCCGTGCTTGCCGCCGCCTCTCGACCCACATAGCGGATCTCCCGGCCAAGGAGCGCTCGCAGCCGTCTTTCGATGTAAAACCATCCCCCCATGTTCTCGGGCTCCTCCTGGCACCAGATCACCTCTTCGGCGCGGTGGGCGGAGAGCAAGCGCGAAAGCTTTCCTTGGTGGAACGGATAGAACTGCTCGACCCGAAGAATGGCAGTCTCGACCTCTCCCAGTTTTTCCCGATGGGCAACGAGATCGTAGTAGATCTTGCCGGAACAGAGGAGCACTCGTCGCGCTCCTTCCGGCCGAAGGGGATCGGGAAGAATCTCCTCGAAGCCGCCTTCGGAGAAATCAGCGATCGGCGAAGAGCAGCGTGGGTTGCGCAAAAGACTTTTCGGGGTAAAAAGCACGAGCGGCTTCACGAAGCCCCGAAGAGCCTGGCGACGAAGAATGTGAAAGTAGTTCGCCGGAGTAGAGCATTGCGCTATGACCAGATTGTCTTCCGCACAGAGCAGGAGGAATCGCTCGATGCGCGCGGTGGAATGCTCCGGTCCCTGGCCCTCGTATCCATGGGGGAGCAAGACGACCAGATTAGAAACCGTGCCCCACTTCGATTCCGAGCTCGCCAGATATTGGTCGATCACTCCCTGGGCCCCGTTGGCAAAATCGCCGTACTGCGCCTCCCAAAGAATGAGGGCTTCGGGATAGTCGAGAGAATAGCCGAAGTCAAACCCAAGCACGGCATTTTCGGAGAGCGGGCTATTGTAGATGCAAAAGATCGCTTGGCCGGGGCTGACATGCTCCAGCGGCACGTACCTCTCGCGGGAATGGATATCGTAAAGAACGCCATGTCTCTGGCTGAAGGTGCCCCGGCGGCTGTCCTGGCCGGAGAGGCGGACCGGAACCCCTTCCTTGAGCAGAGAACCGAAGGCGAGCGCCTCGGCCAAAGGCCAGAGAATGGGCGCGCGGCCTTCGATCGCCGCCCGACGATCCTGGAGCATCCGAGCGATCTTAGGGTTAAGAGTAAAGCCCGCAGGCTCTTGCGTGATCGACCGGCCGATCGCAAGCAGCTCTTCGCCTGGAACCGCGGTCTGGACTGATTCCAGAAGGCGCGGACAAGAAAGCCTCTCCCGCAACTTCGACTTGGCTTGGGTCTCCGACTGCCTGGACTGTGCCATGTCCGCTGCAAGCTGCGCCACGAATGCCTTCCGATAGGACTGGGCCTCCTCCCGGGTCATCTCTCCGGAGGCGATGAGACGGTCGAGAAAGACCTCACTGATTTTGGGATGCGCGGCGATTTCCTGATAGAGAGTAGGCTGCGTAAAGCTCGGCTCATCGCCCTCATTGTGCCCGTGCCGCCGGTAGCCAAAGAGATCGACGACCACATCCCGTTGAAAGAGCTGGCGGTATTCGAGGGCGAGCCGGATCGCGAAGACCGCAGAGATCGGATCGTCGCCATTGACGTGAAAGATAGGGATGCCGAGCATCCGGGCCACCCCGGTGCAGTGATGAGTCGACCGGGCGTCTTGGGGCAAGGTGGTGAAGCCGATCTGATTGTTGATCACGACATGGACCGTGCCCCCCGTCCGGTAGCCTTGGAGCTGGGAGAGGTTGAGGGTCTCCTGCACGATTCCCTGCCCCATGAAGGAGGCATCGCCGTGGATCAAGAGAGGAAGAACTTTGCGGCGCTCCGCCGTGTCTCCCAATCTCCGCTCCCAGGCCCGTGCCTTGCCCTCCACCACGGGATCGACCATTTCCAGGTGGCTTGGATTGGGAGCGAGCCCAATGGTGACGACCACTCCCGAAGAGGTCTTGCGCACCGCTTCGAAACCCAGGTGGTAGCGGACGTCCCCGTCGCCCAAGACTCCTTCCGGAAAGTAGTTCTCCGAGAACTCGTCGAAAATCGTCTTGAAATCCTGCTGGAGCACGTTGGCGAGGACATTGAGCCTGCCGCGGTGCGCCATCCCCATCACGATACGGTCGACTCCGTGAAGCGGGCAGGCTTCAACCACCGCTTCGAGCATCGGAATCAGCGTCTCGTTGCCTTCCAAAGAAAAACGCTTCTGGCCCACGTATCGGGTATGGAGGAACGACTCGAATTCTTCCGCCCGGAGGATCGCCTGCAAGATGCGCCGCCGTTCTTCGCCTGAGAAGACCTTCGCAAGGGCGGTTCCCTCCAGCCGCTCGGCAATCCACCGCCTCTGGGCAAAGGACTGCATATGCATGAACTCGACCGCAAGAGTTCCACAAAAGGTCGCCCGAAGAATCTCGAGAATATTCCGCAACGACCGCACTCCTCCGCCCGCCAGCGAAGCCGAATCGAACTCTGTCTCCAAATCCTCCGTGCTCAATCCGAACCGTTCGAGCTCCAATTCGTCGAAGACAAATCGATTGAAACCGAGGGGATCGAGATTAGCGACGAAATGGCCCAGAGTGCGGTAAGCAAAGATCAGTTCGTAGACCCCGCGCTGCTTGGCCAGAGAGCGGCCTTCCGGCAGTTGGGCACGAGAGCCGGCCTCTCGACCGGTGGTCGGCTGGGGCAAGGCTCCGCGGGTCGAATCCTGGAAGAGGGCACTCCAGCTTGAATCGACGGAACCAGGGTCCTGAACCCACCGGGCATAATATTCCTCGACCAAGGAACTGCTGTAGGCCAACGCCGCACTGTCCATTTTCCAAGAATGATCCGCGCGAAGCGGCAAAGTGGTCATAGCGACAAGGACTGGCGGGTGTAGAGGGAGATAGCCTGATTCTTCGCTTGGCCTGCCTCGTTCCAGACCCCGTCTTTTAAATTCTAACGCCCGGGAGAGCCATGTTCAACCTCATTCGGTCTCCGCTCCCCGTCCAAGAGACGGAATCAAGGATAGATTTCGGCTCCACCCTTTCGGAACTCGTCCGCCTTCTGCTGCAACCCTTGCGCCAGCGCGGCTTCCGGAGAGATCTGCTGCTCCTTCGCGTAGTTACGCACATCCTCCGTGATCTTCATCGAACAAAACTGGGGTCCACACATCGAGCAAAAGTGGGCATTCTTGGCGGCTTCCTGCGGCAGGGCCTCGTCATGGAGCGAGCGGGCCATGGCCGGGTCCAAGGAAAGGGCAAACTGGTCGTTCCACCGGAACTCGAACCGCGCCTTGCTCAGGGCATTATCCCACTCCTGAATCCCTGGGAACCCTTTCGCCAGATCGGCCGCGTGGGCTGCGATCCTGTAGGCGACCACTCCGGCTCGCACATCGTCGCGCGTGGGAAGCCCTAAATGCTCCTTCGGCGTGACGTAGCAGAGCATGGCGCACCCATGCCAGCCGATCATCGCCGCGCCAATGGCGCTCGTGATATGATCGTAGCCGGGCGCAACATCGGTGGTGAGCGGCCCAAGCGTGTAAAAGGGAGCCTCCCAGCAGTGGCGCAACTCCAAATCCATGTTCTCCTGGATGAGCTGGAGTGGAATATGGCCCGGTCCCTCGATCATCACCTGCACATCGTGCTTCCAAGCGATCCGAGTCAACTCCCCAAGGGTCTTGAGTTCGGCAATCTGCGCTTGGTCGTTGGCGTCGGCAATGGCTCCCGGCCGTAGGCCGTCTCCGAGGGAGATGCTTACATCGTAGGCCTGCAGAATGGAGCAGATCTCCTCGAAATGGGTATAGAGGAAGTTCTCCTCGTGATGGGCAAGGCACCACTTGGCCAAGATCGAGCCTCCTCGGCTGACGATCCCGCAACGGCGCCGCGCTGTGAGCGGCACATAACGAAGAAGAACCCCGGCGTGGATGGTAAAGTAGTCGACTCCCTGTTCCGCCTGCTCGATCAGAGTGTCCCGATACATTTCCCAGGACAGATCCTCGGGCCTCCCACCCGCCTTTTCCAGAGCTTGGTAGATCGGCACGGTGCCGATGGGCACGGGGCTCGCCCGGAGAATCGACTCCCGGATCCGGTGAATATTCTTTCCGGTCGAAAGGTCCATGACGGTATCCGCTCCCCAGAGAATCGCCCAGACCAGCTTTTCGACCTCTTCGTCGATGGAGGAGCCGATCGCCGAGTTGCCGATGTTCGCATTGATCTTCACCCGGAAGTTCCGCCCAATGATCATCGGCTCGCTCTCCGGATGATTGATGTTGGCAGGCAGGATGGCCCGGCCGGCCGCAATCTCATCCCGGACGAACTCGGGGGTAATCCAACGTGGTATGCGCGCTCCCAGAGGAGCCCCGGGCAACTGGAAGGAGAGTGCCTCACGGTCGATTGGTTCGGAGGCGCGGTTTTCGCGTCCCAAGTTCTCCCGGATCGCGACAAACTCCATCTCCGGAGTCACGATCCCTCGCCGCGCGTAAGCCAACTGTGTGACGGCGCCCCCCTTCGCCCGCCGCGGCTGTCGGGAAAAGGAAGGAGGGGGTGTCCCGGAAGGGATTCCGTTGCGATGCTCCTCCCTCTCCTTGTGAGTCCAGGAAAGATAGCCGTCGTCGATCGGCTTAGACGCACGACCGTCATAAGGTTCGCTGTCACCACGGGCTTCGATCCAAGGAAGCCGGATCGCGGGAAGACCCTCACCGCGATCTCGCGTCACCTGCGGATCCGTATAGGGTCCGGACGTGTCGTAGAAACGGACGTTGGGATTGGGCTCCCGCCCTCCGTCTGCCAAGCGAGTCGATTCCTGTCTTACTTCCCGAAAAGGAACCCGCACACCGGAATTCGCTCCGCTTACGTAGATGCGCTCCGACTGCGGGAAGTAGGAGAGCAGCGCTTCCGGATTGAGAAGAGGCGATCCTTCGGACCGCTGACGATTCGGTGTCATAATGTTCTCCCTAGCCAAAACGGAAGGAGCCGAAACCGAATCCGGATGGGGCGAAGCGCCGCACTCGCCATTCCCTCCGCCGGCACTACCCGGATCAGGTTCTTCGGGTCGCGATTCCGTTGGCGGCGTGCTCCTGCACGTCGCCCATTCGAGGAATTGCCTCTCAGCCGTTACCGGCTCCCCGCGCTAGTGGATGGATCTTAACCGATCCGTCGCGATTTGCAACCGCACAGAGATCTGCCGCGCCTCGGGTACAAACTTTGTGAGACAGGCAGGCCAGAAAAGGTCAACCTCCGCCGTTATCGCCGGAATGCTTCTCCACCAAGGCGTAAGCCGCGTGATTATGGATGCTCTCCATGTTCTCGGCCTCGACTCGATACCAGAGGACGTCGCAATGGGCGTTCAAGCGGACCGCGACATTGCGCACCAAGTCTTCCACAAAGACCGGATGGTCGAAGGCCTGCTCGGTGACGAACTTCTCGTCGGGACGCTTGAGGAGCGAATAGATGGGGCTGCTGGCCGAACTCTCCACGATTTCGATGAGTTCCTCGATCCAGATCGGCTCGCTCGACCGGATTGACGCGGTCACGTACCCGCGCTGGTTGTGAGCGCCCCGATCGCTGATCGCTTTCGAGCAGGGACATAGGGTCGTGACCGGAACGACTGCGGTCATCACGAAATCGGTCTCCGTTCGGTAAGCGGCGGCTTCAAAGCGCACCTGGTAGTCGACCAGCCCCTCGGCCCCGGTTGCGGGGGCCCTCTTTTCGAGAAAATAGGGAAACTCCATGATCAAGTGGGCCACCTCGGCATCGAGCCGCTTTTGGAGCGCGTGGACGATGGAAAAGAGGTTTTTGACGTGAATGAGCCGCCCATGCGCGTTGAGCACCTCGACGAAACGGCTCATGTGGGTTCCTTTGAAATGATGGGGCAGGTCCACAAGAAGACTGACCGTCGCCACCGTCGACTGGGTCGCAAAGCTTCGATCACGAACCTCGATCGGATGGCGCAATCCCTTGACGCCAACGCGGTCGATCCGGATGCGTCGGTGGTCCTGCTCACTCTGGCAATCCGCGAGCAGCGTTCCATGGTCTTGGTTTTTCATGGGAGAAAAAGGTTTCTTATCGTACTCACTTTACGGGCCGCCGCAAAGCGGCTTTCTTCCCGACGCGGGACAAAGCGGGATGCTCTTTTCACTTGGAGCGCCCTCTCCCCCCCGGTTAATTTACGGCCGGGCAGGTAGCTCAACGGCAGAGCAGGTGCCTTTTAAGCACTTGGTTCAGGGTTCGAATCCCTGCCTGCCCAATCGTTCTGCTAGACAAGCCGCCGGAACATCCGTGCCAGCGGTTGTGCCGATTTTTCGTCGAGCTCGGCGAATCAGCGCCATAAAATGGCTTCCCCGCTCCTCGAAGTTGCGAAAGGCGTTGTAGCTGGGAGCGGCGGGCGAGAAGAGGCAGCATGTTCCCTCCGGGGTGTCGACGAGGGCGATACGAACTGCGGCTTCCACCGTCTCCGCAAAGCGCAGAGTCCCGGTAAACGGAGGATCCACTCTCTGAAGGAGGTCCCCCAGGCGGGAACCGGTCTCCGGAAGCAGAACGATGGTCCGCAAGGACGGGGAGTTCGCCAGAGCGCGCGCGAAGCCTTCGAGGGGCAACCCTCGATCTTGTCCACCCACGATCAGTGTCCGAACGTCGGGGAGGGCCGCGAGCGCCACCAGGGCGGACTCAGGGACGGTGGAAATCGAGTCGTTGTAAAACAAAATTCCCTGCACCATGCCCGCAGGCTCCAGGCGATGGGGCAGCGGAGAGAAGGAGTCGATCGCCTCCTGCATGGCGCTTTCCTCAATCCCTAAGACTTTCGCCGCCAAGAGAGCGGCTGCCGCATTCTTCCGATTGTGCTGACCCAGCGGCTGGAAGCGGGAAAAATCGATCGTCGACAGATCCGCCGGCCCGCGATAAGCGATGCGCCTGCCCGCACCCGCATCCTTTTCCTTTTGGAGGCGATCCGCCAGGGCACGATCGTCGGCGGAGTAGATCAGGACATCCTCCGCGGATTGCCAGCGGGCGATTGCGCTTTTGGCCTGCGCGTAGGCGGCGAAGCTCCCGTGAAAGTCGAGGTGCTCGGGGTAGAGGTTGGTCCAAAGAGCGATCTGCGGAGAGCTTTGGGCGAACTCGAGTTGATAGGAGGAGAGTTCGCAGACCACGATTGATCCGGGATCGAGATCGCCCCAGACCGCAAACGGCGGAATGCCGATATTGCCGACCAGAAAAGTCTTTCGGCCCGCGCTCCTGCAGATGTGCGCCAAGAGGGATGCCGTCGTGCTCTTCCCCTTGGTTCCCGTGACGCCGATCACCGGGCAGGGCGCGAATCGGAGGAAGAGGCCGGTCTGGCAGTGCACCTTGGCTGCCAGCCCGTCGAGAGCGAGATGGCGCGTGGGAATTCCCGGAGCCTTCAGAATGAGGTCGAACTCCGGAAGTCGCCGCAACGCTTCGGCCTCTTCATACCGGTCCACAGGGAGTCGAGTGCACTCCGCTGCTTCCAAAGCTCCCGGACGCCGATCCGCAACAGCAAACGGCTGACCCGGAAGATAGCGATGAAGGAGATCGATGGTTGCCTTTCCCTCCCGGCCCAAACCCCAGACGAGGATCTTTTTGGCCTCAAGAAAGCGCAAAAGCTCGAGAGGATCGCTCATGGAGAGACCGGAACCGGTCGGGAAGCGCGGAGCAACGGCAGGAATTCGGGCGGAACGCCATGATTGGGATTCCAAAAAGTCAACAGCTCCTCCATCGACGGAGTGCCGGATCCCAGCAGGCCGCGCTCTTTTGCCAACCTCACCAGAAGAGGGGGTCGGGGCTGGCGCAGGAGTGCTGCTGCCGCCGCCCGGGACTCGGCGGTCGTTCCCACGCAGGCAAACGGCTTGCTTCCCTCTCCGCCCAAAAGAGAGAGGAAAAGCGGCGCGAGGGAGGGATCCTCGAGCAGCTCCCGGCCGAAGACCTTGTCGAGCCTCCGCTTCTCGACAAAAGGGGAGAGAATGAGCGCGACAAAGAGACATTTCGCACAGCGGGCGCACCAGCTCCGGCCAGGAGAGCTGCAGCTCCGGAAACGCTCAAGCGCTCCGGGAATGCGCGCAAAGCGTTCGGCGATCCGCAGCTCGTTCCATGGACGCAAGAGACTGAAATAGCCCACGCTCGGCGTCACCCAGCGGGCCGTGTATTCCGTGAAGTCGCGCTCGAAGGCAAAGCTCTTCGAATACTGATGATTGATCTCGGTTCCGAAAACGGTCGGCTCGTCAGCGCTCGCTTCATTGGAAAGCACGATCCATTGTTTACCGAGGGTGACAGCCGTCAAGAGCGCGGCAAAAGCCAAGAGAGCGGAAAAGGGGGTATGCCCGTTCCAAAACCCTTGCCGGTTCAGCTCCAGAAGCAAGGGGTCGATCGTGCGTCTCGCTCCCGCCGTGCGCGAGCTCGGGAATCCAAAGAAAGCGACGGTGTTCCGCTGCTCCCAGGACGAGTTGAGAAGAAAGGGGGTCACCGGCTCCTGCTCGCGGGAACACAGCAGATCGAGGGTCACAAACGAATCCTTTCCGCCACCCACCGGCACGAGGGTTCCGACGCCATCGCGCCGGCGGAAGGGAGAGTAGCGCGGCCCCGAAGCGCGGATCTCCGCGAGCTCTTCTTCGGTGACGGCGATGCCGTTGCGGTAGAAGAACTCTCCGAGTCCTCGGAAGTAGAGCCGCTTCCACCAAGCAATCTGCTCGTCCGACAAGTACCCCGCCTCGATCCGAATCCGCGGAGGGCAAGCCGCCTTCCAGTAGCTCACGAGCTCGATCAGCCCCAGGGAAAAAACGAGCAGGTCCAAAACCTCCTTGGCCGGCACAGGGGGGGTGATCGGGAAAGAACTGCGCGGGCGAAACACTAAGGAGTCCCCCAGCCGGAAGGAAAAGGAGACGCACAGCCGGTTCGAGCGAACCCGATAACGGAACCCTTCGTAGCAAAGTTCGTCGAAACGCCGCCACGCCGTTCTCGAAGCCTCGGCCATATTCCGTCGGCTAATCCTTCGCAAAAGCGCGATTGGCTGTCTCGAGCATCTGGAAATCGCCAATGTCGAACCATCTCCCCGAGAGCCGCCACGAAAAGACCGGATGACGCCGGCAGAGCCATTCGATGAATCGTCCGGGCTGATCCCGACTCTCTCCTTCCGCTAGGTATTGACGCAGGTGAACCAGGGTTTCCGAAGGAAAGTAGTAGAGGGCGATCGCCGTGAGAGTCCCTTCGGGATGTTCCGGCTTCTCCTCGAAAAAGACAATGCGTCCTTCTTCATCCAGCCGGATGTTGTTGTAGCGGCGGATCGCCTCCAGATCGCCGACGTCGTAAACACCGACGATGGGCTTGCCGATGCGCCGTCCGTAGCCGACGAAATCGGAGAGAGGCGCATCGAAAAGATTGTCTCCCGCGATCACGAGGAGATCTTCGGAAATCCGCTCCTTCTCGATCACGAAGGCGAGATCGCCGAGGGCGCCAAGGCGATCGGTTTCGGAAGTCGATCCGTCATCGACGATCTTGAAAGGGAGCTCGGGATGGATGACGCGGTACTGCTTCCCCCATGCCGCGAAAGCCTCTGCAAAGCGGTGGTTGGTGACGACGGTGCAATCCGCCGGCTCCTCCAGGGAAGAGACCCGATCGAGAATATGCTCGAGGATCGGCCGACCCCCTACGGGGAGCAGGGGCTTGGGCTGATGGAGAGTGAGGGGATAGAGCCGGGTTGCATACCCTGCCGCCAGAATCAATACACGCATCGTCCTCCCTTTCTACGGGGCGAGCAACTCGGGATAAAAGTGCTCCGCCAGCCGGTTGAACCCTTCCAGCACTTCCGGAGCCTCTTTCCGCAAGAGTGCGGCATTCACCCCTTCGCTAGCGTCGGCGACGCGGATGCGCCGGACGGCCGTCTTCACCCGAGGAATGAGAACGGAGCCCATACTCAGCTCTTCCACGCCGAGCGCAACAAAAAAAGGCAGCAGGGCAAGATTGCTTGCCATTTCCCCACAGACGCCCACCGGACGCCCGTGCTTCCTGGCCTCCTCGACAATGCGCTGAATCAGCCGAAGCACCGCCGGATGCGGGCTCGGATAGAGAGAGGAAACCCGGTCGTTGAGCCGATCGACAGCGAGCGTGTACTGCTCCAAGTCATTCGTTCCGATGCTAAAAAAATCCGCTTCCTCGGCCAGCAGATCCGCCATGAGAGCCGCCGCCGGCGTTTCGATCATCATCCCGCAAGGCACGTCCTCCAGCCGATGCCCTTCCGCCTCCAACTCCTGCCGTACGCGCCCCAACAGCTCGCGGGCGCGGCGAAATTCGCTCACGTCGGTCACCATCGGAAACATGAGAGCCACGTTTCCCTGGGTCGACGCACGAAGAATCGCGCGAAGCTGCGTGCGAAAGAGCTCTTGTCTTTGCAGCGAAAGACGGATCCCCCGGATTCCGAGGAAAGGGTTTGTTTCCAAGGGTCTCACGGAGAGCCACGGGAGGAGCTTGTCTCCGCCTACGTCGAGCGTGCGAATGACGAGCCGATTCGGCTTCGCCCATTCCGCGGCCTCCCGATAGAGCGCAAACTGCTCCTCTTCGGAAGGCCCCTTCTCGGATCGAAGGAAGAGAAACTCGGTTCGGTAAAGCCCAACCCCGTCGGCTCCGTTCTCCCGGATGAGGGGCAGATCCTCCGGAAGTTCTACATTCGCCGAGATGCGCACCTGTTGACCGTCGATCGTGACGGCCGGACCCTGCTTTTCCCGGGCCTCCTGGGTCAGGGCAACGAAGCGGGCTTGCTCGGCTTGGGCCTGGACTTTTCTCTCCTCGGATGGCCGGAGAATCACGACCCCGGCAAAACCGTCGACCAAGACCTCGGTCCCCTCTTCGATTTGATTCAGGATGTCGCGCACTCCCACCACGGCCGGGATGTTCAGAGATTGCGCCAGGATCGCTGCATGACAGGACTGGCTACCCTCCTCGGTCACCAGTCCCAGCAGAAGCCGCCGATCGAGAGAGACGAGGTCGGAGAGCAGCAGGCTGTCCGCGACGACTACGCCGGGTTGATCCAGTCCGAAGCCCGCGTTCTCGTCCCCCCTCAGGTTGCGAAGCACCCGCTTGCCGACATCGCGAACGTCAAGCGCTCTCTCCCGCAAGTAGACATCGTCGATGCGCTGCATCTGCTCGACGAAGGAGCGGATCACCTCCTGGTAGGCGGCCTCGACGCAGATCTTTTCCAATTCGAGCCGTCTTTTCACCGCCTCAAGGATCGTGGGATCCTCGACGGCCAGGAGATGGGCCTCGAAGAGGGAATCGCTTGCCTGCGACCAGGAACGAACGAGTTCCGCCTTGGCTTCCAAGAGCTCCTCCCGGGTCTTCAGAAGGGCAATCTCCAGCCTCTCGAGCTCCGCTGGGATCTGGGAAAGCTCGATGGGGCGCCGCCGGACAAATTCGTGATCCCCACGAACGACAAGCCCTGGCCCGACTCCAACGCCCGGAGCGGCTGCCGTGCCCGCGAAGCATTCTTCTTCCCTACCGCTCATGAAAGGGCTTTCCGGGGAAGAGAAGCAGGTTTCCCGCAGAGGAAGGATCCCCAAGGCCGAAAGGCACGACGAGGGTCTCGCCGGGAGGAAGAAGAGGATCGGAGGGAGTCGACTAGCCTGCGTGTCTCACAAAGTTCGTACTCGAGGCGCGACGAAGCAGGCAGGTCCATTTCGCAAGCCGCAGGAGATCGCTTGTGAGATATGCAGGCTAGGCTTCCTGATCGAAGTTTCTCTGGACGAGATCGCACAACGCTATCACCGCCGCCGCCGCATCCGGCCCTTTTGCGGAAACCTTCAGGCGGGAACCCTGGTTTGCGGCCAAGATCATCACCCCCATGATGCTCTTGCCGTTGACCACTTCCCCCTGTTTTTCAATCTGAATGTTCGAAACAAAGCGGTTGGCGACCTTGACGAACATGGCAGCCGGACGAGCATGGAGACCAAGCTTGTTGCGGATCACAACCTCCGCCTCGGCTTCCTCTACCGCGCCTCCCTCCGGTTTCCCCGCGTTCCCGGTGGTTCCCTTTTCCATAGCTCTCGCTACTGCTTTCTCTTCGTGAGCTTCGTAAGCTTGCTGTTAAATTCTTGTGCGGCATTATGCCCCATCGCCCGAAGCTTTTGATCGAGAGCCGCCACTTCGACCAGAGTTGCCAAGTCCCTTCCGGGACGAATGGGAATAATAACATGCGGGATGGGTACGTTCAAGATTTCATACACTCCCTGAGCGAGCCCGACTCGCTCGATCTCCTCGCCCGGCTCCCATTCCCGTAATGTGGCGACCAGATCGACCCGCTTTTCCATCCGAATGGCCTTCAGTCCGAAGAGGCTGCTCACATCGATGATGCCGATTCCGCGGACCTCCATGTAAAACCGGCTAATGTCGGGTGCTCGAGCCACCAACTCCCTTCCCTCCAGGCAAAAGATGGTCGTGATGTCGTCTGCAACCAGGGAATAACCTCGGGCAATCAGGGAGAGAACGCATTCGCTCTTGCCGACGCCGCTCGCCCCTTTGAGCAGAACCCCGATCCCCTGGATGTCGACCATGCTGCCTTGCTCGTTGACGCGTGGGGCGAAATCCATCTCCAGGCAGATGGTCACCGTGTTGATCAGCCGCATCGTATGCAGCCTCGAAAGGAAGAGCGGCGTTCCGGTCTCCTCCGCTTCCTCCACCAAAAAGTCAGGAGGCGCGAACCCGCGGGAGATGATCAGACAGGGGATCTTCCGTAGAAAGATCGCTCGCACCCGGCGCCGCGCCTCATCGGCCGGCAGACTCCTCAAGTACGAGGTTTCCCCCGTTCCGATGATCTGGACTCTCTGCCAGGCGAAATCCGTCAAATATCCCGCGAGCTGGAGCCCGGGCCGGTTCACCGAGCCCTCTTGGATCGTTCGCCCCAAGCCCGAACGTCCGGCAATGAGCTCTCCTTGGAGCGCCGTTTCGTGCTGCGCGAAAAACTCTCTGGCCGTGACTCGCGGCACCGAATCCGAGGCGCTTTTGGGTCTGATCATTTCGGCACTCCCTAGCCCGCCAGATACGCACGCAACGCCTTTTCCAAGGCTTTCGCTTTCAGACAGGTTTCCTCGTATTCCGCCTCGGCGTTCGAATCAATGGTAATTCCGCTTCCAACCGAAAGGGAAACCGTTTCGGACGCCACCTCCAACGAACGAATCGTCATCGTAAAGGCAGCGTCTCCGGAAAAGCTGATGTACCCGAAAACGCCCGTATAGAGGCCTCTCGGCTCCGGCTCAAGGAGGGAGAGGATTTCGGCGGCCCTCCGTTTGGGCGCTCCGGTGATCGATCCTCCGGGCAGGCAGGCAAAGAGGGCAGTCACGGGGTCGATTTCCGGTCGCAGAACGCCTTCGATCGAAGAATGGAGATGCCAAAGATGGGCGTGCCGTGTCGCCGCGGCAAACCGGCCTACCCGAACGGTTGCAAAACGGCAGATCTGCCCCAGGTCGTTTCTCTCGACGTCGGTGACCATCAGCAGCTCCGCTCGCTCCTTCGGATTCCTCTGGAGTGTCAGCGCCGAATCGGCTCCTGACTCTCCGGAGCGGCTCAGGGTGCCCTTGATGGGACGCGTTTCGATCCGTCTTCCCCGAATCCGCAGGAAAAGCTCGGGGGAAGCGGAGAGCAGCCAGCCGCTCTCCGTCCTAAGAAAGCCCCTTCCCGCCGGCCGGTCCTGCGCAAGCAGCATTTCCCATAGGCGGAAAGGATCCACAGAAAGCTTCCAGCGGAGACGGCGGGCCAAGTTCACCAGGTAGATGTCGCCGGAACGGATATACTCCTGCGCCTCCCGGACCATTGCGACGAACTCCTTCCGTCCCGTCCGGGACGAGGCGGGAGGCAGACGGCGGGGGAGAGGATGGACGTTCGTTCGACGCCTCCGCCAAGGCTCCTCCAGCCACGGGGCGTGGCTCTTTTGCCAACGCCGGTAGATTCCAAAGCGAAAGTCCCCGTCGAACGAGACCGTGCCCATCAACCCCCCGGAGGGGGGAGAGGGTCCGCTTCCGGCATGAGCCAGATACGCCGTTCGCAGCCGCTCCCACTCCTCGCGGTGACCGCGAACAATCTCGTCCGGCGCCTCCCCCACCAAAAAGCCGCCCCATCCCCAGAGAGGTGTGAAGCCATACTCACTCTCCGTGCTCATCGATTGCGGGCTTACACGTAGGGTTTACCAAGCGGTGTGGACGGCCGCAGGACCGTTCGCCGCCAAAAGAGCGGCAATCCCCTGCGCCACGATCTCCACGGCAAGAGAGGCGAGGATCAGGCCCGTAACTTGTACGAGCAGGGCCATGCCGCCTCCGCCGAGCAGCCGGGAAATGCGGGAACTCCCGATCAAGACAAGATAGGTGACCAGCAGGATGCCGACTAACAGACCCACATCGACCGCTTGGACCGGGATGGGATAGACATCGTTGTCGGTCAGCAGGACGGCGGCCAGGATGGCCTCCGGGCTCGCAATCACCGGCATCGCCAAGGGAAAAATCGCCGGGTCATGCCCCTTGGTCGCCTTTGCCTCTTCGTGACGCCCAAAGATCATCTGGAGAGCGAACAAAAAGAGGATTGCCCCCCCCGCCACTTGAAAGGAGGCGACGCGCACATGCATCGCCTCCAAGAGCAGTTGGCCAACGACGACTGCTCCGACTAAGACCAGCGCCGCATAGAGAACCGCCCGTCGGGCTACTGCTGCTCTCTCGGAGTCGGAAAAACCCGTGGTGAGCTGGAAAAAGAAGGCTAAGGCTCCCACGGGGTTGACCGTCGCAAAGAAGATCAAAGTGTCTTGCCCAATTTTCTGCGCACTGATGCCTATCATCGATCGTTCTTTCGGGTCTCACTCTTGCTACGGGTCACGGACCGCGCAAGCCGTAAAGCAATTGCTTGTCAAAGGAAGGGTCCTCGGCCTCAATAGCCGGAATGCCACCCAAGAAAGCCGTGCTCCCTTCGGGACTCCCTGCGCCGATCGGCCCTTACTCCCCCGGCATCGCGGCCGCGGACTTCTGTTTTGTTTCCGGGCAGCTCCCGCTCCCTCCCGACGGAGCACCTCTTCCTGCCGGCATTGAAGCGCAAACCGAGCAAGCCATCCGCAACCTGGAAGCCGTGCTGGCGGCAGAAGGGCTGACCCTCTCCCACGTCGTCAAGACCTCCGTTTTTCTCGCCGACCTCGACGATTTTGCCGCGATGAACGAGGTCTATGCGCGTTTCTTTCCGCTGCCAAGGCCCGCACGCACCGTCGTCGAGGTCTCCCGGCTCCCCCGGGAGAGTCGAATCGAGATCGAGGCGATTGCGCACCGGTAGCGGTTATGGATCTCCTGGACCAACTGCGCGTCACCGGGGCCCTCATGGAAGGACACTTCCTCCTTCGCTCGGGGCTTCACAGCCGGCAATTTCTCCAATGTGCGCTCCTCCTGCAGCACGCCCGGCTGGCCTCGGAGGTCTGTGGGGTCCTCGCCGAACGAGTCCGGGATCTTTCGTTCCCGACCGTTCTTTCCACGGCCTTGGGAGGCATCCCGGTCGGCCAGGAGCTCGCTCGCCACCTCGACCGGAGGCACATCTACACCGAAAAGGAAGGAGACCGGTTGTTTCTGCAACGATTCACGATCGCTCCCGGGGAGGCGATCCTCGTAGCCGAGGATGTCGTCACGACCGGAGGGGCGGTCCGGGAGGTTATGCAAGCCGCCCGAAACGCAGGGGGACGGATCGTCGCCATCGCCTGCCTGGTCGACCGCAGCCCCAAGCCGGTGGATTTCGGAGTACCCCTCTTTTCCCTCCTCCGGCTACCGATCGAGGTCTTCCCGGCGGATCGCCTGCCGGAAGATCTCCAAAACATTCCGGCGGTTCGCCCTTAATGGAGGTTTTTATAAAGGAGCTTTTTATCCATTCGCCCGGTTGGTGGCTCCTGGCCGGCGCCATTCTGCTCGAGGTGACGGGCACGACCTGCCTGAAACTCTCGCAGGGTTTCACCCGAGCCATTCCCGCCGCCTTCGTGGTCCTCTTCTACGGCGGAGCCTTTCTCTGCCTAGCTCGTGCGATGAAGAGCCTCGAAATGGGAGTCGCCTACGCGGTGTGGGCGGGGCTGGGCACCGCCCTTGCGGCGATCATCGGAATTCTTCTTCTGGGAGAAGCAATCCAGTGGCAGAAGATCTTCGGAATCTCCTGCATCATTCTCGGCGTCGCCGCGCTCCAAGCGGGACGAAGCTAACGACCTTATCCGTGCCGGGTCCAGTCGAGCGCCTTTTTGCGCAGCTCGTACACCAAGCCGACTCCCAGTACTGCCAAAAAGAAGAGCATGCCAAACAGGATCTGGGGTCCGTTCGCCAGCTCCTGGCGATAGACGACCGCCCAGGCGAAGAAGAAGACGGTTTCGATGTCGAAGAGGATAAAGAGCATCGCCACCATGTAAAACTTGACCGAGAAGCGGGGATTGGTCGGACCGATGGGATCCTTGCCGCATTCATAGGCGGTGTCCTTGGCAGGAGTTCGCCGTCCTCGCTGGCC
Source organism: Methylacidimicrobium tartarophylax (assembly GCF_902143375.2). GTDB lineage: Bacteria > Verrucomicrobiota > Verrucomicrobiia > Methylacidiphilales > Methylacidiphilaceae > Methylacidimicrobium > Methylacidimicrobium tartarophylax. The sequence continues at coordinate 859 of NZ_CABFVA020000080.1, read as the reverse complement.
GATCAAGATCGCTCCTCCGAGCATCGAGACGGCGACGACCACCGCGATCACTATCTGGAATAGGATTGGGACGTAATCAAGACTCATGGTAGGCTTTCGGCGCTTCAGCCTACGGGGAAGCGCCCCTTTGGGGAAGCTCCTTTTTTCTTCGGTTGCCGGAAAGAGGAGGAGGCCGCCGGACGAGGGCGGGGAACATCAGAGGTAGGATGCGCCTGCGCCTTTTCTTCGCCCTCTGGCCTTCCCGAGAGGAACAGCTCCTTTTTCGGAAGATCGCGGACGACCCTGGGCTCGGCTTTTCCGCCCGTTGGCTTGTGCCGGAGAAGATCCATCTCACCCTTGCCTTTCTTCCGTCGGTGGAAGAGGAGCGGGTCGGCTCGCTTTGTGCCCTCGTAGAGCGCCTGCGGCTGCCCATGATCCCCCTCCGGCTGGATCGCCTGCTCCTCCAGCCTGCCGGAAGAGAGGGACTCCTCTGGCTCGCCCCGAACGCCCCCTCCCCCTCCCTGGTCCAGCTTGTCCGGTCTCTGCAAGAAGGGTGCGTCGCCCTCGATCTCTCCAGCGGAGAGTGGAGGCGATTCTCTCCGCACATTACTCTGGCTCGACACGTGATTCCGCCCTGCCCTCCCGACACAAGACGCAAGCACCCGGTTGTGCTACGATGCCTTGCGCAGCCGATCGACTGGCTGGTTCCAGAGATGGCGCTCGTCTCCTCGGAGGCCCTGCCCGAAGGCAGCCGCTACACCCGGCTGGCCTCGTGGGCACTGCCGACGACCGCTTAGCCTGCATGTCTCACAAAGTTCGTACCCGAGGCGCGGCGGATGGGCCTGGATGCAAGGCGGGACGCAGGTTTTCCCCCGGAGCT
>NZ_CABFVA020000079.1 GCF_902143375.2 Methylacidimicrobium tartarophylax | reverse complement strand
ACCTCCCGAAGCACCGCACGCCCGATCAGCAACGGACGGCGATTTTCTAGGAGGTAATCATGCGAACCCCAACAATTAAGGCCCTAAGCCGACATGCCTGATCGCGTGGGAAGGCACGGGCATTGCTTGCCCAGGAAAGTGGGGTATCTTCTATCTTAGGCGCGACGGCGGTGTGGCCTAGGAAGGAGAAGGCAAGATGGCCGGCATGCTCGCGATTCGCAAAGCGAGAGTCCCGCTGGGAACGGCAATCGGGCTTCTGCTCGTCACCCTGCTAGCCGTATTTGCTTCGGGGGCCGAGCCCGTGCCTGGTCCGTCCCCGGCGGCATCCGCCTCTTCCTGCTCCGCTCCCGCGCTGGGCGGGGTTTCCGCAGAAGCCGGGATACGGGCTCTGATCGGCAAAGATCTCTATCCTGGGGAGAAGATCGAAGGGCTGAAGATCGTCCCGGAGCCGGAACAGTCGAGAGCCGCGGCACAGTGGGAGGTTCACCTCGTCGATGACGGAAAGCACTTCCACCCCCTCTTTCATCCGCCGACGATCATCCTCTACCAAGTCCTGCCCGGGCAGGCACACTTCCCGATGGCCGGATCCGCGCTCTCCCCGACCGCCGCCTCGGCACCCGAATTTCGTACTTGGCAGAAAAAGCTCGCCTTGACACGGAGCCTGATGCGCCAAGTGGTCGTGCTCCGTTGCATGCTCTACTGCCGCCATCAGATGGACGCGCTCGATCAGGACAATTTGCGTTCGGCCGAGCAGGAGCTCTCGACATTAAGGACAAAGCCGGTTGAGCACTAAAGGCGGCAAGCAGGGAGTGGCAAAAAGAAAGGGGCTCGGGCGCTCACCGAGAACGTGGGCAGCCGCTCAAACCCCTTGTTCGGTTTTCCTTGCCGATCGAGATTACTTCGCCGCGTGCATTTCTTCGAGCCGATCGATATAGGCGAGCGCCTCCGTCGCTAATTTGTGCGTATAGGTCATCTCCTTACTTTCCCCCGCTCCCTTTTCGTGCAGCTCTGTCATCACCTTACTCTGCAGCACGCTCTTTACGAGCGCCTTCCCTTCTCGAATCATGCCTTTCCCGTGCTCGACGGCCTGCTCATCGATGCCAGGAGCCATATTCATCTCGCCGAGCATCGCCAGGTTGCAACCCTCGGCCGCCATCTGCACCGCATGATTGATGACCAGATGCATGTGATGGAGCTGCATCGAGGCTCCCTGGTGCTCTTGGGCCTGGAGAGGCTGGACGGCCGATCCGATCCCCAGGAGTGCAATCGACGCCAAGAGGAGAGTTAACTTCTTCATCGTTTCTCCTTCTGTTTCATGGTTTCGTCGCTTCCTTCCGTTTGGAAAAGAAGCACTTATTAGAAAGCTTAGCACAAACGTTTCTCTTACGAAGAAAAAGTTGCAACCGTCGCGGCGAATCTAAAGCTTCTCCTTCAGGAGTTTCCATGGATGCGCGAACGCTATGCCTCTCGAAGAGCGGAATGCGCGGTCGAAGCCGGATCCGCTTTCACCTCCTCCTGAAGAACCTGGAGCAGCATCTTCGCCGTTTCCCCGGTGAGGGAGACGCAGTGCTCCAGATGAGAAGGAGTACCCCACTCGATCTTCCGAGTAAGCCACTTACAGCAATTGGCCTTGTAGCGTTCTTTGAAAAGAGCTTCCAGCTTTTGGATCGCTCGGTCTACTTCCGAGTGATGCCCGTGATCGCGTCCACCCCCGCGGAGTTGGTGTCCTCCCCGGCTCTCGGAGAGGAGAAGGCCGAGGAAGACCGATGCGCCGTTGACGGCGCCGCAAAGGCACCGGGTCTGACCGAGCCCTCCGCCGAAACCCCTCACGTAGCGGAGATCCACGGGAACGCCGAGCGCCTCGCTGAAGGCCAGCAGCATCGATTCGGCGCAGTGAAAGCCTCCTTTTCCAAAGAATTCCTCCGCCTTGCTTGCGACCGTTTCGGGGGTCAGGGAGGCCACGCGCTCCTGCCACGGCGGATTAGGAAGGCCCTGGTTCATTACCCAAGGCTATTGTCGCCAGAACCGGATTCAAGGAGAATCGTTGAGGACGTCCCACGGGAAGGACTCGCTCTCGAAGAGCTTGACAGCTCGGCGCCTCTTCGGATTCTCTTTTCTTGGTGAGAAGAGGAGCGAGAGTGGGGATTTCTTTGTGCCGGAGGCAGTGCCGGCTTCTCGCCGGTTGCCTTTTCTCCTTCCTGTTCGCTCTACCGCTCTTGGCAGAGACTCCTTCGCGGGAGCCGAGCCTTGACCTCCCTTCCGACTCCCGGCTCGTTTGGACGGCCCATGCGTCGGGGTTCCAGGTTTACAAGGCTCAGGCGTCGGTACAGTCCCAAGCTTCGTTCAAGTGGGTCTTTCTTGAACCGGACGCAACCCTCCAGGATTCCGCGGGAGCCACGGTCGGCCGCCATTTCCGAGGTCCCTGTTGGGAAGCGGAGGACGGAAGCCGGATCGTGGGATTGCTCCCTCCTTTGGCCCAGTGCCCTGGTCGCGGCCCGACCGACGTCCCTTGGCTGCTGATCGCGGTGCACAGCACCGGCTCGCCCGGAGTGCTCTCGGGCGTTACGCATGTTCTTCGGGTCGCCACTGCGGGCGGGGCCGCTCCCGCAAGACCGCCCGCAAGCGCGGGCGAAACCGTCCGTGTTCCCTACCGGGCCACCTATCTCTTCCTGGGCCCAGCGACCAAGCCCAACCCCTGACCCGCGCTCAAGCGCCGATCGCGCCTAGCGCTGCCGCCTCCCGGCCAGGAAAAAGGCGTCGACCCGGTAACGGGGCTTCGCGGGACCGAACTCCTCCATCGGACGCCAGCCGCGCATCCCGGAAGAGAGGGGAATATCCCTGGGATTATCGGGAGTTCCCAGATAGGTAAGGTTTCGGTTGATGAGTACCAGGGTGTCACACCTATGCTCCTTGGCCACCGCACAGAGCCGTCCCCGTCCCAGGGGAGATGCCCAGACCTCGGTCGCTCCCCGATAGTAGAGCTTCCCGAGAACCTTCCACTGGAAGGAAGGTGCAGCAGCGTAGAAGGAGACCCCCTGATGCTTTTCAAAAGCCGGCGCGGGCGCACTCAAGGTAAAGGCGGGACCCGGAAAGGGCTCCTTCTCGGTCTCCCAGCGTACGCTTCCCGCCGGAACGTCGGTGGGAAAGCCCGCGAAAACCGAACCGAGAATCGCCGCCGCAAACCACCGTCCCACGCGCCCCATTTCGACCACCTCCTCTCTATGCTTCCGGATTTCCCTCGCTCTCGCCCTCCGGTTCGGCATCCGGACAAAGGACGAAGGGGAGCACGGCGAACGTCCAGAGGGCCAGGGCTGCCATCCAGAACAGTGCCGAGACCGAAAGAAGCGGAGATCGCCAGGAAGGGATCTGATCGGCCGCGATTCTTGTCAGCAACGCCGCCATCAGCCCGCCAATGGCAAACTCAAACGGGATGAAGCGGAACTGAAGCAGGAAGCTCCTCCCGCTTAGCCCGTAGACGACGCGAGCGCCTACAGCCAGGATCATCAACCCGACTCCCCCCAGGAAGAAGAGATGGAGAGAACCGGCTGGGGAGAGAAAGGAGGCGAGGAGCAGCCCCAGGAGCGACAAGCCGAGCGCCAGCCGGGAAGCGGCCGCGACGGTTCCCCGGCCCAAGAGCTCCGGAGAGAGGGGCAAGGTCAGCGCGAGATAGCCGAAGGCGGTGGCCGCCCGCAGAAGCCCTCCCAGCAGCCGGCTGCCTCCTGCTTCGAGAAGGAAGCTGGTGAGGATCAGCAGCCCCGCTGCCGTGGCGAGCAGAGCGGAACGGATCCGTTCTCCCGAGGAGTGATCTGCCGTCGGCTGCGCTTTTTCGCTCTCCCCGCGGTAGAGCCGCGGCAGGAAGAAAGCGCTCAACCCGAGAAGGGGAAGAAGAGGCAGCCCTTGGAAGAGCAGAAGCGCGCTGAACTGCTGGACGAGAGGACTCATCCGCATCCCGGCGGTCTTCTCAGCCTGCAGGAAGGCACCCGCCACCGCTCCCAACACTCCCAAGACCACCAGAATAAAACTCGGAGGCGCGCTCGCCTTCCAGGCTCGAAAACGCAGGGCGAAAAAGGTCAGGGGCAGAAGGAGCGAAAAGGCGAAGAGAAGGTCACCCGCCCACTGTCCGCCCAGGAGTTGGAGGACGCTTCCCGTCAAGAGGGAGACGGACACGAGCAGCAGCAGGTTTCCGCTCAACGGCTTGATCTCGAGGAGGCGCGGCAGGGAGGTCCCGAGGAAACCGATCAGAAAGGAACCGACAAAACCTTCGATCATGAGCCGGGGATGGCTCTGGGCCGGCGGAGAAGGAGCCCATCCCAGTGCGGCGAGCGGCCAGACCGCGACCCCCAAAAAACCAAAAACCGTGCCCAGCGGAAAGAGGATCCGGTAAGGCTCCCGCACGCAAAGACGCAGGAAGGCGGATGGCGGGAGCGGGCCGCTGAGCTCAGGTGTCACATCCGTATTCATGAATGCTTCCGAGAAGCCGGCACACCGGCCTTATACCACCCATGCCAATCCTTGTCCTCTTCTTCGCCGGTTCTTTCGGAAAAATGAAAAGGAGCGGGAAGCGCTCTTCCGAGCTTCCACCGTCCGGGCCTCCTGCCCATCGACGGACCGCGATTCCATTCGGCCGATCGGTCAGCCCGCAGCCGAACCGGCGCAGACGGTTCTCCTCCCTGCTCTTCAAGCTTTCTCCCGCCGGAAGAAGCAAGAAAAAACCGCGTCCTTTGCCAAGGCAGAGGACGCTCCCAGATTTGACCCTCTTCTCTCTCCCCTGCTATCCTCTTTATGCTGGCCGCCATCGGCATGACCACCTCCGATCCCCCTCCCTCTCTCGGCATCCCAACCCTCCCGCGGACCGATCTCCTTCTCGATCAGCTTCCCGAAGCGCTCTTTATCCTGGATCCCCGCCATCGGGTCCTTTTCTGGAATCGGGCGTGCGCCCAGATGACCGGACTCGGAGCCGAGGAAGTCACGCAGACGAACCGCCACCGCGAAGCCTTCTCTTCCGAGCGGCTTCCCACGCTGGCCGACCTCCTCCTCGACCGCGAGCTCGAGCGCATTCCGGAGTTCTATCCGGCCGGCATTCTGACTCGCTTTTCCGCCGACAACATTCGGATCGACCACTGGTGCTCGTTTCCTTCCGGCGAGCGCCGCTATCTGGCGACTCAGGCCACCCTCCTTTCCGATCCCTCAGGAGTGATCCTGGCCGCCGTTCAGACCCACCGGGACCGGACCGTGCCGCGCTTCTCCGAGGAAAGGCTAGCGGAGAGCGAGGCGCGCCTGACCGCCGTTCTCGGCTCCTCGATGGACGCCCTCTTCTCCTTCCGGAGGGATCTTCGACTCGAGCTTTTCAACCGAGCGGCTGAACGCCTCTTCGGGGTGGCTCGAGCCGATGCGCTCGGACGGCGGGCCGATTCCTTCCTCTCCCCCCGAAGCCGCCGGCTCTTCGCCCGATTCCTCTCTCTCTGCCGGCCCGAACCCGATGCGGATGCGGTCTGGATCCCTGAGGGGTTGAACGGCCTCCGGGAATCGGGGGAGGAGTTTCCCCTCGAAGCCACTCTCACGGCAAGCCGTGTCGGCGAGGATCCCCTCTTCACCTTGAGTATCCGGGACGTGGGCGCCCTCCGCCAGGCCCAGCGCGCGATCCTCCGGCTGCGCCTGGAGAAGGACTACCTCGACGAGCGGCTCCGCCAGGAACAGGATTTCGGCGAATTCCTCACCGACTCCTCCAGTGTCCGGGAACTCCTCCGGGAGGTCGAACAGGTCGCTCTCACCGACACGACCGTCCTCCTCCAAGGAGAGACGGGAACCGGCAAGGAGCTCCTGGCGCGCGCGATTCACCAGAAGAGTCGCCGGAACGACTCGATCCTGGTGAGTGTCAACTGTGCGGCGCTCCCCCCGGAACTGGTCGAGAGCGAGCTCTTCGGTCACGAGAAAGGGGCCTTCACGGGAGCGATCCAAGAGCGCAAAGGAAGGTTTGAGCTGGCCGACCAGGGCACCCTCTTCCTTGACGAGATCGGAGAGCTTCCTCTCTCAACCCAGGCCAAGCTGCTCCGCGTGCTCCAAGGAGGAGAGTTTGAGCGCGTCGGCGGCAGCCGGACGCTGCGGGCCGACGTCCGCCTCGTCGCCGCGACCAACCGCTGCCTGGAACAGGAGGTCCGAGCGGGCCGCTTCCGCTCGGACCTCTTCTACCGGATCCACGTCTTCCCGGTCCGGATTCCCGCACTCAGGGAACGACCTCGCGACATTCCGCTGCTGGCCGCTTCCTTTCTCCGCCGCTTTGCCGCCAAGATGGGCAAGCCGGCGCTCGCCTTTTCCTCCGAAACGATGGAACGGCTCCGGGCCTATGCCTGGCCCGGGAATGTCCGGGAGCTGCAGAACGTGATCGAACGAGCCGTCATCCTTTCCCGAGGTCCCCTGGTGGAGATCGACTTCCTTCCGGTCGCCCTTCCCCCGACTTCCACGCTGCTTGCTCCGCTGCCGGACCGTCTCGAAGAGATCGAACAAGGGCAGATTCTCGAAGCGCTCAAGCAGTGCCGTTGGCGCATCTCCGGTCCCCAAGGAGCGGCCATGCGCCTCGGCCTTCATCCGAATACGTTACGATTTCGAATGAAGAAATTCGGACTACTTTCTCCTCATAGCTCTTCTAAATAACCATTTTTGGTGAAATCCACGATTCTTAGATACTTTTCCACCAAATCCTTCAACCTCCCCTAGAGAAAACGCGGGTTGGCATTCCATTTGCTGAAGGCTCGTTGCCTTGGGAAACGATGCCGAGCCAGCCGCGTCCATGAATGGAGAGGAACTTTCGCGAAAGAGCCGCTTTCTTCTTTCGATCGCCGCGATTGCAGCCTACTTCCTCGCGCTCTTCAATGCGGGAGCCTACAACGCGGTCAATCCCCATGCGATGGGCGCCTTCGGGGTCAGCCCGAGCCATGGCCCGTGGACCATGGCTGACTTTTTCGCCGCCCAAGCCCTCGGCCTCGTCCTCGGCCCGTCGCTCTCGGAGCGGTTCGGTGCCCTTCGGGCCTTTCGCTGGGCGACCTGGACGGTCGCGGGAGGAAGTCTCCTCTGCGCTGCCGCTTCCTCCTTCCCGCCCTTTCTTGGCGGCCGGATCCTGCAAGGTCTCGGCTCGGGCGTCGGCGTCCCGTTAGGACAGACCCTCATCCTGGAGAGTCATCCCGTCGAACGCAGGCCCCTCCTGGCGTCCTTCTGGAGCATGGCCGGGCTCGCCCCTTACTCGCTGAGCCCGCTGATCGGCGCCTGGATGGAAGCCCAGTGGGGCTGGAGGAGCTGGTTCCTGGTGAACGGGCCGCTCCTTCTCTTTCTCGGCGAACTCTGCGCTCTCCTGGGCCCGAGAGTTCCGATGCGCCGGAGACCCTCATGGGATTGGGTGGGCTCCTTCCTCCTCTCGGGGAGCATTCTCTCCCTCCAGTCCGCTCTCAACATGGGCGACGACTACGACTGGTACCACTCGCCCCTCGTCTTCGGCCTTCTCATCGGCGGCCTCGTCGCTCTCGCCTACTTCGTAGTCTGGGAACTGGGGGAGAGGCATCCGCTCGTCGACCTTCGCCTCTTTCTGCGACCCGGTTTCTCCCTCGGCATCCTGTCTTTGACCGCCGCCTTCTTCCTTTTTTTCGGCCTCTGGACGACCCTCCTCGTCCGCCTTCAGCTTCCCGGCTTCGGCGGCTTCACTTCCCTGCTCGCGGCCGAAATCTTCCTCCCGCTCTTCCTCCTCTCCAAGCCGGCAGCCGGATTTCTCAGCCAGCTGCCGCCGAAGGCCCAGCCGCCGCGGTTCTTCGCCTCCATGACCCTCCTCCTTTTTTCGCTCTATTGCTGGCTGAGCAGCTCCTACGACTTCTTCCAGCGGCGTTCCTGGTTCTTCCCGATGCTCGGAACCCAACTCCTCGAAGGCCTCTGCCTGGGAACTCTTCTGCGGCCGATGGGCGGGCTGCTGGTTTCCGGTCTTTCTCCGCGCAAGCAGCTCTACGCGCTCGAGCTGAGCGCCGCCTTCCGAACGCTCGCCTGCGGCCTTGGAATCGTTGGCTTCGGCTCGGTCCTCTACCGGCGGAGCGCCTTCGACCAGGCCCGTCTCACCGAAACCTTCCCTTCTTTTGGAACGCAGCCCGAGGAGATCGGACGGCAGCTCGCAGAGTCGGGCCTGCAGGGCCAGCAAGCGCTGGAGTGGCTCACCCGCCGGCTCCTCCTCCATGTCAACATCCTAAGCCTGGACGACGCCTATCGCCTTGCCGCATGGGGCTTCCTGCTGCTCGCCGTAGGCGTCGCCCTGCCTCCACTCCTCCGCTCGGGCCGACGCTGGCTACTTCGAAATACAGTTCCATGAGGCGATTCCTCCCTTTCCTCCGAGTCGCTCCCCTCGTTTCCGGCGCCCTCGGCCTCTGCGGATGCGCGACCCTTCCCAAGGACACGCCGATCGCACAAAAGATGCCGCTCCCCCCGATGGCAAAGACCCTGGCAGCCGTCAAACCGCTCCGTGCCACCCCGGAATGGACACGGCCCATTTGGTGGAAGCAACTGCATAGCCCCGATCTCGATCGGCTGATCGGCGAAGCGCTCTCCGGAAACCCAGGGCTTCGGGCGGCCGCCGATCGGATCCGCTTCTCCTGGGCGATCGCCGCGCACGAGCGGGGTCGGCTTCTGCCCTCCCTTGAAGGGCGTCCTTGGCTGCTCCCCGACACCCTCGGCCTCTGGCAGGTGCCCGGATCGAGCTTCTTCGGCCCCTTCGGCGGCCGTTCCTTCGCTTTCGCCGACTATGCTCCAGCCTTCTTCACCTACCATGTGGATCTCTGGGGAGAAGACCGATCCCGCATCCGTGCCGCGGTCGGAGAGGCGCAAGCCGCGATGGCCGAGTTCGCCCTCTCCCAGCTCACGCTTTCGACGACGCTGGCCCGCCGCTACATCGAGCTCGTCTCCCGAGCCGAGGAAGAGGAAATTGTCCGGCAGATGGTCTCCGAGCTCGAGCAGGACCTCGCGCTGGCCCGCTCCCGCCACCGCAAGGCGGGAATCGACACCCTGCTCCCGGTCTACTCCTTGGAGCAGCGGCTTGCTGCCGCCCGGCAGCGAGAGAAGACCCTCGAACGGGAGGTTGCGCTGCTGCGAGACGAGATCGCTGCGCTCGCAGGGAAAGGGCCGGACTGGGGGCGGACCATCCCGATCACCCCCGCCTCCTTCCCGAAGCGCTTCCCCTTGCCGGCCTCGGTCCCGCTGGAGCTCTTGAGCCACCGCCCGGATGTTGCCATCACCCTCTGGCGCGTAGAGTCGGCCGCCCAGCGCGTCCGCGTCGCCAAGACGGCCTTCTACCCGAACATCAACCTCGTCGGCTTCGCCGGCTTCCAAACCCTGAACATGGCCACGATCCTGCTCACCCCCGCCCAGGCCTTCATGTATATGGTCGGCCCGGCGATCACGCTCCCGATCTTCGAGCGCGGCCAGCTCACGGCACGGCTGGTCGCCGAGCAAGAGGAGTATAATGTCGCGGTGGAGCGGTACAACGACGCGGTGCTTGGGGCCGCCCGCTCCGTGGCCGACGCGCTCGCCCATTGGAAGGAGAGTGCGGAAAACCTCGCGACCCAGGATGCGGCGCTCTCCGCCGCCGACCGTTTCGCCCGGCTGACCGACTCCCGGTACAAGGCCGGCCTCGTGACCCGGATCGATCAGATCGAAGCCTCCTTGGCGTCCCGGGAACAGTCGCTGCGCCTCTCCAGCCTGACGGCTTCCCACCTCGAATCGGTCGTCGCCCTGTACGAATCCCTCGGAGGCGGCTACCAGTCCCCAGCCACCCCGTAACCGCGCGGCTCCGACCCATGCCCGATCCTCCCCTGCTCGAACGACTCGCGCTGCTCTGGAGACGAATCGTACCCCCTCGGGAGAGGGAGCCCAGGAGCAGGCTCCTCACCCTGGAGGAAGTTCGGTCCCGCCGGTTGCGCCTTCTCACGGGCGGCTTCGCGGTTCTGGCCTTGGGGCTCCTCCTCTACTGGCTCTTTTGGGGACGCTTCTGGGTGGCCACCAACGATGCCTACGTGAGCGGCAACCTGGTCCCCCTCAAAGCCCAGGTGGCGGGGACCGTCACCGAGGTCCGCACCGACTCGACCCGGTATGTCCGGAAGGGAGAGCTCGTGGTCCGACTCGACGGAGTCAAGACCAAGGTCGCTCTCCAGCGCGCCGAGGCGGAGTTGGCCGATGCGGTGCGCCGGGTCGAAACCCTCTTTCGCCAGGCAGCGACCCTCCGCAGCCGGGTCTCGGCCCAGCAGGCGGTCCTCTCCCGGATCGGCTCCGACCTTTCCCGCTATCGGAGCGTAGTCCGCGAGGGCGCCGTCTCCTTCCAGCTCGTGGAGGATACCGAATGGCAGCTTCGGGAGGCCGAAGCCGTCCTTCGCGATCTCGAGGACCAGTTCGCCAGCATCGAGGCCCGCATCCGAGGCACGACCGTCTCCACCAATCCTGAGGTCCTCCGGGCGGCCGCGCTCTACCGCAGCGCCTACCTCGACCATGTCCGCCGCAATGTGGTCGCACCGGTCTCGGGCTACGTCGCCAAGCGGGCCGTGCAGCCCGGGGACGAGGTCTTCCCGGAAAAAACCCTGCTCCTGATCATTCCCTTGGATTATCTCTGGATCGAAGCGAACTACCGAGAAGTCGAACTCACCCATGTGCGGCCGGGACAGCCGGTGCGCGTCACCGTCGATCTCTACCCTCGCAAGATCCTCTACCATGGCGTCATCGAAGGGATCCTCCCCAGCGCGGGCAACAACCTCGGGCTTCTCCCCCCGGAAAACGCCACGGGCAACTATATCCACATCGTCGAGCGCGTCCCCGTCCGCATCCGGATTGACCCCAAAGAGCTCCGGGAACATCCGCTCCGGCCGGGACTCTCCTGCGTGACCCGAATCGATACCTGGCGGCGCGGCCGACCGGTCCTCGAGCCCCTCACCGAGATTCCGCCGGGCGCCTTCCGCGCCGACTACCAGACTTCGGTCTACGACGAAGAGGTCGAGTTGCGCGGCGCCGCCGAGGAGATCCGCCGAATCATCGACGCGAACCGGATGCCCCCGGTGCGCCCGGTCCCTTCCGGCGCTCCCTGAGCGGTCTCGGCCACCGGAAGAGCTTGCGCGCTCGACAGATCGATACGGGAAGGGAGAGTTCTTGCCTCGACCTCGCACGGATCTCCTCCTTATTCTCTCTCCAATGTTGCGGAGCCTCGGTTTTCTTCTGATCGGCGGACTCGCCCTTGTCGGAGCACTCACCATCCTGGGGGCTGTTCTCGCGATCCGCCAGGGATTCACCGCGCGCGAAGCTCCACCCGCCTGGGAGGCATTCGTGGCGAAACAGTTCCGTCACCTCTCGATCCCCGAAGAAGCGCGCCTGCAGGAGAATCCCTTTCCGCCAACCCCGGATTGGCTGAAGCAGGGGAGGGAGCATTATGCCGACCATTGCGCCCAGTGCCACGCGAACAACGGAAGCGGCCAGACGGAGATGGGCAAGAACCTCTATCCGCGCGTTCCGGACATGCGGAAGCGGGGGACCCAGCGCCTCACCGACGGAGAGCTCTACTACATCATCCACAACGGGATCCGGCTGACCGGAATGCCCGCTTGGGGAGAAGAGGGCCACGACGCGGAGAGCTGGAAGCTCGTCCTCTTCCTCCGCCACCTGCCGAAGCTCACGCGCGAGGAGGAGGCCGAGATGGAGAAGCTCAACCCGAAGGGCCCGAAGGAGCGCGCGGAGGAGCAGGAGGAGGAGAACTTCCTGGAAGGGGAAGAGAAAAGCTCTCCTTGAACGGAGATCGGGGAGCCGGTAGACTCCGGACTGGCGTCCGCTTTCCGCAACGGCGGGAAGAACACTGGACGGCGAAAGGATTGGAAAACGGGAGGATATACGATGCGTGGCGCGGTTGGAGTTCTGCTTTCCTGCTTGCTCTTCGGTTTCGGCTTGGTTTCGACCTTCGCGCACGGCAACGAGATCCATGTCATCGGGGAGATTGCTTCCGTGGAAGGGAACGTGCTCACGGTCAAGTCGCGGGACGGCAAGTCGGTTCCCGTCGAGCTGACCGACCGTTCGCAGATTTCCAAGGGGAAGACGAAGGAGCCCGCCACGGTTGCCGATCTCGTTCCCGGGGAGCGCGTCGTGATCCATGCCCGCAAAGCGGGCGAGAAGCTCCAGGCGAACACCGTTCAGATCGGTAAGGCGAAGGCGGCTGCGGAGAAGGCTAAAACCGGATCCTGAGCTCAAGAGGCGGATCAGACCCAAACTTCCAAGGGTTCGTTCAAGAGCGCGACAGATCGAACCGGTCGAGGTTCATCACCTTGCTCCAGGCAGCGATAAAGTCGTTGACGAACTTCCCCTGCCCATCGGCACTGCCATAGACTTCGGCCAGCGCGCGCAGTTCGGACTGGGAACCGAAGATCAGATCGACCCGGGTGGCCGTCCACCTCATCGCGCCCGTCTTCCGGTCGCGTCCTTCGAAGAGATTGTCGTCGCCGTCCACCGCCTTCCACTCGGTCCTCATGTCGAGCAGGTTTACGAAAAAGTCGTTCGACAGTGCCCCTGGTTGATGGGTGAAGACCCCGTGTCGGGTCCGACCAACGTTGGTCTCCATCACGCGCATGCCGCCGACGAGCACGGTCATTTCCGGCGCGGTGAGCGTAAGCAGCTGCGCCCGATCGACCAGTAACGCCTCGCTGGGCACCTCGAACTTCTCCTTCCGGAAATTGCGGAAGCCGTCGGCCTTCGGCTCAAGCACCGCGAAGGATTCGACATCGGTCTGCTCCGCCAAGGCGTCCATGCGGCCGGGGGCAAACGGCACGGTAACCGCGTGCCCCGCATTTCTCGCCGCCTGCTCCACACCGGCGCAGCCGCCGAGCACGATCAAGTCGGCAAGCGACACCTTCTTGCCTCCGGCGGCCTGCGCGTCGAATTCCTTCCGGAGCCTTTCGAGCACGACGAGCACCTTGGTGAGCTGCGCCGGTTCGTTGGCCTCCCAATCTTTCTGCGGACTCAGGCGGATACGCGCACCGTTGGCCCCACCCCGCTTGTCGGAGCCGCGAAAGGTCGAAGCCGACGCCCAGGCCGTCGCGACCAGCTCCCGCACCGTCAGCCCCGACGCCAGGATCTTGACCTTGAGCGCCGCAACATCCTCCGCGTCCACCAGCCGGTGATCGATGGCGGGGATCGGGTCCTGCCAAAGAAGGTCTTCCTTCGGAACTTCGGGGCCGAGGTAGCGAGCCCGGGGGCCCATGTCCCGGTGGGTCAGCTTGAACCAGGCTCGGGCGAACGCATCGGCGAAGGCATCCGGATGCTCGTAGTAGAAGCGCGAGACCTTCTCGTACGCCGGGTCGAACCGGAGCGAGAGATCGGTAGTCAGCATGGTCGGACGGCGTCTCTTTCCGGAGTCGAATGGGTCGGGAATGACCTCCGGCGCATCCTTGGCGATCCACTGCCAGGCGCCTGCCGGGCTCTTGCCCAGCTCCCACTCGTACTCGAAGAGAAAGTGGAAGAAATCATTACTCCACCGGGTCGGGGTCCTGCTCCAGATGACCTCCAGACCGCTGCCGATCGCATCGGTGCCCTTACCGCTGCGGAAGCGGCTTCGCCAGCCCAGACCTTGCTCGGTAATATCCGCCGCCTCCGGCTCTGGACCCACGAAAGAGGCGGGGCCGGCACCGTGCGTCTTGCCGAAGGTGTGGCCGCCGGCGATCAGAGCCACCGTCTCCTCGTCGTTCATCGCCATCCGCGCGAAGGTCTCACGGATGTCGACCGCTGCCGCCACGGGGTCCGGCTTGCCATTGGGGCCTTCCGGATTCACGTAGATCAGACCCATCTGCACCGCGGCCAGAGGGTTCTCGAGGTCGCGGTTACCGGAGTAGCGCTTGTCTTCGAGCCATTTGGCTTCCGAGCCCCAGTAGACCGACTCATCGGGCTCCCAAGCATCCTCACGCCCTCCGCCAAATCCGAAGGTCTTGAGGCCCATCGACTCGAGTGCCACATTGCCCGCCAGGATGATCAGGTCGGCCCACGAGATCTTGCAGCCATACTTCCGCTTGACCGCCCAGAGGAGCCGGCGCGCCTTGTCCAGCAGCACGTTGTCCGGCCAGCTGTTGAGCGGGGCAAAGCGCTGTTGCCCGGACCCCGCACCGCCGCGGCCATCGCCCACGCGGTAGGTGCCGGCGCTGTGCCAAGCCATGCGAATGAAGAGCGGCCCGTAATGGCCGAAGTCCGCAGGCCACCAGTCCTGCGAGTCGATCATCAGCGCGCGCAGATCCTGCTTCACCGCATCCAAGTCGAGGCTCCGGAACTCGTTCGCATAATCGAAGTCCGCACCCATCGGGTTCGACAAGAGGGAGTTCTGGCGCAGGATCTTTAGATCGAGCCGCTTGGGCCACCAGTCCTGGTTGGTCTGGATGCCGCCCGTGGCGGCGGTCTGGTGGAAAGGACAGTTCGATTCAGTCGTCATCGGTTCTCCCTCCCTTCGGTGCGCAGGCGTGTGTTGTAATTGCTATCCTATATCATTCAAGCGAACGAGCACAATGCATTTTTCCGATGGAGGGGATCGGATATCCCCAGGAAGCTGGCCTGCCTTTCTTGCAAGCGGCTTGCCCGGGATGACCACGGCTTTCGATTGCCTCGGTAAAGAGGTGACGGATAAGATGTAGTCTTTAGTGGACATCACCCCCGATTCTCACAGCCGGGACGGACGCGGCACGAGCAAGATCGCCGATGGAGAAGCCTCCGACCTTCCCGATCTCCAACCGAGCCACCTGTTGGCTTTTGCGCTGATCACCGAGCTTGGCAGCGTAAGCCTGGCCGCCCGCCGCCTTCACGTCGTCCAAGCAGCCGTGTCGGCTCAGTTGCGGAGACTGCGGGAGGCCGTCGGCGACCCCCTCTGCCGTTTCGAGCAGGGCCATCTTCATCTCACTCCCGCCGGGGAGGAGCTCCGCAAGCACGCCCTCCGGGTATCCGAAGGGGTCGCGGCGGCCCGCGAATTCGCCCGGCGGTTGCAGAGGCGGATCGAAGGCCGGCTCCGGATCGCCCTGACCGTCACGATCGGGAGCTACTACCTCCCCTGCCCCTTGGTCGCTTTTCAGGATCGGTACCCGGGCATCCGGGTCGAGATGGAGACCGGATCCTCCCGGGAGATTGTGGGGCGCGCGGAGGATTTCGACCTGGTCTTTGTCGAGGAACCACTGGAGGGGAGCGCTCCGCCGGATTACGTCCGCACGCCTTGGATCCGGGAAGAGATTCTGCTCGTGGTCCAGCGGAAGAGCCGGCTTGCGCGCGACTTTCCCGCAGGCGTGGCGCTCCGTCACCTACAAGGGGAAAAGGTCCTCTGGCGGGAAGCCGACTCCGGGGTCCGCCGGGCGGTCGAGAGAGCCTTCGGCACGCTGCGGATCGAGCCTCCGGGCCATACCGAGCTACCCAGCGCGCAGGGTCTCATCGAAGCCGCCCGGGCGGGACTCGGGATCGGCTTTGTCGCGGCGAGCGTCCTCTCGGGGGAGGATCCCGAGCTTGCCGCGCTACGGATCAACCCTCCCGAGGGATTGTGGTGGCGCCTCGCCATCCTCGCTCCCCCTCCGGCGCAACGCTCTGCGGCCGCCGCCGCGTTCCTGGATCAGCTCCAGCAGAGTTCCGACCCGATGGCCCACGGCGACGTTCCGGTTTGAAGAGGCGGCTAAACGCTGTACGAGCGGGCGCCCACGCCGGCCAGCTTCCCCCCTTCGGTGATCAGGTATTCCTTGCGGATCGGCTTCCCGGCGAACCAGCATTCCAGGATCTCCCGCACTCCGGCCGCATAACGGGCCTGGGCGGAAAGAGTCGTCCCCGAGATGTGCGGAGTCATCCCCTCATGCGGCATCGTCCGCCACGGATGATCCTTGGGAGCCGGCTGCGGAAACCAGACATCTCCCGCATAACCCGCGAGTTGACCGCTCTCCAAGGCCCGGACGATCGCATCCCGGTCGCAGATCTTCGCCCGAGCCGTGTTGACCAGATAGGTTCCCCGTTTCATCTTGGCCAGCATCGCGTCATTGAAGAGATGCTCGGTCTCCGGATGGAGCGGACAGTTGATCGTGACGACGTCGCAGTGGGGAACCATCGACGCCGCGTCGGGATGGTAGGTGAGGCCCAGTTCCGCCTCGATCTCCGGAGCCACCCGATGCCGATCCGTGTAATGGAGACCGACATCAAACGGCTTGAGCCTCCGC
This sequence comes from Methylacidimicrobium tartarophylax, assembly GCF_902143375.2. GTDB lineage: Bacteria > Verrucomicrobiota > Verrucomicrobiia > Methylacidiphilales > Methylacidiphilaceae > Methylacidimicrobium > Methylacidimicrobium tartarophylax. The sequence continues at coordinate 21,585 of NZ_CABFVA020000079.1, read as the reverse complement.
AGCACCGCCAAGCCGATCCGGCCCGCCGCCACGGTCCCGACCTGCATTCCTTCGAGGTCGTAAGCGCGCTCCACGCAGTCGGCGATGTTCCAACCCCCGCCCCGCACCCAGTCGTGGGAAGGCAGATAGTTGCGGACCAGGGAGAGGATCATCATCACCACATGCTCGGCCACGCTGATGCTGTTGGAAAAGGTCACCTCCGCCACGGTGATGTTCCGCTCGTTGGCCGCCTTCAAGTCGACATGGTCCGAGCCGATCCCGGCCGTGATCGCCAGCTTGAGCTTCGGCGCCCGGGCAATCCGCTCCTTGGTCAGATAGGCGGGCCAGAAGGGCTGCGAAATCACCACATCGCTGTCGGGGAGCTCCTTCTCGAAGCGCGAGTTCGGTCCGTCCTTGTCCGAGGTCACGACCAGCGAGTGTCCCCGTTCCTCCAGGAACCGCCGCAGGCCCAGCGCCCCGGAGACGCTGCCCAAAAGCTCGCCGGGCTGAAAGTCGACTCTTTCCGGATTCGGTACCGTCTGGCCATCCGGGTAACGCTCGATCGCCGGGACCGTCTCCCGGGCATAGACAGGGGGATATCCCTTCACGGGATCATCGTAGAGAACGCACAGGATCTTCATTTTTTCTCTCCATCATTGTTTCCCAAAAAGGCCGCTCTCCCATCCGGGACGACCTCTCCCAAAACATAAGCGCTTAAGCGCTGATGATGGAAATAATGGTTTCTTATGATCCGATCGCGTTTCGTTATGGCCAGGAAGCTGGGGATCCCTTTCGGAAGGCTTTTGCCAAGAGCGAAGAGCGGGAGGAGACGCCGACCGTCAAGGGGGCGAGTAACCCAGAATGCTTTCGACCAGCTTGTAAACCGTCGTGCCGAAGGATCGCGGCCAATCCTCGCAGGGAGGAACGTCGCGCTCCTTGGCTCTCTTTATGGCGTCGAGGATTCGCTCCCGGGTGAAGCGGCGTGGATCGATCCTTTTGTCGTAATTCGGAAGGTGCGTCCGCAAGCGGTGATTGCAATCGCTTGAACGGGTTACGCCATTTCCCTTCTCGAAATGAAGCAGCAACCAATACTCGAACTTCGGGTTGCTTACCGCAAAACCGTAATTCTGGCTCTGCCCTGCCCATGCATGAAGTTCGGCCAACTGCGGATCCGTCCACTGATCCTTGTCCACCACGAGCCAGGCCTCGTCGGTGGACTTCAGCCGTTCCTTTTGCAGATAACACCTCATCCGTTTCAAGACTTGCCGGGGCGAGCTTTCGCGACCGACCTTGAGGCAGTGCACTCGGATCGGCGATCCCCCTTAAACAGGGAAAAGTACTGCGGTTCGGTCCGCTCACCTTCGGCCGCAATCACGTAGAGCTTCCGGTAAGGGAGCTCACGCCCACATCTACGAAATTTCCGCATTTTGCGCCGCACCCGCCTACCCCCCTCGTCTCCTAGAGGCACGAGTCGCTCAAAGCGCCTTGCAAGAGAATCCGGGGAATCCCCCCCAGTCGACCCTGCAAGTAGCTCTTCCGGATATCCTTGTCGTAGCGGACGTCCTTGTAGTCGCTGAACGAAAACAGCTTGGAGACCCCGCCGGCATCCCTCTCCGTCACCCACATTTCGTCGCGGCGCAGGAGTTCCTGGTCCATGAGCAGGACGTCATGGGTCGTCAAGAGCAGCTGCCTTCTGCTCTGGGTGGAGCAGCCCGCAAGATAGGCCTCGACCAACCGGCGGATGAGCAGGGTGTGCAGGCTGCGGTCCACCTCATCGATCACATAGACCCGCTTCGAATCCTGGTCCGACAGATCCAAAAAAGCGGGAAGGAGGTCGATGACCCGTTGGGTGCCATCCGATTCCTGACCGAGGTTGAACCTCGCCTCCCCACCATCCGCCTTCGGATGATACGCGACGACCTTCTGGACGGTAAGCTTTCCGGCTTTGCGGCTCACGACCAATTGTTCCGCTGGGCTATAAGGCAAGTAGACGGTTTTGCCCTCTGCCAGCCGCTCGAGATCGCTCCGAACCTTTTCGAGAAGCGGAACCGCCTCTAGCGGAATCTCCTCCCCGCCCAGGCGGGCGATCCCGGTATCGAGCTCCCATAGCTTTTCCGCCACGGCCGAAGAAAGCCGTTCCTCCGGATCGAGCAACCGTGCCACGCCAGCAAAGCGTGAATCGGGTCCGATGAGCACGAGGTTCTTCCGGAACCAGTCATAGACTGGTCGGAACCGAACCACTTTCTGGGATACGGAGTTGCTCAGGAAAAGCTGATTTTCCCGGGTTCCTTCAAAGACAAATTGGAGACGCGGATCCTCCGCGAGGATCTGGTCAAAATTGGGCTTCCCGTTACGCCGGTCGTAAAGCACCGTTTCCGTTCTGGCGCCGTTGACCACCAGCTTTTCCTCCACCACCTCCTTTTGGGTCACCGCAAAGCTGAACTCGTAGATGGTCTCGTCGATCAGCAGTTCGAAGCGGAAACGCGACGGTTGCTCCACCCATTTCGCATCCTGTCCGAACGGCACGACCGGGATCACGTCATCCGGGTCGATTCTTTGGACGACCAGCCTCTTTGCGAATTGCAGCGCTTGAAAGAAGTTGCTCTTGCCGGACGCGTTGCCGCCGTAAAATGCGGCGATCGGCAGTACCCTTGTCCGGTATTTGCGAACCTGGGGCACCCGGTTTCCATGCTGGCGTTCCGAGCTCGCGACCATCGAAAATTCGACCCGATCGCGGAAGGACTTCCAGTTTTCCAGAGCGACTTTGACGATCATGACATCTCCCAAGCGACAGTCGCCGCGTTCCAACGGAATCTTGCGCCTTTTTTAGTCAAACTGCCACAGCAAACGAGCAATTATCTCATTAGCCGCAACCTCCACGAAGGCGAGCTGCCCGGCGAGACCGCTTCGCCCGTTGTAAGAGTCAGCCGCAATGGCAGCTCGAAGAAACTCCGGTCCCAAGGGAAACCGAGGGAGCAGAGCGCGTTGCCTGTCTGCGACATTGTTCGGCCGGGAAGGGCGAGCTACAAAGACGGAGTTGAACCTGAGAATGGCAACGAGCGAGGACATCCCGGTCCTCGTCCGTCTCCTGGAAATCCTCTTCTCCCAGGAAGAGGAATTTACGCCGAATGGCGCACTCCAGGAGCAGGGCTTACGGGCGATCCTCTCCGATCCGCAGATCGGAGAAATCATGCTCGCAGAGGAAGACGGACGACCGATCGGGATGGTGAGCCTTCTCTACTCGGTTTCCACCGCCCTCGGGGCTCGCGTCGCCATCCTGGAAGACATGGTCATCGATCCGGCTCGACGGGGAGCCGGGGTCGGCAGCGCCCTTCTCGCGAGGGCGCTTCAGCTCTGCCGGGAACGGCAATGCGCTCGAGTGACTCTGCTCACCGATGCCCGGAACGCAGAGGCCCGGGGGTTCTACGAGAAGTTCGGGTTCACCCAATCGACGATGATTCCCTTGCGACTGGTCCTGCAAGGAACATCAACCCCTTGAGCGCTCCGGCTGGGAGTGCACAGTCCCTCTTCAGGCCTCCCGCCTGCCTGTCTGACCCAGTTCGTACCCGAGAGACCGCGATCCTCGATCGACCCCTCCCCCAGGGCCATGGCTCACGATCGACGGGGAGAGCGTTCCTCTGCAGGAGGAACGGCGCGGGCGGCCGCTTGGACCGCCCGCGAAAGGAGAGATCCGTTTCCGGCTCCGCGATCAGGAACAGTCGCAATCCTTATGCTTATGGACCGCGCAGGCCTCTTTCTTCGCGCACTTTTCCGCACAGGCGCAGGAGGCCTTCTTCTTTGCGAGCATGGAATCGGCGTGGAGCGGTCCGGCGACGCTGAACAACAAAACGGACAGAAGGGAGAGCATCGTCAATGGTTTCATACTGCTTCTCTTAGGGGTCAAAACGGAGCTGGTGCAAGCGTAATGTTTTGGTGCACCGGGAGCAGGCCTGGCGGGCTTCGGCAGGCGGGGAGAGGATCACGCAGAGGGATGCCGCGGCGGGACACGGTAGGACCGCCCCTCCCTTGCGGCCCCGCTCTCTTCCCTTGACGTTTCCCCCTTCCCGCGCTAATCCTCAAGCCGCCGCAAGCAGAGCCGGATCGGTCGCGATCTTCCGGCCTCTTTGTCCGATGCCGGACCAGACGATATTTCCCCCGGGCCTGCGGTTGTGGTTCTGTGTGCAGACGCAACCCAAGCGCGAGCGGATCGCCCACCAATCTCTTCTCCAATTCGAGGATGTGGAGTCGCTCTTGCCCTTGATCCGCTATCGCCGCCTGCGCAAAGACAAGCAGGCGTGGACCACCGAGCCTCTCTTCCCCGGCTATCTTTTTGCCTGCTTCGAGCCGCTCTTGCGCCTCAACGCCGTCCGCTATGCACAAGGAGTGGCGAAGATCGTCCACTTCGGCGGACGCTACCCCTTGATCCCCTGCTCCGCCACCGACCAGCTCCGTCAGCTTCTCGGCCCCGACCACCAGATCACCTTGGAATCCAACCTGGAGCCGGGCATGGAGGTCAAAATCGGCACCGGCCCTTTTCGCGGTCTTGACGCGGTCGTCCGGAAATTCCTCCCCGGCAAGGAACGGGTCCGGATCCTCCTCGATTGGCTCGGCCGCCAGATCGAGACCGAGGTCTCCTCTTCCGACGTCGTGCTCCCCGACTTGCGGGCGACCCGAAAGAGCGTCCTGGAAAGCCTGGGGGTACCGACCCCGGGGAAAGGCAAGTCCGCTTCGTGAGCCCCACCTCCAAACAGACGACTCCCACGCCGGGGATTTCGGGAAGGCGGTCCCTCCGATGGATCGCCTTTTTCCTCTATGCCCTGCTCCTCCTCTCCCTCTCGAGCATCCCGGGGCCCAAGCTGCCGCAGGAACTCAACCACGTGAACGACAAGCTCCTCCACGCCACCGCCTACTCGGGCGCCGGGCTGCTTGCCCGGCGGGCCGTCGGAAGCACGCCTTGGGCGGTTGCCGCCGTTGCCCTGCTCGGGGCGATCGATGAAAACTACCAGCGGCTCATTCCGGGCCGGACGCCCGATCCTCGCGATTGGGCAGCCGATGTGGCCGGCGGCTTCCTGGGATCCCTGCTGGCCGGCTTGCTGGAGCGGTGGCGGAAACAGAAAGGCTGTCTTCTTCCTGGCGCTGCGAACCCGAACGCCACGCCCGGGAAATAACGATAGCGGAGCCAATCGGGCTCGGCTCAGTCGGTCAGCTCTCTTCTACTTCGACCGGGGCTCCGCTCCAGACCCAACCTTCGGAGAGGACCTTCGCGTAGACGCCGACCTCGGCGTGGTTGTGGCGGGCCGCGGTACGAAGAATGCCCGGATCCCGGGGAAGATCCCCTTGAGGAAGGGTCGTCATGACACAACGACCGCAACCCATCGTGATCTCGAGCCGAACCGAGTCGCCGATCCGGATCCGCTTTCCGATCCAGCGATTCTCCACAAAACCCCGCTCTCCCTCCGGGAGGGCGACCACGAAATTGGGCCGAAACCGGCGGGCCTCGAAGAGGCCTTCCGGATAGAGCTCCCGCAGCGTTCGGAGGGTGGCGGTCGTGACGAGGTGGATCGGCGCAGCGTCAAAGAAGGTGCCGGGCGGCATCTTCTCATCGGTCGTCGCCTCGCGGTGGGCCAACCCTTCGATATCGGGCCAGTACTCCTCCAGGCTGCCGGTCTCCTGCGCAGAGGCGAGCAGTGCCACCTTCCTGCCGAAGAGAGCCCCGAACACCTCCGCCGACGAGGGATCATCGCTCCGCCGCCACTCCCCTCCCGGAAGCTGGAAGCGGACGACCGGCTCTTCCGACTCTTCCGGGGAGCGGACCCAAGAAACCGGGAGGTCGAAGATCTTGCCCCATTTCGCCGGGTACTTGGCGCTGACGAACTTTCCGGTCTCCATATCCTGGAAGGCAAAGCGACGATCGCCGACCAGGCCTTGGGATCCGACTCGCACCGCAGCGAGCTCCTCGCCCCGCATCGACTTGACCGGAAAGCGGCGAATGCAGACCAGTTCGCCCGTCTCTTTTTCTACGGTACTCATCGGATTTTCCTCTCGATTGCCTCCATTACCCTTCACGCGCAAAGGCTATCTCCAAGAACGGAATTCCGGCAAGGAAAACCTCTTCGGGGGTTCCATTCGAAAAAGATTTATCCCCCTGCGCCCGCCTCTTACAATCCTCCCATGGCGACCGCATCCCTGATGACCCCCCTGGGCACCCGAGCCCCATTCTTTTCCCTACCCGATCCCTCGGGCAAGTTGGTCTCCCTTTCCGATTTCGCCGGATCCCCGGCCCTCCTCGTGATGTTTCTCTGCAACCACTGCCCCTACGTGAAACATCTCCAGCATCACCTGGCCAAGCTGGTCGCCGAGGTTCAACGCCGGGGCCTTGCGGCGGTCGCCATCAACGCGAACGACCCGGTCCGCTACCCGGACGATGCGCCCGAGAAGATGGCGGAGGTCGCCAAAGAGGTCGGCTATCCTTTCCCATATCTGTTCGACCAGACGCAGGAGATCGCCAAGGCGTACCGGGCCGCCTGCACTCCCGATTTCTTCCTCTTCGACCGGGATCAGTGCCTGGTCTACCGCGGCCAGTACGATGCCAGCCGACCGGGAAATCCGATGCCGGTCACAGGCAGCGACCTCCGGGCGGCGATCGAGGCCATCCTCGCCGGGAAACCCGCTCCGGCCGAGCAGCGACCCAGCATCGGCTGCAGCATCAAGTGGAAGCCCGGGAACGAACCCGGTTCTTGAACGGGAAAAGCGGATTTAAGGGAAAAGAGCAATCCGAGATTTTTTTGCTTGTTTTATATACTAACTCTATGGAGTAATAGGCGCGTGCAATCCAAAAGTCCTGCCGAACAGGTCAAGGAAAACAGCCGGCAACTTCGCGGAACGCTCGCGGAAGCGCTGCGCGACGCGACCTCGACGCATTTCTCCGACACCGACGCCCAAATCCTGAAATTCCACGGTAGCTACCAACAGGATGACCGGGATCGGCGGGCCGAACGGCGGAAGGCCGGTCTCGACAAGGACTGGATCTTCATGATCCGGACCAAGACCCCGGGAGGCCGACTCAGCGCCGCCCAATATCTTGCGCTGGACCGCCTCGCGGAGACGGTGGGCAACGGCACCCTACGGATCACCACCCGGCAAGGAGTCCAGCTCCATGGGATTCGGAAGACCGACCTTCGCCGCGCCGTTTCGGAGATCATCACCTCCGGGATCCTCACTTGGGGGGCGTGCGGCGACGTGGTGCGCAATACGCTGGCCACGCCGGTTCCGAACGCCGATCCGATCTACCTCGAGCTCCAGGAGCTCGCGTCCGACCTCGGTCAGATCTTTCTCTCCCGCAGCCGCGCCTACAGCGAGGTCTGGATCGACGGGGAGCCGCTCCCCCTGGGAGAAGGGGGTCCGACGGAGGAGGAGCCGATCTACGGAGCGACCTATCTTCCCCGGAAGTTCAAGATCGGGATCGCCCTTCCCCCGCGCAACGATATCGATGTCTTCTCCAACGACTTGGGTCTGGTCGCCCACGCGAACGTCCAGGGAGTCGAAGGCTATACGCTCCTGGTCGGCGGGGGCCATGGGATGACCCACGGGCTTCGCCAGACCCAGCCGCACCTGGCCGAACCCCTCTTCTACGTTCCCAAGGAGCGGGTTCGGGAAGCGGCGGTGGCGCTCGTGACCGTTCAGCGGGACTACGGCAACCGCGAAGATCGAAAGCGCGCCCGTCTCAAATATCTTCTCCTCGACCGGGGAATCGACTGGCTCCGCCGGGAAGTCGCCGCCCGCCTCAGCTTTGCGCCCGAAGCCCCGCGCCCTTTCTCCTTCACCACGGTCGCCGATCCCTTGGGTTGGCATGAGCAGGGCGATGGGAAGCTCTTCCTCGGCCTCTTCATCGAGAACGGCCGCATCCTCGATCGGCCGGGTTTTCGTCTGCGCCAGGCGCTCCGGCAGATCGCCCTCGATTTCGGCTTTCCCCTTCGCCTCACGGCCAACGGGAACCTCTTTTTGGCCCAGATTCCGCGCGAGCGGAAGGCCCAACTGGCCGAACTTCTCTCGGAATACGGAATCTCCGCCGCACCCCCGAAGAGTGCGACCCGGAGCCTCGGCCATGCCTGCGTCGCCCTTCCCACTTGCGGACTCTCTCTGGCCGAAAGCGAACGCGTCTTTCCCTCGCTCATGGAAAAGATCGATCGGATCCTGGAAGAGCTTGGTCTTCAGGATGAGCCGATCCTGATCCGGATGAGCGGCTGCCCCAACGGCTGCTCCCGGCCCTACAACGCCGACTTGTCCTTCGTCGGACGAGCTCCGGGCAAGTACGCCTTCTTTGCGGGCGGAAGCCTTGCCGGCGACCGGCTCGCCGGGTTGGAGAAGCGGAGCGTCGGCTTCGAGGAGATTCCCGAGATCGTCCGCGGAACCCTCACGGCCTTCGCGCGCGAACGGCTCCCCGAGGAGGGCTTCAGCCAATACTGGGCAAGAACTCGTCCGCGCGGACCGCTTCCCTCTCCCGACCAGTTCCACGAGGAAGCGGCCGAACCGAAAGTCGTGGCGTCGGCCTGATCCGCTCTACGCGGACGGATCCCTCTTTTTGGGCGGGAAGAGCCAGTGGTCCACGCCCCAGCATCGGCCTGCATTCGCCGAGCCGAGGATCAGGAAGATCGTCAGGAGCAGAAGACCCAGATTCCGCTGGCAGAGACCCATCCAGAAGTCGGCCAGAAAGTAGTTGCCCGCCAGAAAGAATCCCGCAAAAGAAGCGAAGCGGGCCAAGAGCCCGAGCGCCAGCGCGAGCCCGAGCAGGAGCTCTCCCCAAGCCACCAGGGAGGCAAAGAGGCGGCCGTTGGGAATCGCCGTGTGGTAGAGAAAGGCGCGATACCAGCCGATCGGATTCTTCTGGGCGAACTCCAGAAGCCGCTTCGGCAGAGCTTCCTGCCATCGTTCGGAAACCGCCGGGATCGGCAACCGTTCTCCCGTTCCTCCCCAACTCAACTTGTGGACTCCGCTTTCCACAAAAAGGAGCCCCATCAGGATGCGCAAGATCGCCAGCCAGCGCTCCGCAACCGTCATGCGCTCCTCCCCTCGGCCTCCTTCGCCCGGCCCTTGCCGTTCTGCTTGTCCCGGATGGGGGAGAAGACCGGAGCGAAGCTTCGCAGCGGCATGCCCACCGGCATCGTACCCCCTTCGTGCCGGCTGGCTCGTTCGAGCTCCACCTCGTAGACGACCCGGTCCGGACGATAGTAGCGCTTCTGAAAGTAGATCGGACGATCCTCCGACGTGTAGGAGAGCCGGGAAATCAGGAGCAGCGCCCGACGCTGCCCGACCCCCAAGGCTTTGGCCACCTCCGGATCGGCTTCCACCGCCTCGATCCGGTAGTGACCGCGCAGGATCGGGATGCCATGGCCCGCGCCCAGGATCCGGTAAATCGTCTCCTTCGTCAGGTCCCGTCCCTCGAGCATCTTGCCGTATTTGCTCGGGAGCCAGGTCTGGTCGAGCGCAATCGGTTGCCCATTGCCCAGCCGGACCCGGTCCAGGCGGAAGCAGGACTCTCCTTTCTTCAGTCGAAGGCAGGAAGCGATCTTGACGCTGGATTTCTCGGGGCCTTGAAAGAGGAGGAGCGAGCTCGGCTCCACCCCGGCGTTCGTCATATCCTCGGCAAAATCGGTGAGGCGCACGAGCCCCTGTCGCAGGCGGGCGTTCGTGGCAAAGGATCCGACGCCCTGCCGGCGAAAGATGAGGCCGTCACCTTCGAGCGTCTGAAGCGCCCGTCGAACCGTGATGCGGCTCACCCGGAACCGCTCCTGGAGCTCCTTTTCCGAGGGAAGCCGCTCCCCCTGGGCATAGCAGCGCGACTCGATCTGATCGCGCAGCCAGATGGTCAGTTCCTCGTGACGAGGCAGCGATCGCTTTGCGTCCGCCCTCTTCCCAATCCTTTTCTTGGTCTTGCTCCCCGTCGCACGGCTTCCCTTTGTCTTCATGCAGTCCTCTTTTTCGGATTGCTCATCTTGACATCAAAAGATGTAATTACAATATTTTTCCTCATGACCGCTCCGGCAACTCCACGCGCCCTTCTCGGCTTTTCCCTGGCTTCCACGCTGCTCGCTGCCTTTCTCTCCTTCGGAGGGCAGGCCGCCGCCCAGGAAGAAGAGGAAGTTTTTACCCAGAAAGAAGTCGAAACGGAAGCCCGGCGCTACATCGAGGAGAAGAGCCAGGCAAACCAGGGCGTCTTCCCCTTCCCGGATCCGGTCGCCAACCGGACGATTCCCCTTCTCTTCGATCACATCCGGTTGGTCCGCACGCTCTCCGGCTACGGCTACTTCGCCGCGGTCGATTTCCACGAAAAGGGGTTCGAGCCCCCGAAACCCTATGAGCTCGACTTCTGGTACAAGCCGCGCGCCAAGAAGCTTGTCCTCATGGACATCCGCATCCACAAGCTTCCGCAGAAGGAGGGGGAGGGCTGGGTGCTGGTGAGCCGGCTTCCGGTCCCCTGGTGGTGGCTCCCGGTGAGCGAGCATCCCGGTCACACCGAGTACAAGCGGGCCTGGGAGGTCAAGGCCGCCATCCATGAGTACCTCGCCGATAAGATTCGCGAAGGCGGCGGGATCCTCCGGATCAAGGACGAGAAGACCGGACAGGAGATCCCCTTGGAGTTCGTCGAGATCCACAATCCGGTACGCCGCATCCCGGACAAGGACTACTTCGCCTGCACCGACTTTCGGGAGAAGGGCGAGCCGGAAAAGTTCTACGACATCGACTTCTGGCTGGCGGAAAGGAACGGCAAGCTCGTCGTCGACCAGGTGAAGATTCACAAGGCCCCCGAAAAGGAAGACGGCCATTGGATCCAAGTCGAGCGCTACTCGTTTGAGGCGGACAAGCCGACCATCGTCCCCTAGCCCGCATGTCTCACACAGTTCATGCCGGAGGCGGAGCGGTTGGGCGCGGCACGCTTATCGATCGATCCGTTCCGGATCTCGCTCCCTACTCCTTCGTTCTTCCCGAGGAGCGGATCGCGCTGGCCCCCACCTCCGATCGGGCCGAAGCCCGGCTGATGCTCCTCGATCGCCGAAGCCGCTCGATCTCGCACCACCGGATCCGCGATCTCCCCACCCTGCTCGATCCGGACGATCTCCTGATCCTCAACGACTCCCGGGTCATCCCGGCCTATCTTCCCTGCCGGGAGCCGCAGGTCTCCTTCCTCCTCCTGGAGGAGCCGGAGCCTCTCCTCTGGAAAGCCCTCGCCGAGCCCGCCCGCAAGGCCTCGCTCGGGCGATCCCTTCTCTTCGTCTCCCATCCCGGAACGGCCGACGAAGAGAGGCTCACGGCGGAGGTCGTCGAAGTCGGCTCCCGCGGGGAGCGCCTCCTGCGCTTTTCCCATCCCTTCCTCCTGGAACGCTTCGGGAGCCCGCCGCTGCCGCCCTACATCCGCAAGCGACGCAAGCATGCTTCGGTCACACCGTCCTTCGATCTCGAGCGCTACCAGACCGTCTTCGCCCGCAGGCCGGGATCGGTGGCGGCCCCGACCGCAGGTCTCCACTTCACCCCGGGGCTCCTCGCCCGTCTCCCTCATGCCTTCGTCACCCTCCATGTGGGGCCCGGCACCTTCCGGCCGATCGGCCCGGAGGAGTGGCGGACCGGCCGCCTCCATCCCGAGCGCCTGGCCGTTCCGCCGGGACTGGCGGAGGCGGCGCAAGCCGCGCGTCGGCTCGTGGCCGTCGGGACGACCGTCGCCCGCGTCCTGGAAAGCGTCCCTGACCTCCGGGAGCGGAGCGGGACGACCGACCTCTTCCTTCGTCCTCCCTACTCCTTCCAGCGCACGGGCGCCCTCCTCACCAACTTCCACCTTCCCCGGTCGAGCCTCTTCCTGCTGGTCTCCGCCTTTGCCGGCCTCGATCTCCTCCACGAAGCCTACCGGGAAGCCGTCGCGTGCGGCTACCGCTTCTACAGCTACGGCGACGCCATGCTCATTCTCTGAGGACGGAGGCTTCCTCCGATACGCCGCACGCCCGCCGGAGCCTCGGCTCCAGCCGGGAGAAGCGGCGCTCGATCCGGTCGTTCTTGACCGCCACGGCAAGAGCCCGCCACTGGCCCACGAGGACGGCGAGCCGCTTGGCCCGGGTGAGCGCGGTATAGACGAGGTTCCGCTGGAGCAGAAGATACTGCTGCATCGCCAGTGGAAGGACCACGGCCGGAAATTCCGAGCCTTGCGACTTATGGATCGTGACCGCGTAGGCGGGGGCAAGCTCATCGAGCTCGCCGAAATCATACGCGACCTCCCGGCCCTCGAAGCGGATCCGGACGATCTGCTCCTCAGGATCGATCCCGGCCACCTCGCCGATATCGCCATTGAAGACCTCTTTCTGATAGTTATTCTTGATCTGCAATACCTTGTCTCGCAGACGGAAGCGCCAGCCGAATCGCTCGATCTCGCTCTCCCCCGGCTTCGGGGGATTGAGCTCCGCCTGCAGCCGCGTGTTGAGTTCGAAGACACCCAGGCTGCCCCGATTCATCGGACAGAGCACCTGGATGTCGCGAAGGGGATCCAACCCGAACTTCTTGGGGATGCGCGTCTTCACCATCTCCAAAACCGTTGCGGCGATCCGCTCGGGCTCCTCCCGCGACACGAAATAGAAATCCGACTCCTTCCCCTCCTCCCGCTCCGGCAAAAGACCCTGCCGCATCCGGTGGGCGGTCGCGATGATCCGGCTTTCCGCCGCCTGTCGAAAGACCTCCGTGAGCTCGGCGACGGGGACCACCCCGCTTCCAATCAGGTCCCGGAGCACCATGCCCGGCCCGACCGAGGGAAGCTGGTCGGCGTCCCCCACCACCAGCAAGCCCGCCTCCCGGGGAAGCGCCCGCAGCAGATGGGCAAAGAGGGGGAGATCGACCATCGAGCACTCGTCGACGACGAGCAGATCGCACTCGAGCGGACGAGCCTCGTCCCGGGCAAACCTTCCGGCCCCGGGCTGGACCTCGAGCAGCCGGTGAATGGTCTTGGCCTCTCTTCCCGTCGCTTCCGCCAGCCGCTTCGCCGCTCGTCCCGTCGGAGCGCAGAGAAGCATGCGCACTCCCTTGGCTCCCAGGATCAGGAGGAGGGTTTGTAAAAAGGTCGTCTTCCCGACTCCGGGGCCCCCCGTCACTACGAGCATCCGGCTCTCCCGGGCGCGCCGCAGGGCCACCTCTTGGCTCGCCGAGAGAGATTTTCCCGTCCGCCCTTGCGCCCATGTAAGCGCCTTCTCCCAGTCGATCGCCGGATAGCGCGGAGAGCCCAAGAGAAGAGAGCCGACCCGCTCGGCGATCCTCTCCTCCGCCCGCTTGAGATAGGGCAGAAAGGCCCAAGTCTCCTTCTCCCCCTCGAGAACGAAGTCCCCCTGCGCCACCGACCGCTCCATCGCCTCCCGCAGCCGCGGCTCCTCGAGTTCCAGCAGCTTCTCCGCGTTCTGGAGCAGGAGCGGCAGAGGCAGGGCGCAGTGGCCGGACTCGGTCGCCTCTAACAGCAGGTGGACTAAGCCCGCGCAGGCCCGATCGAGGGAATCTTTGGCAATGCCGACGCGCTCGGCGATCTGATCGGCGGTTTGAAAGCCGATCCCCGGAATGTCCCGGGCCAGACGGTAGGGCTGGGCGCGGACGGTTTCCACGGCCTCCGGCCCATAGATCTTGTAGATCCGCAGGGCGCGGCTGGTCCCGACTCCGTGGGAGTGGAGGAAGAGCATGATCTCCCGCACCGCCTTCTGCTCGTTCCAGGCCTCCTTGATCCTCCCCCTGCGCTTGGGCCCGATGCCCTCGACCTCCTCGAGTCTTGCCGACTCCTTCTCGATGATCTCGAGGATCTTCTCGCCGAACCGCCCGACGAGCTTCTTGGCGTAAACGGAACCGATCCCCTTGACCATCCCGCTTCCCAAGTACTTTTCGATTCCCTCCAAGGTCGTCGGCGGCGTCGTCCGAAGGGATTCGGCGCGAAACTGGAGGCCATGCTCCCGTTCCCGCACCCATCGTCCCCGGGCCGTGACCCACTCCCCGGCGCCGACCGACGGAAGAGCGCCGACCACCGGCACCAGCTCCCGCCGGCCCGCAATCTTAACCTTGAGGACGCAGAATCCCGTCTCCTCGCTGAAAAAGGTGACCCGCTCGATGAGACCGGAAAGGCTCTCGGACGGGGAAAGGGAAGCGGACACGGGACTCCTGTCGGGGAAGCTTGCGGCCAATGTGGGCGAAAACCAACGATTTTTCGCGTTCTCCGTTCCGCGCCCCGGCGTCTACATCAAGAAGCGCCAGAACGAGGCGAAGAACTCGTTTGCCCTCTCCCGGAAGTCCCGATGACGCCACGCGCCAAGAGTAACTTCCCGGGACCAGGAGATGTTCCGCTCGATGATGGCGCGGGCGGCCCCCGCGGTCTTTCCCCCGAAGACGATGGCATCGACCTCGTCGTTGTAGACCACGCTTCTCCGGTCGATGTTGGAAGACCCGATGGCGGTCCACGCTCCATCGATGGTCGCGAACTTCGCATGGAGCACCGCCCCCTCCACCTCCCAGATCCGGACGCCGGCTCCGAGCAGCCGCCCGTAGTCGGTTCTCCCCGCCGCGCGCACTTCCCGGTCATAGACGGGGGAGGGCAGGACGAGCCGGACGGCGACCCCGCGCCGAGCAGCCTGGGCCAACTCCTGAACCTCCTGTCGGGTGGGTACGAAAAAGCCGGTCGAGAGATCGATGCTCCGGCGCGCGATGTGGACCGCTTCCAGGAAGCTCCCATAATAGATCGCCTCATCCCGTCCGGGTCCGCTTCCGATCACCCGCACCCGCTCGCTTCCCACCTCGGCCTCCTTCGGAAAATAGCTCCTCCGCTCCATCACCGGCCCGTGCTGGCTCGACCAGGTCGCAAAGAAGAGACGCTGCAGATCGGCCACCGCCGGCCCTTCGATCCGGGCGGCGATATCGCTCCAGTAAGCGTGGCGAAAGTCACCCCGCGCGGCCGCCCGGGGATCCGAGTGATTCTCGTAGACCCGGGCGAGGTTCACGCCCCCGACGAAACCCACTCGGCCATCGACCACCAGGATTTTCCGATGATCGCGATCGTTCGCCTTGGTCACCTCGAGCATCGTCTCCGGAGTCAGCGGGCGGAAGACCAGAATCCGCGCGCCCGCCTTCCGCAACCGATCCAGGACAGCGGGATCCGTCCGGTAGGAACCGTAACCGTCGAGGATAATGTTCACCGCGACGCCGGAGCGGAGCTTTTGCCCCAGAAGAGCCTCGAGGCTCCTTCCCCCCACGCGGACATTCTCGAAGATGTAGTATTCCAAGTTGATGTGATCGTCTGCCTGCTCCATCGCCGCGAACATCGCCTCGAAGGTGCGCATACCGTCGGGCAGGAGCGTCACGCGGTTGCCCGACGCCACCGGGCGCGGGAACAAGGCCGCATCGGCGGCCAAGTTCTCTCGGAGCGCATCTCCGGGCGGATCCTCCCGGAGAACGATCTTCGGCGTCCGCGCACAGCCGACGAGCACGAGGAGGCAGAGGGCGAGTCCTGCCAAGCGGAGCTGCGCTTCGGTCTGGTGCATCGCGAAGGGGTTTCTACAGAAGGACGCGCCAGAGCGAGGCGAAGAACTCGTTCACCCGCTCGAAGACGTCCCGGCGTCGCCATGGTCCAAGCGCGATCTCCCGAGACCGAAAGATCCTCTCTTCGACGATCCCCCGGGCTGTGGAAGCCGTCTCCCTCCCCCAGACGATGGCATCGACTTCCTGATTGAAGAGAACGCTCCGCTCGTCGAGGTTCGACGATCCGACCGCGGTCCAAGCCCCGTCGATCGTGGCGAGCTTGCCGTGGAGCACCTCCTCGGGCATCTCCCAAATCCGCACCCCCGCTCGCAAGAGAGCCCCGTAATCCGCGCTCCCGGCAATCTCGATCACCGGATGGTAGAGGGCCGACGGCAGGACGAGCCGCACGGCGACGCCTCTCCGGGCCGCCTGAACGAGTTCCTCGACCATTTGACGAGTAGGGACAAAAGAGCCGGTGCAGAGATCGATCCTCCGCCGGGCCGCGTGGATCGCTTCCAGAAGCTGGATGTAGTAGAGCGCCCGATTCTCCTTCGGCGCGCTTCCGATCACCCGCACCCGCTCCTCTCCCGCCTTCGCGACCTTCGGGAAGTAGTCCTTCTCTACGACCGCCGGCCCCTTTTCTCTCGACCAGGTTGCAAAGAAGACCCGCTGCAACTCGACCACCGCGGGGCCCTCGATCCGCGCCACCAGGTCGTTCCAGAGCACGTGATGAAAATCCCTCCGCTGGACGGCGCCGGGCTCCGACTGGTTCTGGTAGACCGGGTAGAGATTGATCCCGCCCACGAATCCCACCTTGCCGTCGACCACCAGGATCTTGCGGTGATCCCGCTCGTTGATCGCATCGATCCGCAGGATCGTTTCCGCGTTGACCGGATGAAAGACGAGGACTCTTGCTCCCTCCTTCCTCAGTCGCTCCAGGACGGCGCGGCCGGTCCTATGGGAGCCGTAGCCATCCAGGATCACGTTCACCGCAACACCCGAGCGGAGCTTCTCGATCAGCAGATCTTCCAGGCTCCGACCGCGGACGAGCACATTCTCCAGGATATAAAATTCCAGGTTGATATGGTCCCGCGCCCCTTCCATGGCCGCAAAGAGGATCTCCAGCCATTCCGGCCCCCTGGACAGGAGGGTGACGCGATTGCCCGGCTTCGCCAAGCTCGGGCCGCCGGCCCCGTCAAGGATCGAATGGCTCGGAGGATCTCCGGGCGGATCGGCACCGAGGAGAACGTTCGGTACCGGCGCGCACCCCGCCAGTGTCAAGGAGAGCGAGGCAAGGGCCGCCAGCCTGGTGAGCAACTTCCCCTTCGTCCAGCCCATAGAGAAAAAGCGAGGGGATCATTCCGCCCGAGACGTCCCGAGAGCAAGCGTTTTCCCTCCTTCCGCTCGAAGCTCTTTGGCCCGAATCGGCCGGCGCCCCGCACCGGAGCCTTGTCCTCGCCTGCCGCTTCGCCTAAGCTAGTCCTGACGGATCCGGGCGTGCCAGCCTCGGCATCCCCGACCTTCTTGGCAAGCCGGAGACGGTCCCGTAGCTCAGCAGGACAGAGCAGCGCTTTCCTAAAGCGTTGGTCGGCCGTTCGAATCGGCCCGGGACCAACCAGACTCAAAGCGACTTACAGAAGCAGTTTCCTCTGGTGATTGCAACGTGACTTGCTTTTCCTAGCTCCCCGCTGAATGGAATGCCCGGAGGGGGCAGATTTGCCATTGAGGGATGGCAAGAAACGGTGTTCTTGCCATCCGTTTTCGACGGATTTTGTGCCCGGGGACTGGCTGCCAAGGATACTTCGATTCCGTCGATCCTTCTTGACGGCGGATTGCCGAGCTTGCCTCGCTTTTCCGATCCTTAGTGCATGGACGGGAACAGGCTTTTTGCGACGGCCCAACAGTTGGGTTCGTTGGTCGCCCAGTTCCCTTTCTTCGGGGGCGGCAATATCGCACGCTAACCTGCTTCGACTGCGTGCGCCTTGATCTCCACACCGAGCTTCTTCCGGACCACGCCGAGGATGACGGCGAGATTGTCCATCGTCGGATTGCCGCTCTTCGAGAGCATGCGGTGAAGACTCTTGGCGGGCTTTCCCGTCTCCACCGCAAGCGCTTCGAAGCCCACGGTCGCGTTGACGAGATCGCGCAGGACAAGACGCGCAGTATCGGCCTCCCCGTTGAGGAACAGCGTGGCCGCCTCGTCGAGCAGAGCCTTGGAAAAGTTCGGATCACGGCGGACGCGTTCGACGATCGTCTCCTCGAAATCCCGCGTCAGTACCATCTCGTTCACCTCTTCCCGCGCAGCCTTGCTGCTGCCGCCTTTCACTTCCGGTATTCTTCCCACATCACCTTCGCGCGCTCGATATCGGCCTGCTGGCGCTGCTTCGTGCCCCCGCCGAGCAGGATGATGAGCTTATCGCCGTCCTTGCCGAGGTAGATCCGGTAGCCCGGCCCCGAATCGATGCGATACTCACCAATGGTACCGATCCATTTCACCCGTGACAGGTTGCCCAGCTCGAGCCGTACTACCGCGCTTGCCGCCTTAGCGGCGGCTTGCGCATGCAGGCTATCGAACCAGGCCCGGTACGGGTTCGACCCATCCGCCCGGACATACTCGACGACGGTTGGCCCAACGCTCATATAGTCACATATATGTTACTATTAAGCAAGCCTTTCTTTCCTGCGGATCACGAGATCGATAGTCCGCGGCGCTGCCGGCCGAGCGTCCGGGAGATCGTCTCGCCACGCGCAACTCCAGAAACCTCCCTGCCGAGATTGCACTCGAGAACCGGCCGCCAAGGAAGGAGCGTAAACTCGCAGCTCTTCTCGATCAGCGCAAACCGGCCGCTGGCGAGGTCGAGCCGGTCCCGCTCCGCCGTCCGAAGCCTGCAGAAGAGGCTGAGCGCGAGATCAAGGACCAACCAGATTCGGAACACCTTAAAGAGGCCGTTGTCTCCGATGCTCGCAGCGGAACTTGCTTTCCCTCATCGCGGCGGTACGCCGAGCGCGGGCGGGAGGCCTCCCGCAAGCTCAGCACGGTTCACTCCTTGGGCAAGACCGGCAGGAACTGGAAAAGCTTGGAGGGCTTGAAATCCTTGAGGGCATCGCCCGAGTAAATCTCATTCGCTTCCAGCGGCAGCCGGAGCACAGGCGCGCCGACCTGAAAATCGGCCTTCTTCAGATCGACCCAGAAGGTATTGGGAGCGGTCACCGCGTCGTAGTAGTACTTCAGGTGTTTCTGGTCGGCCACGACACGCCAGCGCGTGTTCGATATATTCGGCTTGTCCGGCGTGGAAATACCGATGGGCACCGACACGTTGCGCATCACGCTCATCACCTCGGCAACGCCCTCGGCGGCATTGGCGGTCTTTGGGATCGCGTGGATGTAAAAAGAAGCCCGGGCGAAACGGTCGGCGGAACGGTTCGTGCCGGGTAAGAATACCGTGCCGCCGACTTGGTTCCAATACGATGCGAGCGCCAACTGTTGATCGTAGGCAGGCTCGTTGGTCATCACCTGATCGTCACGGCTGTGGTGGATGATCAGCTTGCCATCGATATACTCCAAGATCGCATTGTCCCCGCTTGCGTCCGAAATCGACAGATGGACGGTGGTGTAGATCTTGGTGCCCGGAATACGGTCAGACACTACCTGGAGCGGATGCTCCTGCATCGCTTGCACGGCCTCGTTCACCGTGGCGAAATTATCGAGAAAATACTGTACCCATAACGAAATACTCAACCGGTTGTCGGGATGTTCCGGTTCCGGATACTGGGAGCCCGGTAGCCAGAGCATGTTGGTTACCAACCCCTTCTCGTTCATGCCGTCCGCCGAGGCGATTCCGAAGGCGCTCACGACCACGCTGCCGTATTTGGACGTCCACTGGACCGAATGGGATCCGGCCCGTCCGTCATGATGGATGCCACGGGGAAGAATCCATAGGCTGGCGGGGATCGGCTCCTTCCAGTCCATGGTGCGTCCGGTGATGTTCAGGTCGTCCAATCCGTGATATTCGGCACGGGTGCAAGCACCCGAAGGGATCGCCAGACGAAACGTGATCGCCATGGCCAGCAATAGGCTTGGGTATCGGTGCTTCCTCATGATTCCCCCTCTGCGGGAACGAGATTGCTCCGGGTTGCGCCACCAGGGCTGCCGTTTCCAGAGCAGAATATTGGTGCCTCCCGACTTATGGAGGCGGGAGGTTGCCGATCGGTTCGCGCAGTCGGCGGTTGTCGCCGGCAAGGAAGCCGCGCTCATCGACTCGATGACATCACCTTTGGCCGTTTCGAGACGAGCCGCCTTCGCATCCTTATCCGGCGCAAGCGCGTCCAGAGTGCCAAAGAATGCGGCGAGGAGCCCATGCGCGGAGTCTACCGGAGGCGCCATACCAGGGGAAGCGCCAAAACCAACAAGCTTTCCATGAAACATGGTGAAGAAGCGTGCCGCCTGCTGAAGGGGGCCGGCCCCGCCGCCTTAGGAAAAGAAAACGTGCGCTTCCGCCCGCTCCATCGTAGTGTTGGTATCTTTATGCCTTTTCGCAACCTCGCTCTCAGCGCTCCCATCCTCCAAGCCATCGACGAAGCCGGATACACCGAGCCCACCCCGATTCAAGCGGCGGCGATCCCTCCCATCCTGGCGGGCCATGACCTCATCGGCATCGCCCAGACCGGCACCGGCAAGACGGCCGCCTTTTCGTGTCCCATCCTGACCAAGCTTTCCGAGCAGCCGCACCAAGGCCCCCGCCGCGCACCGCGGGCGCTCATCCTCGCACCCACGCGAGAGCTGGCCGCCCAGATCCAGGAAAACCTCCGCACCTACGGGAAGCATCTTTCCCTGCGGTCCGCCTCGGTCTTCGGAGGGGTGAGCGAGCGTCCGCAGATCGAAGCACTCCGCTCCGGCGTCGATCTTCTGGTCGCCTGCCCGGGCCGCCTCCTCGATCTCCACGGCCAAGGCTATGGGGACCTTTCGGCGATCCGCTATCTGGTCCTCGACGAAGCCGACCGGATGCTGGACATGGGCTTTCTGCCGGCCATCCGGCAAATTCTCCGGAAGCTGCCGCGGGAGCGCCAGACCCTTCTCTTTTCCGCGACCCTCTCCCCCGAAATCGAATCGCTCACCCGGGAGTTCCTGCGCTCTCCCCGCACGATCGAGATCGGCCGGCGGGCGAATCCGGCCCAGACGGTCACCCAGTTCGTCTACGAAGTCGCCCCCCATTTGAAAGCGGCCCTCCTCTCCCATCTCCTGCAGGATCCGAAGCTCGACACGGTCCTGGTCTTCGCCCGCACCAAGCACCGGGCCGATCGGCTGGCCCGCCAGATCGAGCAGACCGGAGTCAAAACGGTGACTCTCCATTCCAACCGCTCGCAGAGCCAGCGCACGCGGGCGCTCCGCGATTTCAAGGCGGGAGCCGCCCGCGTGCTCGTGGCCACCGACATCGCCGCTCGCGGAATCGATGTCGACGGAATCTCCCACGTCATCAACTTCGACTTTCCCCAATGCTCGGAGGATTACGTCCATCGGATCGGCCGGACCGGCCGCGCCCAAGCCATCGGCGATGCGATCAGCTTCGTGACCCCGGAGGATCGGGGCCCGCTCCGCTCCCTCGAGCGCTTCCTCGGACGCGGCATCCCCCGCAAGCAGGCCGAGGGCTTCAACCATGACGTTCCCGCCCCGGCAGTTGACCCAGAGCGGCAGCCGCAAGCCCGCTCCGAGCGGCCGTTTCGTCCGAGGCGATTCGCAGGTCCCGGAAGCCGTCCCGGAGGAAGAGCACCCCGGGGGCGCCGCTCGGCCGTCTAGGCGGATTGGTTCCCATGGGCGGGCCGCCCAAGACTGCTACGGAGTGCGAAGAGTCGGCGTTCCCTTTTCCTGGAGGACGACCTTCTCCTTTTCGAGGATCCCTCGGAAGGAGTCGCTCGCCTCGGCCCAGTCCAGCAGATCGACCTTCCAGGGCAGATCCGATTCCGAAAACGCTTCGGCCAGCTCGGCCATCCGGGCGATTCCGATCGGCCCTTCTCCGATGATCACCAGGTCTAGCCTGCATGTCTCACAAAGTTCGTACCCGAGGCGCGGCGGATGGGCCTGGATGCAAGGCG
>NZ_CABFVA020000078.1 GCF_902143375.2 Methylacidimicrobium tartarophylax | reverse complement strand
ACATACTGCACGGAGGGAAAATCAAGGCGCAACGAAGCAGACAGGTCCATTTCGCAAGCCGCAGGAGATCGCTTGTGAGGCGTGCAGGTTAGAACGTCTCTCTGTCTGCGGGGAAGAGGATCCCTCGGTACGTTGGACCGGAGCGTTTGCCTCCTGCGGTGGGCGGGGGGCAACGCAGTCCTCGACGATCGTTTACGAGATTGAGCCCAGTGGACGGCTGGGATGGCATACGGATGCCACCGAGGAGACCCAATACATCCTCTCCGGAAAGGGGGAGCTGCGCATGGAGTCGGGCGTCTACGCTCTCGATCCCGGAAGCGTGTTTGTCATCTCGACCGATATGCGCCACGACCTTGCCAACGTTGGGCAGGAAACCTTGAGAGCGGTCGCATTTTTTGCCGCGGCAATGTTCACGCAAACGTTCGACGATCTCATGCTTCCCTCACGCACACATATCCTCGGCAGCCCCAACCGCGCCGGTTAAGGATCGGTCCGCCGGCTTTGTCGCGGTGCCTTCTCTCACTCCGCAGGCCTCTGGGGGAGGCTCCCTTCGAGGCGGGGCCGGAGCCGCACGGGAAGGGAGACCGGAGAAGAAGCCCCCGCTCGTTCCACGGCCACGGAAATCTCCTTCTGTCCAAGGGCCTTCTCCTGACGATAGAGGGCCAAAACTCCCGACAGGCTTTTTGGGCAAGGTCGCCCATCCAGAGAGAGGATTCGATCCCTGGCTCGGAAGCCAGCCCGCTCGCCCACACTCGCCTTCTCGACCGAGAGCACAGTCGGCGCCCCTTTACGCTGCACCAGGAGCAAGCCGAGCGGGAGATGCACAGGCATATCCCGGACGCGCCTCGGCCGCGGCCTGGGCTTCTCGCTCGGCTCGTCCTCGTCTTCGTCCCCTGACGCTGGCTCTTGCATGAGCGTTTTCGGGCCGGGTAGGGAAAAAACCAGCCGAAGCTCCGAGCCGCTTAAACCCGTCAGGGCTTCCCGAAAGGCATCGCAGGAGGTCCAGACCGCCTTCCGATCGATCCTGCGCCGTCCCGGCTTTCCCCTCTGCTCTCCCTTCTCGCTCATCCCATGGCCCATTTCTCCGGCAGTGCCGATCCGCATGTCGCCCAAGCCCATCCCTCCGATACCCATGCCGCCGAGCGGCATGCCTCCTCCGCCGCGACGTGCTGAAGGCGCTCCTTCTTCGGCGGATGTCAGCTCTTCTCCGGACGCGCCCGCGCGTCGTGGCCTCGCGTAAAAACAATGGAGTCGTGCACCGGGAGGAACGACGACATGCTCGTTGATCGCCAAAGGATAGCGGACATGAACCTCTCTCCCCTGCTGCACGAGGGGGAAAGCGGACGAGAGCGGGGGCACGGTCGTAAGGGATCTGGTCTCCTGGGCCGAGACGGAATCCACGACGCACCAACTGAGAAGGCTGAGGAGCAGCATGGCGGGGAGACAGACGACCTTGCCTCTTCGCGGTGCCGCACTCGCCTGCACTCGGCGTCGAACCGTTCGATCCTTGCGATTTGCTCCGCCTTGCGCAAGAGGCGTCATCGTCCACTCAATCTCCGAGGGAGGCGGCGCCATCCCGCCGCGAAGAGCCGTCCCCTTCCCGACACGCAACGACCGTTGCGGCTTCCACCATTTCGCGACAACAATCCTAAACAACTACCGCGATCCTCTGCGGATTTGAAGAGCAAAGGGCGCTTCCGAGCTTCGCCCCGGTGGCACGCAGTGGACCCCAAGGCGGTCCTGCCTAAGGAACATCAAGAATGCTTCCCCCAAGGCTGGGGGGCAGGGAGACCGGAAGTGTCAGCCGCGCCTGCCCTCGCTCCACTTCGAGGGAAACGGACGAACCGCCCCGCGCTTTTGCCTCGCGATAGAGACCTAAGAATACCGACAAACTCCGGTAGCAGGGCCGACCATCGAGAGAGAGGATCCGATCCCCCGAGCGGAGACCCGCTTCGGCTCCGGCGCTCCCGTTTTCGACCGCGAGGACGGTCGGTCTTTCTTCCAGCTCCCCCAGCAGTAGACCCAACGGGAGGGCCAGGGGCTCGTCTCGCACTCGTCCGGGCTTGGAGTCCGTTTTAAGATTTTCTCCACCTTCCGACTTCGCCGCCTGGCCGGAAGACGCCGCCGGAGGCTGGGCGAAAACCAGCCGCACATCGGACCCGTCCAGACCGCCAAGCGCTTCACGAAACGCATCAACGGAAGTCCAGACAGTCTTTCGGTCCACCCCTTGATGGCTTGATCCTTCGTTCTCATCGCCCGCGCGGCCCATCCCGCCATGCATCCCTGTCATGCCGCCTCCCCCCATGCCACCCATCCCCATACCACCCATCCCCATGCCTCCTCTGCCCATTCCACCACCCATCCCGCCCATGCCACCCATCCCGCCTCCATGGTGTCTGCCCGAAGGGGCTGCATTTTCCGAAGAATCCGTCTTCTCGCCCGTTGCCCCCCTGCGCTGGGATTTGACGTAAAAGAGGTGGAGAACCTCTGAGGGAGAAAGAACCTGGTACTCGTTGAGCGCCAGAGGACAGCTCACATGAACCTCGGTGCCTTTCTGGACCAGAGGAAAGGCCTTTTCGATCGGCGGCGTCGTGGCAAGTGGCTTGGCCACCTGCCCGTACAGGGAGATCGTGAAGAGGCCGACCGAGAGGAAAATGGCACTAGTTTTCAAGGCAGGTCACGCCGATCCCGAGCAGCACCAAGGGTCGGCTTGCCTTTCCCACAAGGATTCTCCTGCGCGTGCCAAACTCTTCACTGTTCAAGTGAACCTTCGGGAATGCGGTTTGTTGCGGAAAAAAAGAAAAGCGGTTTGCGGTTTCCCCGCCTCACCGGCGAAGAGGAGCCTTTTCGCTTCCCGGGAGATCGAAAACTAGGACCTGCTTTTTCCCCGGCTTTTCCCTGGCGGCGGAAAGCGCTTCTCTTGCCGAGCCAAAAGGCCAGATGCTTACGGAGGGAGCGGTCAGCCGCTTTTCCTCGAAGCCGTGCCGCAACTCCTCCATCATCCTGGCGATCTCCTCACCGCGAAGGGCCATGCTGTCGACGCCGATCAGCCGCTTGGCCCCGTGGTAAAAATCAACGAGGTTGAAGGAGACATCGGGCGGGTTGCTCGCGATAGCGACCTGCCGGCCCCCCGGCCGCAGCGTCTTCAGGCACGGCTCGAAAAACGCCCCTCCGATCGTGTCGAGCGCCAGATCGACTCCTTGCCCTTCGGTCAAGGCAAGGACCCGTCGCGGCCAGTCGGGATCCCCGGCCGCGACCAGGCTGTCGGTGCCGGCAAGAACGGTTGCCGAGCGGGACGCCGCAATGACCCGGGCCCTTCGCCAGCGCGCGATCTCGATCGACGCGCGCCCGACGGCCCCGGCCGCCCCGACGATAAGAACGGTCTCTTCCGGTGCGAGATTCCCCGCAATGACCAGCGCGGACCAGGCCGTCAGGTATGGGACGCCGACCGCGGCCGCGGCCTCCATCGAAAGAGAAGAGGGTTTCTTGGCGACCCAGGAAGACGGAAGACGCAGATACTCGACAAAGGCTCCGTCCCGGGTGACGCCGAAGCCGGGACCGCTGCCCCAAACCGCCTCTCCTTCCCGACCCGCCCCTGCAACAATGGTCCCCGCATAATCTCTTCCGGGGATGCGGGGAAGACTGGTCCCGAAGTGGCCCGAGAGATTCTTGACGTCGCTCGGATTGATGCCGATCGCCGCCACCCGGATCAGCACTTCCTCGGGGAGAAGCTCAGGCACCGGAATCTCTACCGGGATCAAGACCTCGGGTCCTCCATAGCGGGCAAAAGAGTACGCCTTCACTGTTTTCATTTCCTGCGATGCGCAGCAGCAAGCGCAAGGAGAATCCTCGCCGCGATCCCCAGGACGGGAAAAGATCTCCTTGCGCAAACCACCCGGGGGCGCCTCTTATCGCTCATCGATGCGCGCGCAGAGTTCGGTCGCTCCCAAGAACGGGTTTCCATGGCGTCACGCGTACCCGGCCTTCGCGCTCTCCCTTCTCCTGCTCGCGGCCCCTTCCGGATTCGGTGAGCCGGCAGCCTTCGATTCCTCTCGCCTCGCCGAACTCTACGAGCGGATGAGCACCCCTCAGTACGAGATCGGCATCAAGCTCGTCTCCCTCCTGGGGATCTCCCCAGGCAGCTCTGTTCTCGATCTGGGTTGCGGCACGGGACAGCTCGCCTCCGCCATCGCCCGAATCGCCGGACCCCAGGGAAAAGTCCTAGGCATGGATCCTTCCCCCTACCGGATCGCCATTGCCGAGCGAAGGGCGAGGGAAGGGCTCTCCTTCTCCGTCGGCGGCTCCGATGATCTTCCGAGGCTCGCCCCTCGGTCTTTCGATGTCGTCTGCCTCAATTACGTCTTTCACTGGATCGACGATCGGCGACAAGCCCTTGGAGCCATCCACCGGATCCTCAAGCCCGGGGGGAAGCTGGGCATCAGCTTCGAGGACACCAGCCGACCTGCGGAGCTCGATGAGCTCATCGAGCAGTCGGCGAAAGAGGTGCTCGGCACCCTTCCTCCGGGACTCTTTCTCGAGACGGCTCCGCTGGGACTCGCACCACTCAAGGAAATGCTGCGAAAGAGCGGATTCCGCGTCGTGGTGGTAGAGAAGACAGAATCGGAGGATCGGGCGAAAAGTCCCGAGGAGCTGGTGGCTTTCTGGCGGGCGAGCAGCGCAGGAAGGTTTCTTTCCGGAGTATCGGAAAGGACCAGGCGGAGGATTCTCGACCGGATCAAGCAGCGACTGACGAGGGCCGAAGGAGGCCAGGGAATCCGGATCACCAGTGAAACCCTCCTCCTCGTCGCGGTGCGCAGCGGCGAAGAGTAAGCACGCTGGATCGCTTGGAAGAGCGCTGCCGGCTCAGAAACCGGACAAGTAGGCGCTAAAAATTGGCAAGCCACCGTTAGCGGCCGGACAAGCGAGCGCGCTATTCTCTCCCAGCCAATCGACTAAGGAAAGATGCTTCGAGGACACTGCACCGCCTGTTGGACCTGCCTCACCCTTCTCGCCTCTGTGAGCGCCTCAGGCGCCCGGGAGTCCGCGTCCAACGTGACCTCCCCTCTGCCTTACGCCCAACCCGCCCAGCTTCCCGAAGTGACGGTAAATGCCGACCAGGAACAGCCACCCGCCCAGGAAGTGACTTCCATTTACGGACCCGACCTCTCCATTATGGATACTCCCCGCGATGTCCTTCCCGTTTCCCGGGAAGAGCTCGATACCGTGATGGCCCAGCAGGTCAACGACCTGGTCGCCTTCAGTCCTTCGGTCAATCCGACCCAGTCGACGGGAAACGTCGTGAGCGAACCGGTCGTCCGCGGGCTCCCCGCCACGGCCTTTCGCAACGGCATGCTCGTCGGCTTTTCCAGCGGAGGGAACTGGGGCCCCCTCCTCAACTTCAATGCCGACGATTCGCTCGACGTCGTCACGGGGCCGGTGAGCATCGTCTTCGGTCCGCAGGAGTTCGCCGGAGGTTATGTCAATGAAGTGACCAAGCAGCCGTTCTTCGACCGCTTCCGCGGCGACGCCTACTACACCTTGGGCATGTACGACACCAATATGTGGAACATCGATATCGGCGGCCCCATCGGAAAGGAGAAAAAGCTCGCCTACCGCTTCGACTACTTCGGCCAGGAAGGCTATGCGCCTTATAACTATTACGATGGTTCCTACTTGAACCGGGAGTGCGCCTACCTCGCCCTTTCCTGGAAGCCGATCGAGGAGGTTCAGGTCGACTGGAACGGAGAGATCGATCAGAATTCCTTTCTTCCGTACGCCGGGGTAACGCGGCCGACCCAATCCCTGATCGACAACGGGCTCTATCAGAGCGGACCCTGGATCGGCTACTACACGCCTCCGGCGACCGCAACTCAGCCCTTCGGCCAGTTTCATCCCGGCCGGGGGACTCCCCCTCCGGGCTCGGGATATGCCATCGCCTGGGGACCTCAGGTACCGATCAGCGGCCGAGCCAACCTCTTCAATACCCCGCTCGACTTCTCCCGCCAGTTCTACGCCGTGAGCCAGGCGGTTGCCACGATCCGGCTCAATGAACGGTTGACGTTCGTGAACAACACGCTTTTTGAGTATTTCCAAGCGAATGCCGCTCAGCCGGTCCCCGACCCGACCTGGGTCGTCATGCCCTACGGGGTCAATCTCGCCGACCGGCTCGAAATCCGCTGGGAACCCGAACAGAAGAGTTCCTGGTTCTCGCAAAGCGTGGATGGCGGCCTCGCCTTCCGCTTCCTGAGCGACGAGGAGTATTCGGGAAGCTGGCATTCAACGAGCAACCAGGCCGACATGAGCAAGCCGATTACCGCTGCCGACGCCTCGCTTCCCGTTCCTTACTCCCTCGCGATCAGCCCCGCCTACAACAACCCGTTCCTCACCGACATCCCGATTCCAGGCTATCCGGGAGAATATTACAACGTCGACAACTTCGCCTCGACTCAATGCAACTTTTGGGAAATCTCGCCATTCCTCCAGGACATCCTCCATTTCGGAGAAAAGGCGACTCTCTTCCTCGGAACCCGGCTCGACGCCTACTTCGTCGACGCCCAACCCCCATCCGGCACCCCCGCCGTGCTCATCGGCCCCGCCTATGACGCTACCTCGACGAGCGCCCTCCTGCCGCAGGTTACCGCCAGCCCCACCTACCGGATCTTTCCCTGGATGTCCTGGTATTCGACCTACTACTTCGGACAGACGACCGCCCAGTCGATCTTCGGCGCCTTCGCGCCGGAGTTCACCAGCACCTACTACCACCAGACCCAGACCCTTTACGAAACGGGCCTCAAATTCTCTCTCCTCCGGGAGACCCTCTTCCTCGGCCTCTCGGCCTACGCCCAATCGGGCTTCATCCCGGCCTTCGTTCTCCCCGGAGGCACCACCCCGACCGTGTCGGCCGATGTCCAAGGAGTCCAACTCCAGGGGAGCTATCGGCCGAACCGCCATTTCTGGGCGAACTTCGGCTTCAACTACATGCAAGGATACGAAAACTGGACCAACACGGACGGTGTCGGTCCCACCACCTTCACCCCCTACCCGGCCAACGTGGCCGCGCAGTATGGCCTTCCAGTCAGCCAGATCGTCTCCCTCGCGCCGGGCATCTATCCGTTCATCGGTTTTCCCAAGGAGTACGGCAACCTGATGCTGACCTACAAGACCGACGCGGGCTTCGGCGTCTCCTTTTGGGCGATCGAGCAGGGTGGCCAGTTCCTCTCCTACGACTACGCCGTCCGGGCTCCGGCCTGGTACACCTTGAATGCGAGCGTCTTCTATGCCGCCAAGCATTGGGAGGCGCGGGTCTGGTTCTACAACTTCACCGACAACCACTACTGGATCGCCGGGGCGCCGGGCTTTACTCCCGCCCGGACCGCGAACCTCGAATATGCCGCTCTCCAAATGCCTTTTTGGGTCCAGGCCATGATCCGCGTCTCGTTTTAGCGGAGATGATGGCCGAAAAACTCCAGGAGGAGCGGCCAGGACATCCGGGCGGCCTCGGGATTGTAGCTTCCCCGCTCCTCGCAAAAGAAGCCGTGGCCCGCTTCAGAAAAGGTCACCTCGATGAAGCTCTTTCCGGCCGCCCGAAGGGCGTCGGAGGTAGCCCGAGTCTGCTCCGGAGGAATGTGCTGGTCGCGTCCTCCCCAAAAAAGGAGAAGCGGAGCGGATACGTCCTTCGCCCGATCCAGAAGTTCCGGCGCGATCCCTCCGCCGTAAAAGGAGCAAGCTGCGCGCAAAGGAGCGACCGTGCTGCTCAGGAAGGCCACCCGGCCCCCGAAGCAGAAGCCGACCGCCCCCACGGCTTGGCCGCCGCCGCTAGCGCTCAGCCACCGGTAGCCGCCTTGCACGTCGGCCGAAAGGTGCTCGACGGTGACTTGCCGAAGATGGACGAGCGCTTGCGAAAAGTCCTCGTAGCTCCCCTCCCAGCGCGGAGCGCTCCGATGGTAGAGATCTGGGGCAAGCGCCCGATAACCCTCCCCGGCGATCCGCTCGGTGACGTTCCGGATGTGGCGGTTCACTCCGAATGCCTCCATAAAGACGAGGATTCCCGGATAGGATCCGGGAGCGGAGGGCCGAGCCAGGAAGCCCGAAAATCGGCTCCCGTCGGCAGCTTCGAGATCCACCCAACTCGAATCGACTTCTGTTTTCATCGGCACCCTTCTTTTTGGTTTCGGCCAAAAAATCGTGCTTACTCCTTTCGCTCGCCAATGACCAGTAGCCGCTGAAATCTTCTCTCGATGCCGTGTGCCGTCCGGAGCTTTTCCAGTTCCTCGCGAATTCTCACCGTGACCGCCGGTTGGCGCTCCTCGGGAACCAGAGCCAGAAAGTTTCCGAAGCTGCTCGCTTGAAAGAAATCGAGCAGATCGTCCACTCGATCCACAAAGTCGCTATGGAGCGTCGACTCCACCCGGAGCGCCGAAAAGCCCGCCTTGAGAACCAGTTCGCGCACCTCTTCGGCGGAAAGCAGAAAGGGAGAGATCTGAGCCCCTTCCGGGACCTGACCCATTACCGAAGCGATCGCCTCTTTGATAATCGCATGGAACGGGTTGGGCTGATCTTTGTCTCCCGTCCCGATCCCAAGCCTCCCGCCCGGCTGGAGAATCCGGTGGATCTCACGCAGCGCTTCCGCCTTCCGCTCAATCCAGTGGAAGACGCTGTTGAGACAAACGACATCCCAGGACCGATCGGCAAAGCGGCCGAGATCGTCGCTCCCCCCGATCTCAAAGGAGAGACCGGGCCGGGCTCTTTTCCGAGCGATCTCGATTCGAAAGGGGAGAGGATCGATCCCGAGGACCTCCCCGGAAGGACCGACCGCTTGCGCCACGTACTCCGCTAGCCGCCCCGTGCCGCAACCGACATCCAGAACCCGTTGCCCTGTCTGGATCTCCAAGCGATCGACCAGGAGCTTCCCAAAACAAAATTGAGCGTCGCTCAATCGATCGTAGCTTTCGGCCAGCTCCCGCGTATCCAAGTCGAATTGGGTCGTCATTCCTCGAAATTTACGCCTCTTTGAGCGCCTGCGCGAGCCTCCGGTCGGGAACGAGCCAGAACAAGGCGACCAACGCATAGACGGCTTGCGCGATCCACGGCTGAAAGAAAGCGACCGGGATCGCCGACGCATAGAGGAGGGAAGAAAGCTTCCCTTTCCGGTCCGCTCCGATCGCTGCCGCCAGCTTCGAGTCGCACCCCTGTTCGGTGATGATCAGGGACTGCAGGACGAAATAGGCGACCGATGCAAGGAAGAGGACGGCGCCGTAGATGGCCGTGGGAAGCGGGGCGGAATGGTTTTCGCCCGCCCAATCGGTCACGAAGGGGAAGAGGGAGAGCCAAAAGAGAAGGTGGAGGTTCGCCCACATGATCCCTCCATGGATCCGGCGGCAGGCCTTGAGCAGATGGTGGTGGTTGTTCCAGTAGATTCCCAGATAGAGGAAGCTCAGCACATAGTTGAGAAAGAGCGGCAGAACGGATGCGAGAGCCGACAGGCTCACCCCATGCGGGGCTTTCAACTCCAGCACGGTGATCGTGATAAGGATCGCAAACACTCCGTCGCTGAAAGCTTCGAGACGGCCCTTTTCCATGATGAACTTACCGCCCGGATAGGTTCCGTCAACGGATCCGTCGCTCTTCAGGGACGTGACAAGCCGTTTTTTCGATTCGGGAGACGTACTCCATGTCCTGGAAATGCCATTCCTCTCGCTGCGGCACGCTTCGACTCTTCTCGTTTTGTTACAAGTTTGTAACAAAACGTTGACTAAAATAAAGCGGCATAGTAATTGCTACGAATGGCGTCTATCTTGCACGACAAGCCAGCGAGAGTCAGACAGGGCAAGCCGGCGCAGAGGCCGGGTTCGGCCACAAAGCGGCCCACGCGTTCCACGGGTACTACGCGCTTGAGTATCAAAGGTCAAGTGGTGATTCCTGAGGCTGTTTGCCAACGGATCGGGTTAAAGCGTGGTGATCAGTTCCTCGTCCTGGCCGACAAGGATACGATCTGCCTTCGTCTGCTCCATCCCCCCTCGAGCCGCGAATGGTCGCAGCTCCGGGAGCTAGCCAACCTGCTTACGACTTCGATTGAACAGCCGACGGCTTCCGCTTGAGGCAGGTCTTCTCGCGGAA
This sequence comes from Methylacidimicrobium tartarophylax, assembly GCF_902143375.2. Classification (GTDB taxonomy): domain Bacteria; phylum Verrucomicrobiota; class Verrucomicrobiia; order Methylacidiphilales; family Methylacidiphilaceae; genus Methylacidimicrobium; species Methylacidimicrobium tartarophylax. The sequence continues at coordinate 9,998 of NZ_CABFVA020000078.1, read as the reverse complement.
GATAAGCGAGCGGCGAGAAGGGTGGACGATCTTCCGCGAGGAGGACAAACCTAGTTCCGATGAAGTAGACGGTCCCTTTTTCACAAGCCACGGGAGAACGCTTGTGAGTCAGGCAGGCTAAACCCGCTTCAGAAAAACCAGGTCGTTTAGGGCAACGACCACAAACTGGTCTCCGGGCTGGAAGCCGAAGTCCTTCCGAATCTGCTCCGGAATCACTACCTGCCCCTTTGTCGAAAGGTGGGTCGTCCAAAAACTTGGGCTGGCTTCCCTCCCCGTTGGTTCGGTCTTCTCGGGGGCGGCCGGTTTCTTGGATAAAGGAGGAACCGACGGGATATTCGCGGAATGAGAATTGCCTCCAGGGGCGGCGGGAACGGGCATAAGCGATTTAACCTGATATTACGAGCGTACAGCTCACACTCTTGGATAAAAAAGCGGATCGCGGGAGCGGAGTCAAGGCCGCTTCCCTTCGTTGCGCGTATCCGGTAGCCTCCGGACCAGACCCCGCTGCGCTCAGCTTGCCGGCCTCCTTATCGAGGCCGTCGGCGATAAGGACGCGTCCCTGCCTGGACTATCGGAATCCTTTTGGCATGCTTCTCGCTTTAATGAGTCCGTGCCCCCGCAGGGGCGAAAGCCAACTCCTGTTGGCCGTATCGGGCTGGTATCGGCCACCCAGGGAAGCAGCGGCTCTCCGACGAACGGCTCGCATATCACGCGAGTCTCAAAAGGAGAGTGGATACTAGGCGGGCCATGTTGCCGTGCAAAATGATTAGAACGCGGCTCGCAATCGAAGCGCCCCCGGAGGCGATCTGGAGGGAGTTGATGGATTTTCCCTCTTACCCTCACTGGAATCCCTTTCTCCGCTCGGTCTGCGGCGAACCCATCCTCGGAGCGAGACTCTCGGTCCGGCTCTGCCCTCCATCGTCCAAACCCATCCCGTTGCAAGCCGAGGTTCTCCGGGTCGTGCCCAACCAGGAATGCCGCTGGATCGGCCGCTGGCTCTTCCCGGGGCTGGTCGACTTGGAGCATCGCATCTTTCTGGAAGCCCAGCCACCAGAGATCACTATCCTCCACTACCGACAGACTCTTCGCGGATTGCTCGCCCCCTGCATCTGGCGTTTCCAGAGGCAAAGCTCCCGTCCGGGAATGGAAGCCATGAACGAGGCACTCAAGCAGCGGGTGGAAAGGGCGATCTGGAGATAAACTTCCAACCATCGACCTCCGTCCCCCCTTGCGTTAAAGAGTGTGAGTGGTGGTGGACGTTCTCTGCGTGGGCCATGCCTGCTACGATCTCGCATTTTTTGTCCCCCACCACCCGGCTCCGGACGAAAAGATCTTCTCCAAAGAGCTCGTCCTAGCAGGAGGCGGACCTGCGGCGAATGCGGCTGTCGCGGTTTGCCGGTTGGGAGGGACGGCTTCCTTTCTCGGCTATCTCGGAAAGGACCCTTTTGGCGAGCGTCACGCTCGGGAGCTGGAGGAAGAGGGTGTGGAAACCTCCCTCCTGGTGCACGGCGAGGCTCCTACTCCTCTCGCCGTCAGCCTGGTGAAGCCGCTCGGTGGTCAACCATAGCGCGGCAACCCCGAAACTGGAGGCAAGCCTCGCCGACCGGCCATGGCCCACAGCGCGGGCTATGCTCTTCGATGGCCACGAACCAAGAATCTCTCTGCCAATGGTCGAGGAGGCGCGGCGGCGGGGGACTTCGACGGTTCTTGACGCGGGTTCTCTCCACGAAGGGACCGCAAAGCTCGCCGGGGTTGTCGACTATCTGGTCGCTTCGGAACGCTTCGCCGCACAAGCGACGGGCTCGACCGACCCCGAGGAAGCCTTGCGCCGGCTTGCTGCATCCCACCCCTGCGTCGTGGTCACGCTCGGAGAACGGGGGCTCCTCTGGTCCTCGAGGGGAAAGCGGGGCAGGCTCCCCGCCTATTCAATCGCTTGCGTCGATTCGACCGGAGCGGGCGACGCCTTTCACGGAGCCTTCGCTCTGGGAGTCGCGCGCCGAATGACCTGGGAGGATCTGCTGTACTTCGCTTCCGCCGCGGGAGCGCTTGCCTGCACTCGCCTCGGAGCGCGGCAAGGGTTGCCCTCGGCCGAGGAGGTTGCTAGCCTGCATGTCTCACAAAGTTCGTACCCGAGGCGCGGCGGATAGGCCTAGATGCAAGCCGCAGGAAATCGCTTGTGAGACAGCCAGGCCAGGATTCTCGCGCGAGCGAACCCGCGCGCGTAAAAGGCTCTCCTCCGGCTACTCCTCCCCGTCGTAGTAGGAGAGCGGGCTCTCGGCAACGATCTTTCGCTCGGGTTTGAGGAAGAACTTGCCCGACCGGGGGTAGGATACGACGTCCGCCTCCGGGTTGTTCGCGATTACGAGGAGCAGCAGATCGCCCGGACCCGGATTTTCGATCTGGTGGGCCTCCTCCGGCTTTGCCAGGAACCAGTCCCCCGGCCCGAGATCGATCCTCTGTTCACCGACCTGAACCCATCCCTTCCCTTCCTCGACGCCGTAAAGCTCCCATTGAGCGGAATGAGCATGGAGAGGCCAATCGACCGCGCCGGCCGGAATCCGAACCAGCGCAGCGTCGAAAGGTTGACCTCCGCCCCACGTACCGACATCCTTTTTGCCTCCTAGAGAGAGGCTGATCGTCTTTTGAAAGAGATGATAGCGCCCTTTGGGCGATCGGCACTCCACCCAAGGAATTTCCGCGAGGTTCACCTTCATGGTAACACCGTCCGCGCAAGTGCCGGAAATCGCGGTCACTCCTAGTGGCAAAGAGTCGCCCGAATGAGCCCTTCCGGGCACACCCTTTTCTCAAACGCTAGCGGGCAAAATAAGCGGAAAAAAGGATCCGCCGGAGGGAAAAACTAGGAAGAGTGGTCGCTGCTTCCCTTCTCGCTCGAACCCCCTTTTTCGCAGGAGCCCTTCTTCTTGCCACACTTTCCTTTGCCCGAGAGTTCCGAGCACTTCTGGCCCGAGCAGGCTGGCGTCGCCCAAGCGGGCAGAGAATACGAGATGCCGGTAGCGAGCAATAATGCGCAGAGAGCAATTTTCTTCATCGTAAAAAACCTAGCCGATGGGGTCATCAAGATCAATCGCATTTTGTGAAGCGAGCGAGATCCTCCCGCCGCACTCGGGCGCAAGCGCACTCCTCGCCTATTTTTTCTCCGGGACAAGGGCGCCTCGATCGAGTGCAGCCGTGCTTACGGCCGCGCCCTGGCCCGAGGAATTTTGCCCGAGAGGCATCGCTTTCGGCGGAAGAGGACGGAAAGAGGAGTCCTCCCACCCCCCTCCGAGTCCCTTCACGAGAAGAGCGGTCAGCACGAAGCGCTCGCCCAACGTCTTAGCGTCGTCCCGGCGGCTGGTGAGCAGCTCCTTGTTTGCCTGGACAATCTCAAAGTAGTTCCCCAGCCCCCTTCGGAACCGATCCAGCGTCATATCGACCTGGCGCTCCGAGGCGACAACCGCCGCTGCGAAGCGCTGTTGCTGGTCGGAAAGGATCCGGATGCCGGAGAGATAGTCCTCCACTTCCCGGAAGGCGTCGAGCACCACCTTTCGATACTCCTGTACGGTCACCCAGTAGCCGGCCTTTGCCGCGTTCAAGCTCGCGATGAGCATGCCTCCTTCGAAGATGGGCACGTCGATCAGCGGACCGGCGGCCCAATAGGCATTATGCAAAGTCATGAGGGTGTTAAAAAAAAGGCTCTGGAATCCCCCAAAGCCCGAAAGATACAAGGACGGGTAGAAGGCGGCCCTGGCGACTCCTATCTGCGCATTGGCCTCCGCCATGAGCCGTTCGGCCCGGGCGATATCCGGTCTGCGCTCGAGCAGCTCGGAAGGGACCCCTTGGATGATTGCGGGAGGCTCGCCCGACAAAGGACGGAACGGGAGGGAGAAACCAGAGGCCGATTTGCCGGTGAGGGCCGCGAGGCTATTCTCGGCTTTCGTCCGGCTCCACCGGAGCCCGTCCCGCTCCCCCCGCACCTGCTCGAGCTGGCTTCGGGCTCGGACCACATCCAACTGTTGCCCAAGACCCAGCTTGGTTCGCTCCTGCGTCAGGCGAAGGTCTTTGTCGAACTGCCCGATGATCTGGTCCAGAATCGAGATCTCCAGGTCGATCTGGCGCAACAAGTAGTAGTTCTGCGCCACTTCCGAGGTGAGTGAGAGCCGGATCTCTTCGTATGCCGCCTGGACCGCCTTTGCTTGCTCCTTGGCGACGCGCAGCTTGGGAATCTGCTGCCAGAGCGCAAACTCATAGTTCGTATCGCCGACCGCCGCCCAGGGATCGAGTTGGCGCGGGAAGGGGGGAACCGGCCACTGGCCCTGGGCCGCGTTGGAAACCGACTTCAACCAAGGCGTGAAATCGAGCGTCGGGTAGAACATCGCTTTCACCCCCAACACCTCCGCCCGCGCCTGGAGTATCCGGGCGAAAGCCTCCCCGAGCGTGGGGTTGGCCGTCAGGGAAGCCGCCTCGAGCTGGTCCAGCTCCGGATCCCGGTACATCTTCCACCAGTCCCCCTTGCCGATGAGATGCTCCCTGGGCTCGGCAATCTTCCATTGAGGCCCCGGCGGCCCGTGAACCGGACGAGCAGGCGGAGCCCACTTGTATTGCGGGGTCGTGGGAATGTCGGGCCGTTCGAACTTCGGGGTAAGGCACCCGGCGAGCAGTCCAAGCAGCGAAAGGGCGAAGAACCAGCGGAGGAGAGACGCTGCCCGAGTTGCTAGGAAGGCTAACCTGGCGGTTCGACCACAAGTACCGCGCAGCGCGAATGGCGAATCACCCGCTCCGAGACCGACCCGAGGATCCAATGCGCCGGTTGCGAGAGCTTCCGCCGTCCGACTACGATCAGGTCGTAGAAACCATCGCGGGCGGACCGCAGAAGCTCCTCTGCCGGATCCCCCTCCTCGATCCGTTCGGAGAAGGGGACGTTCCCTTCCCGCGCGATCGCCGCACAAGCCTCCAGCGGCGCCTGAAGGAGCCGGCGCTCCTCGACCGCCGACGAGTCCCAATCGCTTCCCGGAGGAGGGAGAACCGCCAGGGCTCGCACCTCGGCCCCGAAGCGGGCGGCAATCTCGATCGCGAGCTGGAAGGCCGCCGAAGCCCCCTGCGAACCGTCGAAACCAACCAGAATTTTCCGGAAGCCCATCTTCGATACCCCTTTGGATCCCCTGGCGCCGAAGGGATATTACACTGGTCGGTCTCCCGGGCAAGGCCGGCCTCTTTCCTGCTTGTTCCCGGGCACTCACGGCGCTCTCCCTTGTGGCGGACGGGCTCCGGTCGCAGAAGGAGCATCCCCGTTCCGATTGGAGTTTTGCTCGATGATGCTTCGAATCCGCCCCTCGATCGCGTCCAGTTCCCGGAGATAGAGAAAGGATTGGTAATCGGCTTCGCGCGCCTTCGACGGGATCCGGGTGATCGGATCGCGGATCGAGTTCCCCCGCTCGGCGACGTGAACTCTTGTCACCATCGTGAGGCCGAGGACCAGCGGGCGGCGGGCCAGTTCCTTCGGATCGAGCCGGATCCGGACCGGCACCCGCTCCACGATGTGAACATAATTGCCGGTGGCATTGTCCGGAGGGAGAAGCGAGAAGACGCTGCCGGAGCCAGGCTCCAATCCTTCGACCACCCCATGGTACCGGGTTCCCCACCCGTACAGATCCGCCTTGAGCACCACCGGCTGACCCGGCCGCATTTCCCCCAGTTCCCGTTCTCGGAAATTGGCAACGACCCAGACGTAGCCGAGCGGGACCACGCTCATGAGCAACTTTTCGGGCGTGATCTGATCCCCGGGCTGCACGCTGCGGCGGGCGACATAGCCGCTCACCGGAGCGGGAATCCTCCGCCGGTACCAGTCGAGCCAGGCGTCCCGGACTCGTTGCGCGGCCTCTTGGACCATCGGGTTGGTTGCCACCGTCGTCCCTTGGACGAGCGCCTCGCTTCCTCGCAACTCCGCCTCGAGGGCAGCGATGGCCTGCTCCGACTCCTGCACCTTCCACTGGGCATCGATCGACTGCTGCTCGGAGATCACCCCGCTCGTCGTCCCGCCCCGGTAGAGCCCCAGGTCATATCGATAGCGCCCCAAGGCCGCTTTCTGCTCGCCGATCCGGTGGCGGAGCCGCGCGACTTGGCTGAAGAGAGCCTCAACCCGGCGAACCGTTGCCGCCAGGTCCGCCTCCGCTTTTTGAAGCGCGACCCGGGATTTGAGTCCATCCAATCGGACCAGAACCTGTCCCTTCTCAACCCGCTCGGTGTTCTCGACACAGACCTCGACCACCGTGCCGGCGACCTGGGATTTGACCGGAGCCACATTTCCGGTCACGTAGGCATCGTTGGTGACGACCCAGCCCCGGATAAAGACAAACCAGAAAAGAAAAACAAGAAGGACGAGAAAGAAAACGATCGCCCGGCCCAGCTTCCTCCCGGGGATCCCCTCGTCCTCCTCCGGGGGTCGCGATCCGCTCCGGAACCGCCGCGTCATCCTGCTCCAAAGCCGGGCGGTCAAGCGGCGAAAGCGGGAGCGGGGGTGAATCGGTTTCCTCGCTCGGGGCGGCTCCCCGAGGAGATCCCCGACCGGGCTCCCTTCCCCGCCGGTAGGCTCAGAAAACCACTCCTCCCTTTCTTCTTCCCTCATCTCCCTCCGGATTCGGAAACGTCCTTCCGCGCCCCCAAGGGAGCCGGGCAGAGAAGAGCCAGACCCGCTAGAAGGACAAACCCCCACGCAGCGATTCGGAAGAGATCCTCGAAAGCAAGCACCTGGGTTAGCGCAAGGGCTTCCCGATCCAAGAGACGGAAGCCCACCTCCCAGCCGATTCCCTCGGAAGAGAGCCTCTCGCGCAGTTGGCCGAGGAGAGGATGAGAAGGGGTGAGCCACTCGACCAAGCGCCTCTTGTGGAAAGCGGCTTGGTGATAGAGGATCGTCCCGAGCAGGAGGCTGGCCCATCCCTGTGCCGCCACGCGTAAGCTCCCGGCCAGCCCGACCGCGAGGCCTCGGTTCCGAGCGGAGAGTCCACTCGAGAGAAAATTGGTGACCACCGGAAGAAAGAGCCCCAGGCCGATCCCCTCGATCAGCTGCGGACCGATAAACTCAAGCCAGAGGTTGCGTCGGTGGTGAATCTCGTAGAAACTCGTCCAAAACGCAAAGCCGGCAAAGAGGAGGAGAGAGCCAATGAGCAGGAACCGACTTCGATGCCAACTGGCGATGCGCGCGCTCAGAAGCGCCAAGGGTAGCGCCCCCGCGGTCAGCGAAAACCAGACCATCGCTCCCAGCCACGGGCTATATCCCCAGACCGACTGGAGGCGGACCAAGAGCAGGCTCCAGAGGCCATAAAAGAGAAGAAAGCCTCCGCAAAGGCAGACCATCCCGGCGGCGAACGCGGGCCGCAGGAAAAGCGTGAGCCGGACCAACGGATTCGGGATGCGGAGTTCCCACCAGGCGAAGGCGAGAAACGAGACGGCGGCGACCCCGGCAAGAACGTCGAAGAGCGAAGAGTTGGTCCAGTCGTAGTCATCCCCCATGTCCAGGGCGGTCTGCAAGGAGAAGAGGCCGGTCGCGAGCAAGCCGAAGCCGGTCCAGTCGAAGCGGGCATCCGGTCGCACGGGCTCGGTCGCCCGCAACAGCCGACGGACCCATTGGGCGCAGACCCCTTCCACGGCCCCGTCGATGAGGAACCAGAGCCGCCAGCTCGCCGCTTCCCTGCCCCAACTTTCCTCGATCCAGCCGCCGAGGAGCGGCCCGATCGTAAAGGGGAGGATCGCGATCACCGCCCAGAGTACCGGAGCGAACTCCCGGAAGCGCGGCCGGTAGGTATCGAGAAGCAGGGCCGGAGCGAGCAGGATCAGGACTCCGCCGCCCGCTCCCAGCACGATTCGGGCGAGAAGAAAGAAGACGAATCCCGGAGCCAGGGCGCAGAGCAGCGCACCCGACGCCGTCGTCCAGCCTGCCCAGAGAAAGAGACGAACGGTGCCGACCCGCTGGGCCAGCGGATTCGCCAGCAACATCCCCAGCGCCTGCGCCGCGAAGAACTCCCCGTTCATCCAGCTCCCATGGCTCTGGTGCTGGCCGAGTTCGGCTACGCAATAGGGGATGATCCCCGTGAAGGCCCCGGTGTTGAGAAGGGCAAAGAGGCTGGCACCCACCAGCGCAAGGTGGCACGAGAGAGGCCGATGCGACCCGGCGGATGGCGCCAAGCTCATCCGATGAGCCCCCTTCCCCAACCGATCGCCGCCGGTCCGATTGGACGCTCTGCTCCCCGATCCCCGCGTCTACCCAATGCTCCTTCCCTCCCCGTGAAATCTCGCGTTGCGAGACCCGTGGTAGGAGCTATCAGCTCAATCGGTGAGCGGTCTGTTTTCGGGCGAGCCCCATCGCCCAAACCAATATTGCTGGGCCTGTTACCAGAACGAAGGCAACTTGGCCATCCTTTTCGCGTTTTCTTTGCAGGGCAGACGCGGGGAGGAGGAGAGCGCTCGTTAGAGCGAAGCTAATACCCGCTGGAACCGCTGCTTTGCCTCGGCGGCCAAAGGCTCGATCTCCGGCCGCTGAATCATGGCGGGCATCACCGACGGATCGAGAAGTTCGACGTGGACCTTCCCCGAAGCGTCCTGCCGGACGACTGCGTTGCAGGGCATCAGCAGTCCGACCGACGGATCCATCTCCAAGACTTGATGGGCCAAGGAAGGGTTGCAAGCGCCCAAGATGCGATACGGAGGTATCTCCTTGCCCAACTTGCTCTTGAGGGTCGCCGCCACGTCGATTTCGCAAAGGATGCCGAAGCCCTCCTTGCGCAGAGCCTCTACTACCTTGGGGACGGTTTCCTCGAACGAGGTCGCCACTTCTTTCCCAAATCCATACGAGGTTTTCATCTCAGCGCTCCCGTTTTCAGCTCGCGCCGCACCCTTCTCCCGAAGAGAAGCGACCGGTGTGCAAGCCCACTTGTCATGACAGTATCCTCATCCGTTTCGGGAAAGAGCGCAAGGAGAATCGTTGGGAGCCGCGACAGCGCCGGTCCCGTGCCCATTCCGCGCTCGAAATCTCTTCATTCTTCCGGCCATTCGCTTCCCGACCGCAAAGAATCAACAGCGGAAACTGCGCGGTTCGGCACGCGCATTCGCTATTGCCGATTCTCCTTCCCTTTCCCGGCCCCACAGGATGCTCGACTACTCGATTGCTCCCAATCGTCCGCCGTTCTCCGCGCGCTGCCACAGAACCGTAACAATACTGCCATCGATCCGTAACATTTTCGCCACTCTTGCGTCACTTCTGCGTCACGTTCTCGTCATATTCAAAACACAGATCCGTCACATTGACGTAACACACTCGCAACATGTTTGTAACATATTTGTAACACTATTTTTGATTGCCGCATATTCTTAACATTTCTATCGTGCAGGTCATTTCTCGCGCCTCGTTGACATAGACATGGATGGAACGTGTACAGCGATTAGGATGGTTGTGTTCACATATGAGTGCTGAAGAGTTGTTTGATACGATTCATGCTTGGAGATGGCCCGCTTCCCGATCCCTCTGCCTTCTCCTCCTCGCTTCCCTGCTGAGCATGCAAGAGACGCGAGCCAGCGACCCCGGAATCCCGAAAGTCGACGATAGCCTCTCGGGACCGCAGGAAGGCGCAGGCGAACCCACCACTTTGAACGGGGGTCCGGACTCCTGGGATGCCGCTCCGGCGGCCCCCACCGGGCTCTCCTCGGTGTACGGCGCCAGACCTCCCGGATCGGATCTGGCCGACATTCAGCCTCTTCTCGCGGTGAACTCCCCAAGCCCGAGCGCTTCCTCCGGAGAGGAGGCCCAAACGACCGCACCCACCAGCAAGGACGGCGTCGTCCAGATGCCCACCACCGAAGTCACGGGGGACCCCGACAACGCTCTTCTCGAGCCGCCCACCGACCTGGTGCCGGGAGCATCGGAAGCGCCGACTCAGAAACAGATCTTCCGGTCCGGCGCGACGACCCGAGTGATCGACAAGAACATCGCGGCAAGCGCCGGTCCGGTG
>NZ_CABFVA020000077.1 GCF_902143375.2 Methylacidimicrobium tartarophylax | reverse complement strand
AACCAAGGCGCAACGAAGCAGACAGGTCCATTTCGCAAGCCGCAGGAGATCGCTTGTGAGATATGCAGGCTAGACCGCGAGCTTGCCTTTTGTCGCAACAGCGAGGATCTTGGTCTCTAAGGTCCGGTTCAAGAAGAACGTTTTCCCGGGGGCGCCTTGCCTTCCCCGGTCGTCTTGCGCATCATGAAATCGCGCCTTCGTCAATTTTGGGGCTTTCTCAAAGAGCACGCGCGTCACCCCCACCAAAAACTCTTTCACCTCCGGGCTGACCCATTCCCCCTCGCCCTTGGCTTCGCCGTCGGCATTTTCTACGGATTCACCCCGTTTTTCGGCTTCAAGACGGTACTCGCCCTTGTTACTGCTTGGCCCCTGCGCGCAAACCTAGTCGCCGCCGCTCTGGGGGTGGCGGCCCATGACATTGCCCTGCCCTTCGTGCCCGGACTTCTCTGGCTCGAGTACCAGATCGGCGCTTTTCTCCTAGGCTACAGCAATCACGATCATGCCCTGCGCATGGGACACATGGTGTTTCGCGACGTGGTCAGCTGGAAAGGCCTGATGCGATGGGGATGGCCGATGACACTCGGCTCGCTCGTGATCGGCCTACCGGCGGCGGGAGCAACCTTCTTCCTCGTCCACCGGGCCCTGCGTCGCTACCGCGAAAATGGATCTCCCTCGGAAGGCACCTCTCCAACGCCGCCTTCTCCGAACGGAGAGCCTCGGCCCGTCAACTCCGACCGGGTGTCGTCGGCTTCAGTCCTGCCCGTGCAAGCTCGCCCAGCGCCTGGAACTCGGCCGCGCTGAACTCGAAGGCCAACGAGTCTCCCTCAACCTGTGCGGCTCTTCCTCCATCGGGGAGAAGCGCTCCGATGCGGATCGTCATCGCCCTGGATGCTTGTTGGATCACGATCGTGGCCTCCGGCTTGCTCAAGCCATATTCCGGCCGAACGGGACCGATCCAGCGCACCGCGCGAAGTTGCCAGAGCCGGCTCACAACCGCCTTGGCCTGCGGGGCTGCCGCTCCTTCCGCTCCATTGAGCAGAATTCGGCCATCCGGCGAGATCCGAATCGTAACGGAAGAGGAGGAGAAGGCGAGCCGCACTTCCTGAACGTCCTTGGGTTGCAGTTGCAAGACTTCCCGGTTCTTCCACTGCCACGCCTCTTTCGGAAGATCCTGCAGCCATTGCGAAGCGATGCGATAGATGAACGGCTCCGAGGAGTTTTTGACGTAGGTACCGTCCTTCTCACTCCTGCCGATCAAAAGCTCTACGGGAGTCGGGCTGCTGCCTCCTGCTTCCACCGTTTGAATCAAAACCTTTCCCTCCGGATGGTTCAATCCGAACGCACGGAGATCCGAAGGGACGTCCTGCACGAACGCCTGGGTCTCCAGCGCCCGCAACGACCGCAAGAAAGCCTCTACCCGCTCCGGATCGACGATCCCTTTATAGCCGTCGCCGTCCACACTCCATCCTTGGCTCCTCTTTGCATATCCGATGCTTTTCCCGTTCTGCTCAACCTGAAGACGAACCACTTCGCTTACAGAAAAGGACGGCACGACATGGCGATCGCGCACGTTCTGGAAAAAGCCGCGAGCCATCTGCTGCACCATGGCCGCAGGGAGGGTGAAGACCGCATTCCCCGAGAGCTTCTTGGCATAGACGTCGCTCGGCGCGCCAGGGACGGGTGAACCGATGAGCAGCCTCTCCTCCATCGGTTTTTCCCCTTTCTGATCGACCCAGATCTGGTCGCTCGGACTCGCTAAACCATACTGATTCAAGGCCGCGCCGTCATCGGAAACAAACTTTCGAACCCGAAGCGTCGTCAGCGAAGAGAGCCATTCATCGACCTTGGTTGCATCGGCACGAGCCGTCAGCGGCTTGAGAAGTTGCCACTTCGTCCCCTGCCGTACGACCTCGACGCTCAGCGGCGTACTCCCGGCTTGCTCGACACCGCAACGTTGGACAAAAAGGCTGTCGAACCCAAACACCACCCGGTTTCGAAGGTCATCGACGTTCTTATTGAGACGATCCGCGACTGCCGAGTTGACGAGATAGACGGGAGCATCCGGGTTTTGCGCCGCTCTCGCGTAGAGAAGATCCCGCACGGCGGTTTTCCTCCCGATGGAAAGCCCACGGGTTTCCTTCCCCTCTCGAAACTCGACGGTCAGCGAGGGTGCTGCCAGGCCCCACTGCTTGAGAAGCTCGGCACTCCCCACCTCTTTGGCCGGTATCGTCCTCTCCGACTCCAAGAACTCGATCTCGGTAAGAAGGCGTTCCACGGCGGAGTCATCGGCCTCCGCCCGAATGGGCGAAGCAATCCACCAGTGATTGTCCTTCTTCTCGAGCGTCACGGAATGGTCCGGCGCGGCGATGCGCAGCCAGTTCACGTCCTGGCTCTTGAAGCGAAAGATCTGCTTTTCGGTGCGATGCTGCTCTTCTGTGGACTGCTTCCCCCGATCGACCAAGGTGATGTAACCAAATAACACCAGGGCGACCAACAGTAATAGGAGTCCAGAACGAAACTGTTTCACAAACCGTGCCTATTTTCTTCGGGCGAAGTAGACGGCGACGCCGAGCAAAGCGCAAGCCAAGGGTACGACTCCCAGAGCAAAGCTGCTCGCCGACTGTCTCTGGAACGTGGGAACCGATAGAGAAAACTCCTGTGCAGCTTTGGGAGAGATTCCCAATGCCACCTCCCTCTTGAGCATCCAGTTGAGAACGTTCAAGAAAAAGTCGACCCCCACCCCGTCGATATACTGGTTGACCAAAAACGCGGACGACCCAACCGCGACAATGCGCGTCCCAACGACATGAATCCCCTGGCCGGGAACTTCACCCCCATCATAAAGCATCGCCAACGCGAGAGGCCCAGGAATGTCTATCCCTTGGTCTCGTTTTGCATTCTGCTCGGCAACCTCCTTCGGATCGGTCTCCCCCCAAAACGCCTCGGGAGTCCGCACCAGAGCGACCACTTTCTGCGCGTTGGCGTTCTGCGGATCCGGCACGGGGCTCAGCGAACGGGCATCGGGCATCTGCAGGCTCAAGCCCTGCAATCCCCGAACTGCCGGGTGGTCCGCGTACCGAGTGCCCAGCGCGGTGGTAATGAGGATCTCTCCGGTCATGCCTCCCACTTTCCCGAAGGCAACTACCTGATCGTTATCCAGGCGAATTCCATACTTTGCCAGCAAGGGCTCGAGGCCCGAGACGCTTTCCGCTCCTTCCAAGAGAAAGAGCTTCCCTTTCGCGGCCACATACTTCGTGATTGCTTCCACTTCCGGAGCCCGAAAGGGAACCTTCGGTCCCGCGACGATCACCGCGTCGGCATCTGACGGGACCACCGGAAATTCCGCGAGATCCAGTGGGATCGTTTCGACATTCTCCCGGCGAATCCGAAGGTCGATCTCTCCATATCCCGCCGGGGTGCTCATGTTCCCAAACTCCCGCTCTCCATGCCCCGTGGTCACGTAGACCTTCAGCAACTTTCCCTCCACCAAGGAGAGAATTGCAGCCGTGAACTGCTGCTCCCCTTTGAAGGCCTTGACTCGAGGGGACTGCCCGAGCATCGCTCCCCCCATGTCGTAGTCGACCATGTCCTTGTCATTGACGAACTTATGTCGATCCCGATACTCGAAGATCACCACGTTCTCCCGCAGGTCGAACTTGAGACGCTTGGCCAGCGCTTCAGCCCGATCCAGATGCAGCGCGGGATCGATATATTCGATCTGCAGCTTGTCGCCCGCTACGTATTTGTACTGCCGAAGCAGATTATCGATTTCCGTCCGAACCGGCGAGTTGTTGACCAAGCAGACGGTCACTCGGACCGGCTCCGTCAGGGAACGGAGGATGTGGATCGTCTTCTCGGATAACTGGTAATACCTGCTCTTCGAGAGGTCCTGCCGGTAGTAGTACTTGTATCCCAAGTAATTTACCATGACCAGAATCGCCATCGACAAGACGATGGTGAAGGCGTTGTTGAGCCGCAACTGGAGACGAAGGGGATGGGAAGGAGAATGGGTCTTCATGAACGAGCCATCAAGAACGCAGCCGCCGCCACTGGAGGACGCGTTCGGTGAGGAAGAGGAAAAACGTCATGCCCGAAAGACTCAAGACCAGAGGGCGTGAATCGAAGATGCCGCGAGAAAACGTGTCCATCTGGTCGAGGAAGGAAAAATAAGTGACCAGATCCCGCGTCTGACCGATCAAGCCCAGATAAACAACGAAAGAGAGCGAGAAGATCGCAAAGATCGCCCCGAAAGAAAGAATGGCGGCGACCATCTGGCTCCGCGTCAAGCAGGAAGCAAATATTCCGATCGCCAAAAAAAGGCCCCCGAGGAGCAGCAGCATCGCCAGGGAGAGGAGTTCCATGCTGCCGCTCGATCCCAAGGAATGTCCCCAGAGGAGCCGCAATCCGAGAAAATCCAAGGCGAGCGGCACCCAAAGTACGCTAAAAAAACTCATGGCGCCGATGAATTTGGAGAGAACCACCTCCCACTCTCGAACCGGGGCGGTCAAGATCATCTCAATGGTACCGGATCGATTTTCTTCGGCAAAACTGCGCATCGTCAAAATCGGCGCTTGAATCAACAAAAGAAACCAGAAGAAAAACGAGTTTACCGAAGCCTGGAGCAGGGTGAAATCCTTGATGTTGTTGCTCGTCATATACTCGAGCCAAAACGCGAAATTGAGCCCGTGAATCACGGCGCAAGCAAAAAGGACGATGTACGCTGTCGGGGAGATAAAGAAGCTCTTGATCTCCCGTTGGATGAGAACCCAAAGAACCATGATCTACTTTCCTTTTCTTTCTCGCGAAGGCTTCGCGCAAGACGCCGCCCTTGTCCTCCTGCGCGGCAGAGTCAATCCTGTGTAAGCTCCACGAAAATATCCTCCAGGGAAGCCCGCAGCCGGGACATCTCCCGAAGGCGCCAGTTTTGCTTCTGTACGACCGAAAAGATCCCGTCTCGAATATCTCTTCCCGCCTTGGACGCGATCTCGAAGACAGACCATCCCTCCTGTTCCGAACAGCAATGGACCGACTCGACATCCGGCAGCCGGGCAAATTCCCGCTCCCCTTCCGCCGGACGGCAGGAGACTTCCAGTCGCACTCCTGCGCCTCCTCCTTGCACCAGACGCGCAAGATTCTCCGGCGTGTCGGCAGCCTCGATCCGTCCCCGATGAAGGATCAACACCCGGGTGCAGACGGCTTCCACTTCACTTAAGATATGACTCGAAAGCAAAATGGTATGACGCTCACCCAGGGAGCGGATCAGATCGCGAACCGCACGGATCTGATGGGGGTCCAGACCGATTGTCGGCTCGTCGAGGATCAGGAGATCGGGGTCATGAACCAAGGCGTCGGCCAGCCCAACCCGCTGCCGATAGCCCTTCGACAGGTTGCCAATGATCTTGTGTTTTACGTCGTCGAGATGACAAAGACGGTTGACGGACTCTACTCTTTCTTTGACCTTGCTCCTCTTGACACCCTTCAGGCGAGCACGATAGGCGAGGTATTCGTTCACCCGGAGATCCGTATAGAGCGGCACGTTTTCCGGCATGTATCCCACGTGTCTCCTGGCTTCCAGGGATTCCGCGACGATGTCGTGACCAGCCACGGAAACCCTGCCGCCCGTCGGAGGCAGATAACCGGCCAGAACCCGCATCGTCGTCGTCTTGCCGGCGCCGTTGGGTCCGAGAAATCCGACGATCTCCCCTTTCTGCACGGAAAAGGAGATCCCTTGCACGGCACGGAATCCCGCATAATCCTTGGTCAAGTTTTCAACGGCGATCATCGCAAGAACAGAGTCCTGGCACATAAAAACATTTTGCCCACTTGTCAAGTTTGTCGCACTGTCGCCCCTGCAATGAAAGTGATTGCGGTTGCCAATCAAAAGGGAGGAGTCGGCAAAACGACCACCACGATCAATCTGGCGGCTTGCTTGGCAGAACAGGGGAAGCGCGTTCTCCTGATCGATACCGATCCTCAGGCGAATGCGACGAGCGGCCTGGGCAGCGTGGTTCCGCCGGGCGGAAGCCTGCGTTCGGTTCTCCTCGGAGAGAAGCGGATTCGCGAGCAGATCGTCTCTACGCTCCTTCCACGTCTCGCGCTTGTTCCCTCAGAATTGGAGTTAGCCGCGATCGAAACGACATTCGCCGCATCGGAATCTCCGTTTTTCCAGCTGCGAGGGGCCCTGCAGCCGCTGCGCGAGGAACAGGACTACGACATCGTTTTGCTCGACACCCCCCCTTCCCTCGGCCTCTTGATGGCCAATGCCCTCGCTGCCGCGGACCTAGTCCTCATTCCGCTCCAATGCGAGTATTACGCCTTGGAAGGGCTATCGAAGATCCTCGACCTTCTCCCCAAGCTGGGAGCGGTCGAGAGCGGAAAGGGCACGCGCATCCTGGGGATCCTCATGACGATGTTCGACGTAAGAACCAACTTGAGCCAGCAGGTCGTCGAGGACGTTCGCCGACACGTTCCGGAACTCCTCTTTCAAACCATCATTCCGCGCTCCATCCGCCTTGCCGAAGCGCCAAGCCATGGCAAGCCGATCACCGCCTACGACCCATCCAGCGTCGGTGCCGTAAGCTATCGCCACTTCTGCACCGAATTCCTGAACCGCCTATCCGCTTAACCGCCGCAGGGTCTCCTGCCGGAGCCAATCGTTCGCGGTCGATTCCCCACGCTCCGCCAGAACCGCAGGCGTCATTCGGCTGGGCTCCGAAGCCGGCTCCGCCGTTGAAGCGGGAGGCAGAGCACCGCTGGAATTTGCATGATTGGGAAGCTCTCGGCGAAGCAGCTCCTTGACGCTTGCCATCGTCGCCCAATGGTCGTGCATTTCCGTCCGCAAGTTCTGCAGCTCGCCGCGCGTGCTCTGCAGTTCCCCCCGCATGGTTTGGGCTTCCGCCCGCACCGTGCGCAGCTCCTTCTCCCAAGCGCCAAGATCGGCCCGAACCTCGGAGACCTCGTGCGACACCTCCTCCAATCGGCCCAGCAGGCGCTTCAATCGAAACGCGAGCAAAACAAAGCCGACGAAAACGATCACCACCACCGCCCCGATCAGGGCGCCCACCTGTTCCCAACTCATTCTTACCCTCCTTCTTTCGTCACTTTTCTGACACGCCGATGGATATCCCGGCTGCTCACTAGCCGTCCGGACAGGATCACCTCACGCCGAGATGGCGTTCTCATGCGATAGTGTCATGCTCCCCCTGTCCCGGACTCCCCTCCCTTGCGCCTAGTCCGCTGCTCAGTTCCTCTACAGATCCGAAAACGGCTCCCGCTTGGCTCTTGGTGCACCCGGCAGGGGTCGAACCTGCAACCTTTGGCTCCGGAGGCCAACGCTCTATCCAATTGAGCTACGGGTGCGTTTCCCTCTTCAAGAAATGGACCGTTGCGCGTATCGCAAAGACGATTCGCCGGAATCGCGGCTGCGCGATCCGCGAGAGCGGAGTTCTCTACCCGCCTTCGCTCTCCTTCTTGGACGGCTTCATCTGATCCGATCGACCCAGGAAATCTTCCACCAGCAACAGGCGATGATTTCCCGCTCTCTGAATCATTTTCAGCAGCTGATCGACGGAGGAAACCTCCTCCAGCTGCTCCTTCACAAACCAGTGGAGAAAGGTTTCGGAGGTGAAATCGTTCTCCTGGCGGGCCAGGCGCAAAAGGGAATGGATCTCCTCCGTGACACGCAGCTCTCGTTCCAGGGAGAGCGTAACGGCATGTTCGGCATCGCGAAACTGCACCTCGGGAGCGGGAACGGAGGGAATCGCCACGTCCACATCGTTATCGACTAAGAGCTGGAGAAAACGCATCGCGTGTCCTCGTTCCTCTTCGGCCTGACGGGAGAAGTAAGCGGCGAGTCGCGGCAAGGCGGCTTTCTCAAAGTAGGCGGCAATCGCCAAATATTGGAGAAAAGCCTCCAGTTCGCTTCCGATCTGCCGATGGAACTCGGGAACGATCTTAGTGCTGATGAGAGTGGTCTTCATGCCCATCCTTAGCGTGCAAGGGGAAGAGCTTTCCCGCAAGCCAAAACCAATCCCTCTTACTGCCATGGGGATGACCGACGGCCGATCTATTCCACCTTGAGCACTTCGATATCGAAGAGCAGCACGGCATTGGGGGGAATCACGTCTCCCGCTCCGTCCGCGCCATACCCGAGCTGGGGAGGAATGATGAGCTTGCGCTTCCCTCCTTCGCGCATCGTGGCGATCCCTTCGGTCCAACCGGCAATGACTCCCCGCTGGCCCATGACGAAGGTAAAAGGCTTCCCATGAGACTGCGAGCTGTCGAAGACCTTGCCGTCCTCCAGCTTCCCGACGTAGTCCACGGTGACCCGCTTGCCGGGCCCAACCGGATTGCCCCGGCCCACCACGAGATCGACATACTTTAGCCCCGATGGAGTCGTCACGATGTTCTCCTCCCCCGATTGTGCCGCCTCTCCGGGTGCCTGTGAAGGTGGTTCCTCGGCACGAGTTGTTCCGATCCCAACAAACGCGGCAAGAGCGACGGCGACGCAAAACCCTCTCATTGGGGCCGCATCCTGCTTTTTTTTACGAACCGCAACAAGCCAAAAGGAAGCGAAAAGGAAGCGGTTCTTCTCTGCTGCCCTATCGGGTTTGCCGCGCTCCGAGAGCAATCTGAGACCGGATTTGCTGGGCCAGCCCCGCATCCACCTGATCGAGCTTTTGAAGCTCCAGATCGCGCTCCGAAGGCCGGTGAAGCGCGTCTTCCAGCAGGGCGAGGTTCGCGATCGGACGAACATCTCCCGGGAGGAAAGCCTCGGCCCTTTTCCACGCCAGGGAAGCATCCTCATACCGGCGGATCTCCCGATAGACCACTCCCAGGTTGAACCAAGCCGCGCCGAACGCGGGATCGACCTCGATCGCTTTCCGATAGGCCTGGATCGCCATCCGGGCATCTCGAGCGCGCTGGCTCAACACGGCCAGATTGAACCAGCCTTCCCGGTCTTTCGGATCGAGTTGCACCACCCGAAGAAAGGAAGCTCGGGCGAAAGAGGGCTGATCGCTGTGCAAGAGTGCCAGCCCCAAATTGAACCAGGCCCCGCTATTCTTCGGCTCGAGCAGGGTCAGTTCGGTGTAGGCCGAGGCCGCGTCTTCCCATCGCTTGGCCTGTCGACAACTCTCCGCTAGACCTGCCCAGGCGCGAACCGACTGGGGGTTGAGCCGCGCGGCCCGGGTGTAGGCCTTGACGGCCTCGTCCCAGCTCTGGGCTCTGAGGAGGGTCTGCCCAAGCGCGAGCCACGCGGAAGTATGCCGAGGCCGGAACCGAAGATAGGCGCGAAACTCATCGCACGCTTTTTCCCACTGTCCCTCGGCAAAAAAGCACTTTCCCAGGAGAAGCGAGACCTCCGCGGTCGAAGCTCCCCGTTCCTTCGCTTCCAAGATCGCGTCGATCGCGGGCCCGTAACGGCCTCGCGCCGCCTCGATCTCTCCGAGCAGGAGCACGGCGGAAGGGTCCTGGGGGAAAAATGCGACCACCTTTTTCGCCGCAAACTCCGCCTTCTCCAGAGCCCTCGCCTGCCAATAGGAAAACGCCGCAGCCGTCCAAGCCGACGGCGACCGCGGAGCCGCCTGCACGAGACGATCGGCCGCCACCTCCGCTTCCTTGGGGCCAACGGCAGCCTGTAGATCGCGCCAGGCCGGGCTGCTCGTCACGGCGGGATCCTGCCCCCGCGCTGCGACCTTTTCCAGGCTCTGCCGCATCGCCGCTGCCTCGGCCGCCAGATCAACGCGATCCAGCAGCTCCAACGGCGCGCTCACCCTCGCGACGCACAGGCGATGGTTGTCGGCATCCACGAGCGTGACCAAACCGACAAACTGATCCCGCTCGTTGAAGACGGGGCTCCCCGGCAGGATCTCCTCTACCTTTCCGCCAAGCCAAAGAAGATCCCCATTACCCGACGGAACTCCCGGTCCGGACAACCGGAGAAAGGCCGCCTCCTGCTTTGGCTCCTCCGGGCTCGGCCGGGGCACGGTGAAGGTTTCTCCGCCTTCCGGAGGGAGGTTGTCCGCCGCCACGATCCGGACCGCTGAAAGATCGGCTCCCTCCACCTGCAAGAGCACCAAGCCCGTTCGGGGATCGGAGCCGAGCCAACCCGTGCAGCGCACCGGCCGAAAGTTCCAGCGCTTGGCATCAATCCGTGAGGCGTCTTCCAGACCCGACGTCACGGTGAGCAGCCGGCCGTCGGCCGAAACGACGATCCCGCGAAGGGTTCGCCCGCCCCCGCTCTTCGTCACCACGCGAAGGTCGACCAAGCGACTTTCCCAGGCCTCGGGTCCGGCATGCACCCGGGCCAGCGCGGCCCACCCGGCGATCCCGGCAGCAAGCAAGACCAGGGCGATTCGGCGTGCGTTCCCCCCGCAGCCGTGCGTTCTCAGATTGGTCATCCCTTCTCCCCTCGAAACAAGCTGACTATGCGCGCCCGTACGCTCCTGGCAAGAGCGCCTTTGCAATGAAATTGCCTGACTCCACCGCGCCAAAAGGAAGGCGGGGCTCTCTGCCCCGCCTTCCGGTTTCTCGCGACGAGCGAAATACCTCCGAGCTTCCCACTAAAACTTGAAGACGACGTTGCCTTCGACCCAGAAGGGCCAGCCCGCGATGATCGAGCTCTCGTCGAAGGCTCGGCTTCCGGCCGACCCCAAGCCGAAGGGCAGCCAGTAGTTGTTGTTCGTGAAGTTATAGATGTAGAGCCGCGCCTCCCACTTCGGCTGCACATAGAACACCTGGGCATTTAAAATGTACTGCGTCGGGATCGAGGCACTGCCGAAGTAGTCGAGATACTGGTTGCTCATCAAGATCCCTTGCAACGTCCCTCCCAGCCCCATGTCCGAGGTGTAGGTGATCGTCGCACTCGCATACTGCTCCGGGAAGCCGATCATGTTGTAGATTCCGGAGGGAAGGCCGAGGTTCGTGTTGAGTGCCAACCCCTCCTGGTACGCCATTGCCGTGGAGTAGTCCTGGCGCATGCTCGGTCCGTGGGTGAGTGCCGACCAGTTTTCGACGCCATGCATGTCGATGTAGCCAGCGCGTATCCACCAGTTGCGGTTCGGCTGGTAGGCAATGTTCACTTCGTATCCCGTGATCGTGGCGGGGGTTGGAGGCAAACCGAGGTTGTTGAGCTCCTGATTCTGAGTGAAGCCCGCAGCCGTGATGAAAAGCTTGTCGTTGAGCAGGTTGAACTTGACACCTCCTTCGATCAGCTGGTTGACCAGATGGAACGAGGCCTCATTGAACGTGGGCGCGGCCCCGCCGATCACCGCCACGTTGTTCACGTAGGACCAGTTGTAGTTGACGTAGGCGGTCATCCAGTCGAATGGCTTGTAGGTAGGGCTGATGTTGATCAGGGGCGCAAACGAGGACGTGTTTAGGGCTGCGCTCGTAAGTCCTGGGATCTGCGGCATTCCCGCCGGCCCCTGCGGGGTGGTGTAGTCCCAGAAGTAAGCGGTTCCTCGCGCGCCGAAGTAGAGGGCAAACTTGTCCGTGATCTGCAGGTTGTGCTGCCAAAACGGCGCGATCGACCAGTACTGGCCTTGGGTGCTTCCCGAGGCGCCGTTGAGCGGCTCGTAGTAGTAGTTCGCCGGAGCACCGGGAACATGCCAGAGGCCGCCCGAACCCGCCTTGGAATGAGGGTTATTGACGAAGCTGTTGAACTGCGCGGTTCCCGGCAGGTAGAAGAGCGCCGGGTTGCTGAGGCCGGGATTCATCGGATTGACCAGGCTGTAGGAGTTGCCGTAGGACCAGGCGCTTTCCGAGAAGTAGTCGTCATTGTACTGGTAGTGCCATTCAATGCCCGCATCGACCGAGCTCTTGAGCAGGAGCTTGCCGAAGACATTCTCGAGACCCTTTTGCTCCTTCGTCTTCGGCTTCTCGGGCTCGCTGGCGAGAGGATCGAAGGTCCAGCGGACCTCCGTCCGGTTGTCGAACTCGTAGTCCCCCGGAGTATACTGCATGGCATAGAGCTCCGGCTCCAACCACTCGGTCTTCGTGTACCAGAGGAACGAATTATTCACGATCTGGAGATCGTCGTTCACTTTTACCGTCTGCACGAGCTGGGCGAAACCGTTGTTGGCGTTTCCGCCCCCGTACGGGCTGATGATCGTGGCACGCCGATTGACCCCCGCCAGCGGCCCCGCGTAGGTGTTGTACGCGGGATTTAACGCTGAGCCGGTCGCCGGTCCGCCCTGATACATGCTGCCGGGGAATCCCGGCATCACCCCGGTACTATAAAGGCCGTTCTGAATCAGGTTGTTGGTCGGCCGGTTCATCAAGTCCGCGAGCTCGGGTTGGAAGTTATACATCCCATAGTCGGCGTAGAGGTTGGCCGAATAGTTGTCGTAGGGCTTCCATCCCACCGTGAAGTAGAAATTCTGCTGATCATTGTAGACGTAATCGTAGTAGCTACCCTGGTCCTGTCCCATGTACGAGAAGCGCCACGCGAGCTTGCCCTCCTTGTCGACCGGGCCGCCGAGGTCTGCGCCCCAGAGGTACTGCGAATACATGCCGGTCGTGTCCCAGACCCGGCCCTGGAACTTATCGAAGTAGGGCTGCTTGGTGATGTAGTTGACGCTGCCCGTCGACGCCTGGGTCGCTCCGAACACTGCGTTCGCGGGGCCTTCCTGGATATCCATGTTCTCGACCATGTTCCAGCTGAAGGGCACCCCTTGCATGCCGTCATTCTGGAGGGTCATCTCGATGCCGTTGACGTACGGAAGCGCCTGGCGGCCCCGGATCGTCACCGAGTTACCCATGCCCCAGTTCAGTTCCGTATAAGCCGTGGGGAGGATGGAGGAAATCGATAGCGGGTCCATATACCCCTGATAGAGTGCTCCCGACGACCTCAGGAGCGTCTGGTTGACCGGCGTAACCTGCCGCGGCGTATCCATGACGTTCATCGGCGTCCCGAACGTGGAGACCACCGGAGCCGCCGTCGGCAGGATGGGTGCGTTGGGCTCGCCCGAGGTCAGGTCGGGCGACGTCCACTCGGCTTCCCCTGAGGACGTGGATTCCCCTGAGACGGTCACCTCCTGCATCTGCACGTCGCTGCCCTGCTTTTGGGCCTCCTGTTTTTCCGGCTCCGTCTGCTGGACGATCCCTGCCCATCCCGATTGTTTCGCTTTTCCGCTTCCGGTGACGGGCGCCTGGCCGGACCCTTGGCCATTGTCCGCCGTTCCGCCGGTCCCGGAGCCGCTTCCGGGCTCCGCTGCCGTGGAACCCGCCTCGTCCGCGCGTACCGTCCCGATCAGAAACGCCGATGCGATCAAGAGCCCAGCCAACCGAGAAGCTCGTCTCTTCCACCAGTACGCCGCACAATTCATCTCTCCTCCTCTTTCCCCAGAACGAAACCTCGCGATCCCGTCATGCCGATTTGGAACCAGGGACAGCCTGTCTGCCGGACCCTACCGCGATCGCCCGATGTTCTATGCCACAACTCGAAGAAAAAGGAGTGTGACAATGTTGTTACATTTGTGTGACAAATCCTCGTCGCGATTATTGAGATCCCAAGACGTTGGTGGCCAATTATATACAAACACTTCCGCTCCTCATTTCCGGCACGTTCATTGCATGAATCGTGACGGAACGAAAGCCCGTCCGCTTCGGGATTTCTCCTCTCTCCGGTGAGGCACGGTCTCGAACGGGCCTCCGGCGGAGGGTCCGACCGTCCTACTCTCCGGCCGCGGCAGGGACCGGCCAGGGTTTCTCCCTTCCCTTCAAGCCGATCCACAAGGCCCGATTGAATCGCTCCGCATCGAGCTGGTCCGCGTCCGAGAAGTCCTGGTCGCCCAAGAGCTCTTCCCAAAAGGAGGCGTCATGACGGGCGGAAGCCCCCGCCCCTTCTTGATCCCTGACCGGAAGGTCGGTCTTTTGCAGGACGGCGGGAACGACCGCCTGGTAGCTCCAGCTTTGCTTTGCTGGGTCGAAGAGGTCGGTCATCGGCTCGGCGCCCTGGTCATAAAAGCAGAGCGGCCCGAAGCCGAGGATCTCCTCGATCGTCTTCAGAACGCTCACCGTGGTAAACCTCCGGCGGATGACGGCTCCCTGCTTGACGAAGGGGCCCACCACAAGGGCGATGCTCCGGTGGGCATCGACGTGATCCGCCGCAGCCTGCGCGTCGTCCTCGATCACGAAGATTAGAGTGTCATCCTTGTAGCGACTCCGAGCGACCTTTTCCACCAGCAGACCCACCGCATAGTCGTTGTCCGCCATCTGTGCCTCAACCGTGTCGACCCTGTCCGCCGCCTCGCGGAAGGAGCCGAAATGGTCGTGGGGAAGACGGATCAGCTCCAAGGCGGGGAGATTCCCCTTCCTCGCATACTCGTCGAACTCCCGTTCCCACTCCTTGTAGCGCCAATAATCGGCATACTTCATGTCGAAGCCGCGATAGTAGAGGTCGCTGACCTTGGCCAGCGTGGCATTGTCGGGAAAGAACTGAATGATCCTCTCCGCAAAAGGATGCCGCGAAAGGGGAATGAACAAAGGGTCTTCTTTGGGCAGATGGTAGCGGGTCAGATCGCCGAAAAACCCGTAATTCCGGACGGTGATGCCCTTCCGCAGGGCTGCGTCCCAGAGATAGCCCAGCCCCGCCTCTCCCTCCGGACCGTCCGGCGCGGCCACGCTCCTGGTTCCCGGCAGAAGATCGGGATCGTCGGGAAGCCCGGGATCTACCTCCTTCCTCTTGTCCATGTTCCCAATTCCCACCGCGATGTTCCGGTTGTCGCCCTCGAAATCGTAGGTAGCTCCTCGATGGGCATAGTGGAGCGGCACCGTCTTTTCGGTAATATCGATCGCCCGGCCCTCCGTGCTCCAATTCCAGCCGTCCCCGCTCACTTCCCCACTGTCGAAGAAATGATCCAAGAGGACGAACTGCTCGGCCAGCCGCCGCTCGTTGGGGCAGTAGGGTGCCAGGATTGCCAAGCCGGGATCCCCGTTCCCGCGTTTCAAATCCCCGAAGAGCTGGTCGTATCCCCGGTTCTCCTTGATAACGTAGAAAATATGATGGATCCGTCGGCGCAGCACGCGCAGGATTGCCTCGTTCCCCGTTTCGGCACCGATTCGATGGTTGTTCCTCCAGACAGTCTCGGTGAGCCGACGATCGAGCGCCGGATCGGGTCGCGGGAAGCTCTGCAGGCTCCCCACCATTTTTTGGAGGATATACTCGTTCTTCGACCTCCAGACCTTGACGAGTTCTCCCGGAGCCGGGAGCGGCCGCCCGAATCCCCGGTCGTTCGGTCCCGTGACACTCTTCCCGGTCGCCACATAGAGCCAGCTTCCGCTTCCGTTGCAAGCGACCGCCGTCGGGTACCAGCCGGTCGGGATCAGGGCGACAACCCTGCTCCTCGCCTCCGCCCCATCCTCCCGCACCTCGCCTGCGATCCCCAGTACCTTGGGACCAAGCTCGATCACCGAGACGCAGTTCATTCCGCCGTTGGTGGCATAGAGGAACTTTCCCGAGGGATCGAGGCAGAGGTTGTTCGGAGAGGCTCCGCGCGGTTTTCCCGGCCTGACGGAACCCGGCTCGGAAACAGAAGGAATCGATTCCAGGATCCGGTCGGCCTTTGTGTCGATCGCCGCGATTTGGTCCGAGTTGTCCTCGGTCACATAGGCTCGGCTCCGATCTCGAGAGACCACGATCCGGTTCGGGTCTCCCCGGAGGGAGATTCGGCCCAGGCAACGCATCTTTTCCGCTTCCACCCCGACGACCACGATCTCCCGATCCCGCAAGCTGGCGACATAGGCCTTCGCCTTTCCGACCCAGGCAACATCCATCGGGTACTCCCCGCCGGGGATTCCCCTCTCCTTGGGATCGATCTTCCCGGGGCGCAAATCGAGCTCGGCGACCTTCTTCCCGTCGGCCAACCGAACCAGGCTGACCGAGTCGTTGGCGTAGTTGGCGACGAGCAGGAGCTTCCCTTCCGGATCGGCGCGAAGCCCGGAGACCACGGGCTTCGTCTCGATCCCGTTGCCCTTTTCGTGCCCCAGGGGGATCGGCGGTCGGGCCGACGCCCAGGTGTCTGCCGTTCTGGAGAAAACATAGATCCGATCCTCTCCCCCGCCCGAGACGTAGAACTCCTTTCCGTCCGGATTCCAGTCAATCCCGCAAAAGGAGTTCGGAAGCGGAAGGACGGCCACCTGCTTGGGCGCTCCTTGGGAAATATCGAAGACAAAGACGGATTCGTGGGAGAGCTCCGGAATCGGCTTCCCGTCCGAGCCGAACCGCAGGTTGTAGCCCGAGCTCAAGACCAGCAACGTATCGCTCGTCGGACTCGCCGCCATGGCGAAAGAGCCGGAGGCCGGGACCTTTGTCTCTCCGGAGACCCCATAGAGCGGGTCTAGATGGAGATCCCGAATCGGGGAGAGATCGATCCGCACCCCGGTCGGAAGGAGAGTCTCGTGTTGGCTGCCTTCCGGCTCACGGGCTCTCGTGGAAATCGCGCCGTGCAAGCAGGAGGCCCCCACAACGGCCACGAGCAGCAGCCTTCGCAGCTCTTTTCCCTGCGGGAGACAAACCTCCGCCGGAGCGGTGGCTGAGCGGCGGCGCAGGATTCGGAAGGATTTCCAGGCCACCGATACCCCACGGGAGCGGCTTACTGCGCGCGAGAAAAAGCGGGAACAGTGCTCCTTACTGCTCCCTCAGAGCACGATTGTCCTTGGCTCTGCCCGCTTCATCCTCGGCCATGGCGGTTTTCTGAACGAATTGGCGAATCTCCGCCACCCTCTTGCCGGCAAGATCCCGGTAGTCCTGAACGAACTTCGACTCCTGCTGTGCTTGATATTGATTTCCCTTTTGCTCGGCTTCCTTTGCTTGCCTGGCATGTCTTGCCATGCGTTCTCGATACTCGTCTCTGGCTCGTGCGCGCTGCCTTGCGATCTCTTCCTTTTCCGCATTCTTGCTGTGAAACAGACCTGATAGGAAGGGAGCTGCCACTTCGGCAACCGGGACGATTCCCATCCCAGTGGTGCCTTCGGCATTGGCAAGGACGTTGTCGCTGAAGTCCTGACCCTTATTCATTCCCTCGTTAAAGGCATCCGAGCGGGCTTGCTTCACCCGCGCCATATCGATCCCTTTCCGGATGCCTCCCGGAGCCTTTGCCACCTCTAGCCCAAGTTCTTTTTTTGCCTGGGCGATGTCCGCCTCCATGTCATCATAGCTCCTCTTGACTTCCGCCAGGCATCGGTCGAAGGAAGCGGAGTACTCCTCAAGATCCTTGCTTCGGCAGAGGAACAAGGGAGGAATGGCACTCCCTCCCTGCAACGTGTTGTCCAACCCGACGGCAAGAAACCCATTGTTCCACTCCAATAGGGCTGGAGCAACGCGCTGAATCCGCCATTTCCCATCGACGATCTGCGCCTTCTCGATCTTCCAAAAAAACGACAACTTCTGGTCCGCCTTCGCCAGCAGGTAGCGGTCTTTCTCGCCGGCCTTAAACTCCATTCCCGGAGGCAACGTCGCGTCCCAAAGCAGATCGGGCCAGACTTGCTTGACCAGCTCGGGCGCATTATCGGGTGGGCCTGGCGCGGCAAGAGCCGGAACGACATAGAGGTCGACCGCAGACTCGACGGTCACCAGATAGTCCAACTCCTCGGCGCTGCCGACAGTGCGGTAGCCAACCGGCTCGATCGACACGATCGTCACATAACCGGGAAGATGTCTCCGCAAACAGGCATGGACCGCTTCTTCCGGAGGCAGGTGCGTTTTGGCCTCGAACATGCCGAACTTTTTCGCTGGCGCCGCTCCATTACCGGCTCCGTTGATCCGATCCAGGATCTCGTTTCTCCATTTCTCGTACTGCGCGACGGTTCGATCATAGGCATGATACTCCTCGTCTGCGACCGACCCGGGAACCTGCAGATGGTTCCACCAGTTGGAGAAGCCGGCAATCGCCAAGCCGCCCAGAAGAAGGATCCCGCCGCCAAGGGAAAGAAGAAGGAGTCCGCCCCCTCTTTTTCCTCGGGGTTCCGGAGCCGAGGTCGGCTCAACCGTAGCCGAGCCGTATGGCACCAACGACTCGGACGCAGAGCCTCCTCCGTTCGCGTGGACACCGTTTTTGGCGACCTGCTGCCCACCGTCGGAACCGGCTGCTTCCTCGTGTGGGACATTGCTCGATGCAGCCTCTGGATCGAGTAGGACGACCTTGGGACTTTTGGGCCTCCAAATCTTGGAAACACTCTGCAAACGATTCAACACGTTCATGATCGCCTCCTTTCAAACCATGATGTCGCCAGGAGTTCTCTCTCTCCTTACGCGAATTACCTCCTGCCCCCCCCATGGACGTGGGCGGCATGCGCATGGGAGGCATGCACATGCTCCGCATGCATGTGAGATGCATGCATATGCTCCCCCATCCCCCTGCCTTCCGCGGCATGAAGGTGAGGATGTCCGCTCGATCGAGAATCCAAATGGGGGTGTTCTCCCATTCCTTCCGAAAGATGGGGATGCCCGCCGCCGTGCTCGGAAAGATGCGGGTGACCAGCTTCTCCCCCTGGCTCACCAGCCCGGCTCTCGCTCCCCAGGTGAGGATGCTCCGACCGATTCCAGTCCCCGACC
>NZ_CABFVA020000076.1 GCF_902143375.2 Methylacidimicrobium tartarophylax | reverse complement strand
TGCGGCCCGCCTTGCATCCAGGCCCATCCGCCGCGCCTCGGGTACGAACTTTGTGAGACAGGCAGGTCAAGCGCGCGAAGCCGCCTCCAACTGGGCCTGAATTGCCTTCGTCAGAGGAGGATTCACCCGCCAGTGGCCGCCATGCACATGGATGATCGCCCCGTCATAACTCTGCTGGAAGAGCCGACCATTTTGAAATCGGACGATGACGGTGACATGGACGCCTGCTTCCTCTTGATTGGTCCAAGGGTTGATCGTGGGCATCTCCACCTCGTTGACCGTGATCTCGTCCTGGACGATCCGGTATTTTGCTCTGGCCTCGGCGGGGAAGATGTCGTGCTCGAAGGCCGTTCGGGCGTTTTTCTTTCCTGGCCCGGTCAACGAACCGTACTGCCAAAGGTAGACCGCTTGATCGCAGCCGGCGAAGAGAGGCAAAAAGGGGAGAAGAAAGAGAAGACGTCGCATACCAGCTTCCTTTTCTGCCATCGTGCGGGGGAAAAAGCGAGCCCTCTTCGTCAGCTTCTGCGCGCCACTCGACCGCTTTCGGCGGCGAGCTTCCGAAAGGAGGCGAGAAGCTCCGCGTGCGGCGCTCGCCGCTGGTATTCCTCCAGGGGCAAAGAGAGGCGGGCAATCCAGTTCCGTTCCGCTCCCGGCAGATTAAACCGAGTATCGACTCCGAGGAGATCACTGACCAGAATGGAAACCATCCAGCTAGGGGAATCGAGCAACACCTGGAGCATGCGCCGATGGAGTTCCTGGGAGAATTCCCGTGGCGGGGTCTCTGGATTCCAGCCGAGGAAGCTCATCAGCCTCTGAAGCTCCAGCCAAGCATCATGCCCGTTTGGGCTCAACCACCGTTCGACGAGATCTCGGTAAAAACAGACGAGAGGAGGATGGTCATGGGTTGCATAGGTTGCCACGCTCAAGCGGGGATAGGCCGAAACGGGCAAGTAGGAGTGATCCTCCTCCCGCTCGAATATAGGGATCTTGAAGCCGGGAACTCCCAGCTCACTTAGGGCGGGACGAACGTAAAAAGGGACGAAGCCGAGATCTTCCGCAATCACAGCGGCCTCTCCGGTTTCCGCCAGGAGCCGATGGAGGAGCAAGACTCCTCGCGCCTCGTTGTGAGCGGCCGCATCGAGCTTCTCGTCGGAGGCGGGAATGAAATGAGGCACCCTGCCGCCCGCTCGGGCCTGTGCCTCCTCTGGACTAAGCGGAAGGAAGGCCGAGTTTTCTTCCGGTTTCCACGGAAAGGCGTAGATCCGGAAAAACCCGAGCACATGGTCGATGCGGAAGCCGTGAAAGATCTCCAGCGTTCGAGCGATTCGTTGCCTCCACCAGGAGAAGCCCTCCGCTTCATGCTTTTCCCAGGCGTAGAGTGGGATCCCCCAGTTTTGGCCCCACTTTTGAATGAATGCATCCGACTGGAAAAACCGTTCCGGGGGAGCTCCTCCGCACCAGCTGGTGTCGAAGAGGGGAGGGCTGGTCCAGACATCCGACCCATAGCGGCTGATCCCAAAGGGAATGTCGCCCATCAGCCGGATGCCGCGGGAGTCCGCGTAGTCACGGACCGACTTCCACTGGCGGTAGCCGACCCATTGAACGAAGGCATAAAACGAGCGCTTCCGCAAAAGCTCCCGCGGACGCTCGACCCGCAGCCAGGCAAGAGCTCTCCGATAGTGCGCGATTTCCGGTGGCCACTGGTCCCAACGTGGATCCCCTCCTTGCCGATCCAAAAGGGCTCGAAAGAGGGAATAGCCTTTGAGCCAAGAGGCGTGAGACCGGCCAAATTCCTGGAACTCTTTCCAACTCGGCGGCCTCTGTTCGGAGAAACGCGCAAAGGCCTTTTCCAAGAGCGTCTTCTTTCTCTCTTTGACTCGCGGATAATCGATGATATCGCCGATCGAAGCTTCCTCGATCCATCCTCTCGGGATATCTGCTGCCTCCAGGCCGGGAACCTCGTCGGGCTCCAAGGTGAAGAGAGCCGGTTCGAGAGCCAGCGAACTGATCGCGTTATAGGGGCTATTGTCTCCGCTCGTCTCGTTGATGGGGAGGAGCTGGAGCCAATGGATGCCGAGTTCCGCGCAAAAATCGATTGCCTCGCGCACCGCCCGAGCGTCTCCGATCCCCAGGTCACCGATTCGTCGCAAGGCGGAGACCGGTGTCAAGAGCCCGACGATTCGTTCCGAGAGATCGATACGCACGCCCTATTGGTAGCGGGTAGACGCCCCGGAGGACAAGAACCAACCGAGCGAGCAAAACGCAAGCAGGAGAGGGAAGACGCATTTCCAATCCCCTTGCTCTGAATCAGCACGCGGTGGGTTCGTCCGAGGAATCCCGGATGGGCCAGCGTCTGAAAACCTCCGGCGGTCAGACCGTCGGGAAGCCTTCCTTCGCAGCGTTCGCTCAAAGCGGAGAGAAGCCCCACGAAAAAGTGGTGCTGATCGACTAACGCCAACGTTTGTAATCCGGCTTCCTCCCCGACTCTCTGGAGTCTGCCGAAGTCGACATGGGCGGTCAGGTCCTGTTCCCCAGGATGGGCGAGGAGATCGCCTTCCCGGAGGTGACGGCGATAGGCCCGGAGAGTTCCGCCGGATCTCTCGGGAACGAAACGCTCCTCCGGAAGCAAGCCATAGTCGAAGGTAAAAACGAGTCCACGGTCGAGCAGTCTCCCCACCCGGCGCATCCATGAGAGAGCGTCGAGGCTCACCTCGACGACCCACCCCTCCGGAAGATCCGAGCCCGGTTCCGACAGGACGCCCTGCCATTGGCTTGCGCTGAAGAGAGGCTCTTCCGTGAAACAGAAGCGCCCTTCCTTCCACGTCACGAGGGTCTCGGACCAGCCGGTCCCCCTCCGGACGAGCCGGTGGACCGGAAAGCTATCGACCAGTTCGTTGGAAAAGAATACGCCGACGAGCTTTTCGGCTTCAGCCCAAGACTTTACCCAACGAAAGTGATTCGAAAGTTCCGCCGCGCTCACGCGCTCCTCCTGCTCCTTCCGCGACAGTTCCCTCGGCTCGACGATGGTGTAGCGGATTCGCGCCGCGAGGCGGGGCTCGTGTGCTCGGAGCGAGCCGACCAAGTCGCAGGCGAGCCATCCTGCTCCGGCTCCCTGCTCCCAGAGATCGAGGATCTCCGGCCGTCCCAGAAGGTCCCAAGCCTCGGCTACCGCTTCGGAAAAGAGACGGCCAAAGGCCGGGCCCGAGCTAGGCCCGGTGTAGTAGTCTCCCCTTCGACCGATCCGGCGGGAAGGCGATTGGGAGTAATAGCCGTAATGGGGGTGATAGAGGGCAAGCTCCATGAAGCGCGAAAAAGGGATCGAGCCCTCTTGAGCCAGGAGCGTCCGGAGTAGTTCGGCAAGCGGTGTTTCCCCTTCCTTCAATCGTCCCACTCTCATCCTTCCCGCAAGTGCAAGGCTTGGGCGAGAAGACGCAGCGCTCGCAGGGAAAGACTATATTCCTTGCGAAGCTGCTCGAGCCTCTTGAGCAGGAAGAGCGCGTCGTCATCAAAGAGGGGGCCCTGGGGTTTTTGCTCCTCCGCCTGAAGGAGCCCGAGCCTCCAATAGCAAAGAACCATTTCCGGATGGACATCGGCGAGCTCGGCCAGTGCCGCCGTGGAATATCTCGGTGGCAAGCTTTGGTAGAGAATCAACTCGACCGAGGGTCTGGAATCCTTTTGCGGTGACATCGCTCCCTTTCCTCGCCCGAGAGTTCAGCCGCCTTTGCTCCGTTCGGGAGGCGAGACCTGGGCAAGCTTCTCCCAAAGGGCCCGCTCTTCCGGGGTTGGGGATTTCGGCATCCGAATCGTTAACGTGACATAGAGGTCTCCCCGTCCTCCTTCTTTTCGCGGCATTCCGAGACCCGCCAAGCGGAACTTCTGGCCGGAGCTCGATCCGGGAGGAATCCGCAGGCGCGCCTTGCCTCCAAGGGCAGGGATATCGGCCTGGGTGCCTAGTGCAGCCGACCAAGGGGGAAGCTCGAGCTCGTAAAGAAGATCGCTTCCTTCGACGCGGAAGTAGGGGTGCTTGGCATAACGGATTCGGAGGAAAAGATCACCCGGGCGGCCGCCTGCCGGAGCCGGTTGACCTTGGCCCGCCATCCGGATCCTCTGCCCTTCTCGGACTCCGGCGGGTATGGAGACGTGATAGGTCTGTGTACGTCCGCCCGGTTTCCCGGATTGTTGCCGGCGCAGGAGAAGAGCCTTGGAAGTCCCGTGGAGCGCTTCTTCGAGCGTAATGGCCAGATCCGCTTCCACGTCGGCTCCCGCTCTCGGCATCCCCATTCTCGAAGGACGATGGTGTCCGAAGAGAGATCCCAAAGACCCTCCGTCGGCAAAGAAGGCTTCGAAGAAGTCGCTGAATCCCGTCCCGCCGACGTGGAAGCCAAAGTCCTCCGGTGTTTGCGTCCAGCGGGTGCCGGACCTCCATTGTGGCGGCGGTTGAAACTCCTGCCCTTCTTGCCAAGCAGCGCCGAGCTGGTCATAGCGCTTTCGCTTCTCCGGGTCCCCGAGGACCTCGTAGGCTTCGTTGATCTGCCGAAATTTCTCCTCGTCTTTTTTCTTATCCTTGGCGACGTCGGGATGATATTGACGCGCCAGCTTTCGGAACGAGGAGCGAATCTCCTCGGGGGAAGCGCTCCTCGGCACATTGAGGATCTTGTAATAATCACGGAATTCCATCTTTTCCTTACAGTCGGACGAAAAAGAATATGTCCAAAATCGGCTTAAACCCAATAGGGAAAACGGTAGCTCGCGGCGGCGGCTGGGAAAGCCTGGGTAGGATCAGCCGTGCGCGGATCAATTGCGAGCACTCTCTTTCCTGCGGACAGACCTTCTCGTGGGGGAAGCTGCGGGATGGCTCCTGGGTCGGGGTCATCGGTTCCTCCGCCTACCGGCTCATTCCCGAGCCGGACGGTTGCCGGATCGAAAGCCTCCAGGGAAATCGGCAGGCGCTGCTCGATTACCTTTCTCTCTCCCGCAACTGGGAGCAGATTCTCCAAGAACTCCCGTCCGATCCGGCACTTGCCGCCGCTCGATCGGCGGGTCAGGGACTCCGCATCCTGAACCAGGATCCCTGGGAATCCCTGGCGAGCTTTCTCTGCTCTCCCGTCAAGCCGATCCCGGAGATCCGTCGGATCACCTGGAAGCTGCGGGCGATCTGGGGAAGCTCCATTGCCGGAGGTCGATTTTTTACTTTCCCGACACCCGAAGCGCTCGCGTCCGCCAAGCAGGAGCGGCTTCTCGCCATTCGCCTGGGCTTTCGCGCGCGCTTCCTGCAAGCGACCGCCCGCCACCTCGTGGACGATCCGGACTTCTTCCCCAACCTTCGAACCCAATCCACCCGGGAAGCTCGCACCCGGCTCTGCGAGCTTCCCGGTGTGGGCGAGAAGATCGCCGACTGTGTGCTTCTTTTCGGACTCGGAAGGCTCGATTCCTTCCCCATCGACGTCTGGATGGAGAGGCTTTTGCGGCGTCTCTACTTTCCCGAACGGGCGCGGATTCCGACCAGAGAGCTTGCGGAGTTTGCCCTCACGCACTTCGGGCCGTACGGAGGCTACGCCCAGCAACTTCTCTACTTCTGGTACCGACAGACCGCCGGCCGCAGCCCCTCTCGGGAATTGGAACTCAGCCCGGAAGAAGAGGCGGAACTTGGCTTTTAGACGCCATTTCACAAGCCGCAGGAGAAGGCTTGGGAGACAGGCAGGCTAGACCGAGACCGGCTGCTCCGTGCCGTTGCGCATCGCTTTCACGAAATTCGTCCCCATGTCCCACAGGGGGCCGGGAAACTTGCGGAGATCGATCAGGACCGAGTCCAACGCATCCAGGAAACCATCGATCTCCTTGGTCCCGACGATCAGGGGAGGAAGCGCCTTGATCACGTCCGCATTGTTGGCGGCGACCTGCGTCAGGATGCGGTGTTTCGCCATCAACTGCGAAACGACGAGTTGGGGGAAGAGGCCGGGATCGAGGGCATGCACCGTCTTCCAAGCCACCTTGAGTCCCAAGGAACGCGGCTCGGCGAACTCGACGGCCATCATGAGGCCCTTGACCCGGATCTCTTTGACGATTTCGTGCTTCTTCTGGAGCGCCAAGAGGCCCTGTTCGAGTCGTTCCCCCATCCGCGCGGCGTTCTCCACCAGTCTTTCTTCTTCTAGGACTGAGAGAGCCGCTAATCCGCAGACGCAGGCCAGATTGTTCCGCCCGAAGGTAGACGAGTGAACGATACAGCGGTCGAGCCGGCTGAAAACCTTCTGGTAGATCGACCGGCGCGTGACGAAGGCTCCGCAGGGCACATAGCCGGCCGAGAGGGCTTTGGCGAGGGTCACGATATCCGGCTCAAGCCCCCAATGCTCGAAGGCAAACCACTTTCCGGTTCTCCCGAGGCCAGTTTGAACTTCATCGCAGACCAGGAGCGTTCCGTAGCGTCGGCAAAGGGCTTGGGCCTGCGCGAAATAATCGTCCTTGGGAAACTGAACTCCTTTACCCTGTACGGGCTCGACGACCAGCGCCGCCACGTCCCCCTTCCGTAGCTCCTGTTCCAGAGCGGCCAGATCGCCCAGAGGGACGGTTTGACAGCCGGGCAGAAAGGGAGCGAAACCATCATGAAAAAAGGGATTTCCGGTCAGGGAGAGCGATCCCATCGACAGGCCGTGGAAGGAGTTCCGGAGCGAAAGGAGTCGCGGCCGACCCGTTCCGGCCCGCGCAAACTTGATCGCGCCCTCGACGGCTTCCGTGCCGCTGTTGCAAAGGAAGACGGCATCGAGGTGAGGGGCTCCCTGGGCGGCGAACCGTTTGACCAGTGCTTCCGCCAAGAGCCCGCTCAGAAGCGCCGAGTCCATCTGGACCATGTTGGGCAGGTCCAGATCGAGGGCATCGCGGATCGCCTTCTGGGGCACGGGATGATTACGGCCGATCGAAAAGACACCGAATCCGCTGAGAAAATCCAGATACTCGTTGCCTTCCCGGTCGTAGAGATAAGCTCCCTTTGCCCGCTCGTACACCTTATCGAAGCCGATCACCTGCTGCACCCGGACTAGGGTGCAATTGAGATACTTTTGGTGGAGGGAGTAGTTTTCACCCATGCGGGAACGGACTAATCCCGAAAGATCAAAAGGCATACGACGCTTGTCTCCTCAAACCTGGCGGTGGAAGCGATCCATCTGTTGATCGAAGGTCAGAACGCTTTTGCATACTCTCCCGATCTCGCGTCGACAAGGGAAAAGTTATCGTCTGGTCAGGAGAGGAGGAGGAGCGTGGGAAAGAGGAAGGCGTACGGATCGGCGTTTCAGGCCAAGGTGGGGCAGCGCCCTCTTGGCCGCAGCGGTGAAGGCGGAACCGATCAAGTCTTACGACGCCACCTCTTTGTTGTGGGTGGCAATGCTGTCTTGGCTTGCGAGGGAAGCACCATCACGCCCTGCCGATTCGCTGCTTCGGCCAACTCGTGATCCTTGGTAAGAAGAAGCAAGTCTCGACGCGCGGCGAGTTCGAGATATGTGGCGTCGTAGGTTGTCAAGCCCTCCGCCCGCGCCATTGTCAGAATCTCGCGCCATGCCCGAGCGGTTGTCTCCTGATCCACCGATATTGGCAGCTCCGCGATGAGGTCCAATCGCATCGCGACATCGCTTGCGGTGATCCGGCCGCACCTCTCGGCTTGGGGGAGAACATTGCTCAACTCCAGGTACCAGAGAGCCGGCACGACTGCCCCGTCGTCCCGGACACGTTCTCATAGGACGTCGGTCTCGGGTGAAGCCTTGTCTTCGAAGAACCATGTCAAAGCGAGGGAAGAGTCGATGACGACTCCGCTCACGGCCGCCCCTCATCACGAAGCTCCTTCCAGGAGAGACCGGCAAGCGACGTCCCCTTGCGCAGCGCCCTCAGCTTCTCGAAGGCGTCGTTGACGCGCACGCGGTCGATCTGCTGCGCCCCCACGAGCCGGGTCACAGGTCTGCCATGCTTGGGATCACCACTTCCTTGCCAGCCGCCACCCGTTCGAGCAGCGTCGAAAGGTGCGTCTTGGCTTCAAAAGCACCTACGGTGATCATCGTTACCTTGGTCCAGAACTTAAACTAGTCTAAAAATCTAACTAGAAGTTCAGGCACGGGCAAGCCTGGTCTTGTGACCCATGCTGAATCTCCTCCGGCATGAATCATGGGGAGATTCCGATGCTTCAGGCCGTCCCGGCGGAGCAACTTCCTGCCGAGGCGGCCGAGAAAGGGCGGCGGCACGGCACAGGCCGGCCACCGCAAAGCCCTCTGGAAATAGGGAGGGGCGGTTGCCCGGTGCCGCCTTCTGGCGTAGATTAAAAAAAGAAGGACTCAATATGCCAATCAATGAAGGGAAGACAGAGCGCATTCTTCGCGTCATCGCGGGTCTCTTTCTCCTCATCCTGTTGCCCTTGACACTCCCCGGCGCGGCCAAGTGGTGGGGACTCGTGGGGTTGCTTCCGCTCCTCACCGGTCTTACCGGCTACTGCCCGGCCTGGACCCTCTTGGGGATTAACACTTGCGAGACCAGGCAGAAGGATAAAGAGCTATCCCATCGCGGGTAGAGCTTGGGCTCCCGAGGCCGTCAGTCCTTGGGCGACTGAATTCCTCCGGCGAAGACCCCGATGGCGGTGTAGTTGTCATTGTCCGAGAGGGCCGGTTCGCGCTGGTGACGAAGCTCCAGCATCCTGGCAAGCCAATCGGCGGCGTTCGCCGCGTGGAGAAGCGTCCCCTCCATCTCCTCTTCCCGAAGAGGAGCCCAGAAGCCGTCGGTGCAGAGCAGAAGCGCACTCCCGGGTTCGATTTCCCATTCCGGCGAGACCGAGGGCGTCGGGCGATCGGGGCTTCCTAGGCAGCCCAGGAGAACATTCCGGTTCGGGTGGCTGCGGACCTCCTCCGGTGCGATGATGCCCGCATCGCAAAGGGCTTGGGGGAGGCTGTGGTCCTTCGTTTGGAAGAAGACTTTCCCCCTGCGAAACCAGTAGAAGCGGGAATCGCCCAGGTGGATCGCGCGCAGGCGTTGTCCGTCGCAGACCGCGGCCACGATCGTCGAGCCCATCCGGGCAAGGTTCTCATCCGCTGCTTGTCGGACCTGGATGGTCCGGTCGGCTTGCGCAACATAGGAAAGGAGAGCTTCGGAGGAGAGGAAGGGGTCGAGCCGGAAGGATTCGAGAAAGGTCTCTACCGCGAGCCGGGAGGCGATCTCTCCTCCCTGTTCCCCTCCGAGGCCGTCGGCCACGACCCAGGCGGTCAGGCCGCCGCCGGCCGTCCAGTCGCAAGCATCTTCGTTATCTGCTCGTCCGCCCCGACCGGTGAGGGAAGCGGTGTCGAAATTCATCGATTCGAGTCTACAGGGGTGCTTTCGGGCGGGGGCTCCCCGCCCACCGGCTTCTCGGCTGTGACGAGCCGCGGCGTCACTCCGAGGATTCCGAACCAGAAGCGCCAGCCGAGGGGCCGGCGGCTGACGCGGAGCATCCCCGCTTCCTGGAGCCAGGAGACATACTCCTCCGTCCGAAAGAGGTCCGCGATCAAGAGCCGCCCACCGGGCTTGAGCACGCGAACCGCTTGGCCGACGGCCTGTTTTCGGCCCTCTTTGTCGGGAATGTTGTGGATGGCGAGACTGCTGATGACTAGGTTGAAGGAGGCGTCCGGAAACGGGAGCGTCCGCATGTCGCCCGTCTGGAGCTCGCAGCGATCGGCGACCCCTTCCGCCGCGAGGTTCATCCGGGCCGATTCCAGGGAGTTGCCCGACTGGTCCTCCGTTCGCCAGAGGTCAATGCCGACCGCGTGCCCCTGCGGCAGCAGCTTGCCAAGCATGCCCAGGATGGCACCGCGGCCGCAACCCATCTCGAGAATCCGCTCGTCCCCGCGCAGGGAGAGCCCTGCGAGCAGCTCCGCCCAGACGGCAAACTTTCCCCGTTTCGTGGAATAGAAGAAGCTCACGGGTATTTGAAGCAGGGCTACCCCGGCGAGGCATTCGAGAACTTGCTGGAAGAGCGGCTTGGCAATGCCCGGGAAGAGAGAGAGGCCGAGGAGAAGCAGGCCGGCTCCGGCAGGCCAGAGAAGACCCGCTACGGCTTCCCACCCGCCATCGATTCCATAATGGCCGCGGTGGGACGCGAGCCTGGACCGAAGCGCTTTTTGCGATTCCGAATTCATGCAGGCGGGCGGATATCTTAACCGTTTCGCCGGTTTTTCTCCATGCTTTCCCCTGGGCGGGTCTTCGGCAAGGCCGTCTTCCCGCTTCCGAGGCAAAACCAGCGACGCGGCGGCTCGACTCCAAAGCAGATAAACGGTACGAAGAAGAGAAGCGATGCGGCCTTTCGGGATGAACTCTTTCGCCGGGAAGCGGCTTCTGGCCCTGGTCCGGGGTGAGGATTATGCCCATGCGGGGGAAGAGGAGGCGATCGACCGGGTCTTTGAGAATCTGCCGAAACGGTCTGGTCAATGGCTTCTGGACGTGGGCTGCGGGCGCGGGGGAACGGCCAACTACGTGCGGCGAGGGGGCTGGGGACGGGTCGTGGGGATCGATCGGGATGGCGATTCCCTCGCGTATGCCCGCTCCCGTTATCCGGAAGTCGTCTTTGCTGCGGGCGACGTCTGTGAGGTGCGGCGCCTAGTCTCCCAGAGGTTTGCCCTGGTCTATATGTTCAATGCCTTTTATGCCTTCGAGGCGCAGCGCGAGGCGCTTGCCGCTTTGCGCCAGGTGGCGGAGGAAGGAGCGGGGCTCCGGATCTTCGATTATCTCGATCGCGGCGGCCTTCGACACAATCCGCTGATCGTAAACGGCAGGAGGATCATTCCCCATCCCATTGAGAGGGAGTCAATCTCCGGTACGCTGGAGGCAACCGGCTGGAAGCTCGTCTCCGCCGAGGATCTCCATCAGGAGTATGGCCGCTGGTACGCCTCTCTTCTCTCTCGGATCGAGGCGCGCGCCTCCGAGATCGTTGCCGTGGGGGGCGAGGAGGCCTTGGACCAGCTACGGGCCGTCTACCGAGGAATTCTCAGCAAGATCGAGCAGGGACTTTTGGGCGGAGTGCTACTGAGCTCTGTCGCAGTCGATCCTTGCTGAGCGGCACGCGTTCGGTTGGAGAAAAACCCGTTCTTCGTCATAGGCAAGGGAGGACGATTGGGTTAATGTACTGGCGGCAAAACCTTCGTGAAGCGGATCCTCATTTTCACGGCTGGCTTTGGGGAAGGCCATAACACGGCCGCACGCAATATTCAGGAGGCGTTGGAGTGGGTCGCTCCCGATGAGGCGCATGTCGAGATCGTCGATCTCTTCGAATCGTGCTATGGACGATTCAACGGGGTGATCCGGCAAGCCTACCTGACGGCCATCAACCGGACTCCGCTGCTCTGGAAGGGGATCTACTCGCTCTTCGACCGGACGACCATTCTAGAGGATGGGATCTCGGCCTTGGCCCGGATGCGGCGCTCTCTGGATTGGCTCCTGCGCGAGGTGCAGCCCGATGCCGTGCTCTGCACTTATCCCATCTACAACTACCTGATCGAGGAAATCTTCCGGGACGGCAGACGCAAGAACTTCTCCCACCTCACCGTCATTACCGATTCGATTACGGTCAACTCATTCTGGCATCGGGGGCCAAGCGATGCTTTCCTGGTTCCGAACGAGGAGACAGCCGTGGCGCTGCGCGCCGCAGGCATCCAGGAGAAGCGCATCCAGGTGTTCGGCTTCCCGGTGCAGCTCGATTTTCTGGAAGCCAAAGAGATCGGCGTGGGAGAAGAACTCGGAGCGGAGCCCCGGATCCTCTACATCATCAACTCGGGAAAAAAGAAGGCGACGAAGATCATCCGCCTCCTGCTGCAGCACCCGCGTTGGCGGGCGACCGTGGTCGTCGGTCGTGATCGAGCGCTCCTCGAAGAGGTGCTCCGTGTGGCCAAGGGATCGGAAGAGAAGATTCAGGTGCTCGGTTGGACCGACAAGATTCCAGAGTTGCTCCTCACCCATCACGCCCTGATCAGTAAAGCGGGGGGGGCGACCGTCCAGGAAGCCGTGGCGGCTCGGTGCCCGATGGTGGTCACGCAGATCGTGCCGGGACAAGAGGAGGGAAATTTCGATCTTTTGCGCCGGCGGGGCGCAGCTCTTTACGCGGAAAAGCCGTGGCAGATCATCCAGGTTCTCGAAGAGCTTTTCGCGGAGGAGGGGAAGCTCTGGAAGCGGGTGCGGTCGGCCCTAACGGGGATCAGCCGTCCCGACGCTTCGATGCAGATTGCGCGTTTTGTCCTCGATCGGGCGGCGATCGAAAATGCCGCCCCGGACAGCTTGCCAGGGTTTCCTCGAAAGGTCCGGGATCTTCTGTCGAATGGAGTTCCGCCGCCACGGGAATCAGCCCAGGTGCTCCTCTGCGACTTTCACGTTCACAGCACCTATTCGGATGGCCGTCTGTCCGTGGGGGAGATTGTCGATTTTTATGGCCAGCGGGGATTCGATTGCATCTGCATCACCGACCACATCGTCGACCGGACACGATTCATCGGGCGAGTCTGCCAACTCACCGGCCTCGTGCTCTCGCCCGATCTGGTCGGAGAGTACTTTGAGGCCCTTCATAGAGAAAAAGAGAGAGCGTGGCGCAAGTATCGGATGATTCTTTTTGCGGGGCTCGAGTTCAACAAGGATGGGTACCGCGCGAAAAGCTCAGCCCATCTTTTGGGAGTCGATCTCCAGCGGCCGATCGACCCTAGCCTCTCTTTGCCCGAGATTATCGGCGAGATCCGCGCGCAGGATGGTCTTTCGGTGGCCTCGCATCCTCACAAGTTTCAAAGCGTCTGGGGTCCCAATACGCTCTATCTTTGGGAGAACCAGGAGCAGTTTGCTCCTCTGCTGGATGCTTGGGAGATCGCGAATCGCGATGATCTCTTTGCCCCGATTGGATTGAAGCGACTGCCTTTCATCGCCAACAGCGATTTTCACAAGCCCAAGCATATCGATTCGTGGAAGACGGTGCTTTTTTGCGAAAAGGACTCCCAGGCGATCAAGGAGTGCGTGCGCGTCAATCGTAATGTGGCGCTGACCTTGTATCGCCGTCATCGGTTTGGGTCGCTGCTCCGCTGCCCGGAGGAGGAGCTTCTCCACGCATAGTGGCGTCGTGGAAGAAGAGAAGCTTGGCGCGTAGAGTTTGGGAAGAGATGGCGTGTGACCGGTCCGATCCTCGCGTTCGTCTCTGGCGGGCGTTCCTCGATCTTTCTTTGCCCTTCTGTTCCAAGGAGGCGCTCCTGACGCGGAGCGGCCTGAGCCCCGCCGCCTTGGAGGAGGCGATCCTGGCCCTCAGAAAATCCGGCCTTCCCCTGGCTGCGTCCGCCGATCGTGGATGGCGATTGGAAGAGCCGCTTCCCGATCTTTTGTCCGCCGTTGAGCTGGTGGCGCGTTCCGAGAACGAGGCGGCTTCGATCCGCTGGTCCGCCGTCTGCCTTGACCGGGTCGAATCAACCAACGACCTCCTTTTGCGCGAGGAGGACGCCGGCGCCCCGGAAGGGTTGGTCGTGACGGCGGAGCGGCAGAGCCGGGGCCGGGGGCGCTTCGGGCGCCGCTGGGAGTCGGATTCCTCAGGGGGAATCTACGCGAGCCTTCTCCTCCGTCCGAACCTCGCCTTGTCGCAGGCGCACCGCTTGACGATCCTCACGACCGTTGCCGCCGCCGAAGCGCTGGAGGAGGTGGCGGGCTTTTCCCCAAAGATTAAGTGGCCCAACGACCTGATTGGCTCCCAGGGAAAGCTCGGCGGGATCCTGACCGAGGTCGTCGGAGATGGGGGACGTTTGCGGGGCGGGGTGGTCGGAATGGGCATCAACGTCTCCCAGGAGAGCGGAGCATTTCCTGAGGAGATTCGCGGGAGAGCATCTTCTCTGCGGCTCGAAACGGGGCGGGTCTTTCGACGGGTCGAGATTCTGGCAGCTCTTCTCCGGCAGATCGGGCTGAGGTCCGGATCTGGTTTTGCGGAAATCCGCAGCCTCTGGGAGTGGCGTTGCGAGAGCTTGGGGAAAGTGGTGCGGGTGCAGCAGGGTGGGAGTCTGATCGAAGGTTATGCCCTCGGCTTGGATGAGGACGGGCTCTTGCTGGTGCGCACCGAGGCCGGAGCGATCGTCCCCCTCATCGCCGGTGAGGTGCTGGAAGCCGGTTAGCGAGCCTTGCGGTGAGTGCGGGGTTGCTCTTAAAATTGCTAGATGATCCCGCTCGAAGATGGCTTTCAGGATGTGATCGGAAAGGCGGCGCGTGGACTCGGGCTGGCGGATGAGGCCCTGGCCCGGGTTGCCGGAGTAACCGCGGATGAGGTGCGCCGCGTCAAGGAGGGCGAGTTTCATGAGCAGGTGATTCGCCGACTGGCGCCCGTTTTGCATCTGGGCGGCGATGCGCTGGTCGCCTTGGGGAAAGGGGAGTACCGGCCGCGTGCGGTTGGGACGATCCCCGGGTTCCTGGCGTTTAACACCCACTGGGCGGATATGACGGTCAATGCGTACCTGGTATGGGATCTCAAGAGCCGGGAGGCCGCTGCTTTCGACACCGGCGGCGACTGCACGGAAATGCTCGGGGCGATCCGGGAGCGCGGGTTGCAGCTCCAGTGCATCCTGATCACGCACGCCCACGGAGATCACATTGCTGCGCTGGATCGGCTGAAGGCGGAGACGGGAGCCCCGGCTTATGTGGGCGAACGGGAGCCGCTCGAGGGGGCGGATCCCTTTGTGGCCGGCAGAGAGTTCCGGATAGGCTCCCTTTCGATCCGCACGCTTCTGACGAGCGGCCATTCCCCCGGGGGAATCACCTATCTGGTTGCCGGAGGCGCGCGCTTGCTGGCGATCGTCGGCGATTCGCTCTTCGCCGGATCGATGGGAGGCGGCAACGTTTCCTACGCCGATGCGTTGCGGAATAATCGGGAAAAGATTCTGACGCTTCCCCTGGAAACCGTCCTCTGCCCGGGGCATGGACCCTTGACCACGGTGGGGGAGGAGAGGGAACACAATCCCTTTTTTGTCCCCTAGCTGTCCCCTAGAAAAAGAGTTCGCGGGGCGACGCGGCGAAGACCAGGGGTCGGCTTCGGCATTTTTTCTTGCCAGGAGGATTGCTCTCGCTATGGTAGCCGATGCTCGGCTCGGATGATGGGTTCGGGAGGGGGAGGACGGGAGACTGCGCTCGAGGGCAACGGCAGCGGCTGAAGAGCGGTGTCCTCATTTTCCCCGGTAGGAATCGGAAGGCCCGGAAAGGGCCGTCAGGAAATCTAGCAACAAGGAGATAAGTCGCTTATGAAACTGGTACCACTAATTAGTTCCGGTGTGGCGGGTCCGCTCGGGGTCCTCCATTTGCCCCGGTTTTGGCTGAAAGTCGTGCTGGCCGCGAAGGGACATTTGGCGGAAGGGTATCCCGATTGCGGCATGGGCTTTGACAAGATGACTCTCGATGCGCTGGGCTTGGACCAGGCTGAGACCCTGCAATACCTGCGCAGCGAGTGTCCCAGCTACACCCAGTTCGAGGCTTGGATCTTAAAGAAGAAGGGTGGCAAGATCGAGAAGGCAACCATCATCAAGCACAACTGTGCGGTCCTCGGGTATATCCATGATGCGGAGACCCGGCGTTCGATCGTCTCGGCGGCAGGGCTGCCGGACGACGGATCGATTCCGGACGCGGTCAACCTGAACAACCTGGACGATTGGACCGAATTCCACAAGTGGCTCAAGAGCCAGTAGTCACTCTGTTCCGGTACTGACCGGAATGGGTTTTTGCCGTACCCGCAGAGGCGGCCCGCC
>NZ_CABFVA020000075.1 GCF_902143375.2 Methylacidimicrobium tartarophylax | reverse complement strand
AGGGAAAACCAAGGCGCAACGAAGCAGACAGGTCCATTTCGCAAGCCGCAGGAGATCGCTTGTGAGACATGCAGGT
Source organism: Methylacidimicrobium tartarophylax (assembly GCF_902143375.2). Lineage (GTDB taxonomy): Bacteria > Verrucomicrobiota > Verrucomicrobiia > Methylacidiphilales > Methylacidiphilaceae > Methylacidimicrobium > Methylacidimicrobium tartarophylax. The sequence goes on along the minus strand of NZ_CABFVA020000075.1, from coordinate 26,394 downwards.
TTATTCGGACGCGAGGAAGCGCGCCCGTCGTCTCGCCTTTAGACGCTCGTACGACTTGTCTCGCCGGCTGGCGACGGCTTTCTCACCGGGAGAGCGCTCGAATCACGATTTCGACCCGCCGATTCTTCGCTTGCTCCTCGATTGTTCCTCGCGGATTGACGATCGGCCGACTGCGGCCGTACCCGGTGGAGTGGAACGAGAGCTGATCGCCCGGCAAGCGTTCTTCGAACCAGCGCTGGACCGATTCGGCCCGTTCTCGACTCAATTCCAGATTGTATTGGTCATCCCCAAACGTATCGGTGTGTCCGCCGATCTCCACATCGGCCCGGCCATAGCGCTTCAGAATCTCAGCCACTTGCGCCAGAAGGGGTTCCGCATCCGGGCGCAAGTGGTAGGAGTCGAAATCAAACAAGATATCGCTCGGCAGCCGCACCATGATTGGCTGTGGAATGCGAGGATCGAAGTTCGCGGCGGCTCGAAACTGACTCTGCACATCATCCGCACCGGGCAGTCCTGCCCCCCCGGCCGCCTCTTCCGGATGGGTGCCGGCCTGTCCCGCGGCACTCGCGCCCGGCTGTGGATTCCGCCCGATCCCCGAAGGGAGAACGATCGAGTCATTCGGCACACCTGGGACGGCGGGGCCGACGTTGGTTTGGGATGTTGCGTTTTCCAACTCCGCCCGCATATCCGGAAGATAGGGGCTCGTCTCGCTCGGCGGTGTCGGTGTAAGGACCGCCACTTCCGGCGCACCTCCCGGAGTTGCCTCCGGCAGCGGGACGCGAACCGGATTCTCCTGGGCCAGCTTCTGCACGATCGCCTCCGCCCCCTTCACCTCCTTGGGAGCCTCGAGATCGGGGACCGGGGCGGTCGTCGGGACGCTCGATTGGGCGCGAGCCTGGAAAAGAGAGTTGGGCAGCTCCGCGCGGCCCAAATGGAAGGTCCTCTTCATCTCTTTTGCCTGGGAGGCGAGGACCATGCGCCCTCGTACGTGAAGAGGACCGACCACGCCCAGGATCGCGGCATGAACGAAAAGGGAGAGCAGGAGCGCCATCAGAGCGAGACGTCCTCGATGCTCGCGGGAGAGGACTAGGGGCTCAGGCATCTGGTTTGAAATCCGGGTACTTTTCCCTCAGAAGTTTCCGCCAATTGGCCGCCTGTTCTTCATCCCCGGACCGAGCGAAGCTCGAGGCGGCTTTTTCCATGGCGCGCGGGGTAATTTCGTTATCCTGGTAGAGCAAGCTGAGGGTACTATAGGTCTTGGCGGCTTCCGCATAGTTTTTTTGCGCCCAATAGAGGTTCCCGAGGAGCATGCGCGCTTCGGCGTTTCGTCGGCCCTCCGGTTCTTGAAGGAGCACTTGCTCCAAATGCTTCTGTGCCGAAGCGTACTCCGCGGCGCCGGTCTCGGCTTCCGCGAATCCCAAGAGCACCGGGCTGTTGTCTGCTCCGTTCGGATCGAGCTTGCGAAATTCCCGATAGCAGTGAACCGCACCGGGCCATTCATGCAGCTTCCGCTCGATTTCGGCCAACTGCCAGTAGGTGGATGCGAGATAGGGGCCGGCATCGGGTCGCGAACTGGCCTTTTGCAGGGCGTTCTTTGCCAGAATCAGCCGGTTCTCCTTGGCCCATGAGAGGCCGGCCCAATAGTAGAGAGCGGCGGGAAGCTGCGCGGCCGACTCCGGAGCCTTTTCCTCGAGCTCTCCAAGAAACCGTTCCAATTTTTCCGGATTCTTTTCGCCATAGGCGACCCAGACCAGCATGCTCGTGGCGGGACCAAAGAATTGGATCGGCTCCTCTTCCCTGGCCTCCAGAAGATCCTTCTGCGCCTCGGCGTATTTCTTTTCTCCGAGCTCCGCTTGGCCAAGCAACAGGCAGCCAAGGGGTCGAAGCTTAGCCTTTGGATATTCGTCCACGAGAGCCCGGAACGATTGCTCCATCTCGTTAGGCTGCTTGAGCTGTCGCGCCAGCAAGGCGGTCTGCACCAGACTCGCTTCCCGTTCCTTCGACCCTTTAGGAGCAAGCGCAAGGACCTCTTTCCAAGCTGCGAGAGCCTTGGCGAGGTCTCCCGCCTTGTCCCAAGCCGCTCCCTCCGTCATTCGTGCGGGCAAGAGCTCCGCGGCCTTGGGACTCTCCGTGCCGAGGCGCTCAAGGGTCTCGGCCGCCTCCTTCCACCGCCCGGACTCAAAGTAGGCTCGGCCAAGGCCCAAGAGCGCCGCCGATCGAGGAACTCCTTCCGGCTTCTGAGAGACGCACTCCTCCCAGAGAGGGAGCGCGTCCGCAAAGCGTCCTCGAGCCGAGAGCGCTTGGGCTTGAATAAAGCGCACCCGGGCCGCATAAGGCGAGGAGGCGCCGAATCGGTCGAGAAACGCGCTCGCCTCGTCCAAAACTCCCTTCTGATTGAGTCCGGCCAGCGCCACGAGCCTTCCATAGGACGCTTCGGCCAGCGCCGGACCTGACGGATTCTGGGAAAGACAGAAATCGAACACCTGAAAGGCAATGCCCTTCTCCCCCGCTTGAAGGCAGACGTTGCCCAACTGCACAAGCAGGGCGACCCTCCGTTCCAAGGAAAAGCGCTCCGGATGAGACTGAAGAAACGCCAAAGCTTCTTCGAAACGCTTTTGGGAAAGCGCCTCTTCGAATTGACCCTCGGAAGCTAAGTTCTGCCATTGCGGAGGAACATCCGGACCGAGGCATCGACCAAAGAACTCTTCCGCCCTCTTCGTGTCTCCGGCGCGCATGGCCGCCCAACCCGCCCGAGCCGTCGCCTGCCACTTCACCGAAGGGTCTTTCGCTTGCGTGGCGATGGTTTGCCAATAGGAGAGAGCGCCCGCCCAGTCTCGTTTCTTTTCCAGATAAACTGCGAGCAGACGCGCTGCCTCCCATCGATAAGGGGACGCTCCCGAGGCGACCTTGCGTAGCTGTTCGGATCCGGCGGCTTCGTTTCCCACGTGAAAGTCGCAGAGAGCCAGCAGGTAACGAGCCGCTTCCAAGGTCTCTCCCGCCCCATGATCGAGTGCCTGCTGAAGAAGGGGGATGGCTTCTCCATAATGCTCTCGCTCCATCAGCAACTTTCCCTCCCAGAACCAAGCGGCTGGGGCAAAGAGGCTCTTCGGATAGTTTTGGGTGAGCATTCGGTAGACCGAGATGGCATCTGCCGGACGGCCAAGGAAGCGATAGCATTCTCCAATATCGAATAGCGCCTCTTCCTTCTTTGTCGCGGCGAGAGAAGGCAAGGCTTCGGAGAAGAGGCGGAGGGCTTCGGAATGCCGCCCCTCGCGATAGAGATCCACCGCCTGCTCGTACTGCATCTCCGCTTGGGGAATCAGCTCGAGTTCGCCAGGACTTTGCTGGGCAGCCACCGACCGACTCGATTCGTTCTGTCCGAAAAGCAAGAGGCAGAAGCCGCAAACGCCAAGCAGTCGACCCAGCCCAAAGTTCCCCCGAGGTTTGCCCATCCGGATCCCACCGGTCGACGTCATCTCTCCCGACCTTCCTTTTGTACCCTGCTGACCGAAGCGCACACGCCCGCTCGGGCCAACCCTTTCTTTCGCGCAAGCCGGCATTATGCGGTCTTTCCGGAGAGCCGGTCCCCGCGCACCCTCCTTTCGATCGGCAGCCCCCCGGATGCCAAATCCTCGAAACAGATCATCGCCAAGCCTACGGGGTCGTGAGATCGGGCCGGACTGTGGCAAACGCGATATTCCAGACATTCGCCGCCCGGCAGACGTCGAGAACGTGAACGACATGCTCGTAGCTTGTCGTCTCGTCTGCGCGGATCACCACCGCCTGGTCCGGATACTGTTCGATCACTCCGTGAAGGATTCCTTCCAGCTCGGAAGCAGAGACCACTCTCCGATTCAAAGTGACCTTGCCGTCTTTGGTGATGTTGAGAATTACTTCTCCGGGAAGCCGCTTGGGACTCTCTCCATGTTTCGCCTTGGGGACCCGGACGTCGAGATCCGCCTCGTACCGCGCCAAGTTCCAAGTTAGCAGAAAGAAGGAGAGCAGAAAGAGGATCACGTCGATCATCGGCGCCAGCTGCAGCGCGATCTGCTCGGTGGGTACCCGGCTTCGGAAATTCATGTCGATTCGACGACTCCTCTTTCCGGTTCCTTCTCCGACGCAGCCGCGCCGTGGGAATCGTGGAGGAGAATCAACTCCTGGACCCAAATGGCGGATCGCTCCTCGAAGATCGTGATCACGCCCTGCAGCCGCCCGCGGAAAAAGGAATAGAACATCATGGAGGAGATCCCGACGATCAGACCCACCGCCGTGGCGATCAGTGCCTGCGAAACTCCTCCCGCCAGGAGCATCGTCCGCATCGGAGATGGGTCGGCTGCAATCGAGCCAAAGGATCGCAAAATGCCTACCACTGTGCCGAAGAGGCCGAGCATGGGCGAGATCACCCCGACGTCGAGCAGATAGAGAATTCTCTGGTTAAGGGAAGCCGCTATCCCGCTGCCGACGACCTGAGCCACGGACCGCACCGCTTCTCCGTCCGCATTCGGATAGCGCTGATAGAGGCTGATCGCTTCGCGGAGGACCCGGGCAACTCCTTCCTTCCTTTTCCGGACGAGCTCGGCAAGAAGGGAGAAGTCGCGTCGTTGGAAGACGGCATCAAGCCTGCGCTCCAAATCGCGCGTCCAGACCGCACTGAGACGGAGCGACGCCAGACAGTAGAAGATGAGCCAAAGAGCGATCACCGAGATGAAGAGAAGGGGCAGCATCACCCATCCCCCGGACTGGAGAAGCCCCCAGACCGTCAACCCCGGCGGCGTAGGGGAGGAAGCCACAGCAAAGAACGATAGGAGAGGAGAGGTCGATGCGAAGAAGAGCGGATTCATAGGAAGCAATCACAACGAACTTACCGAATTCTCGCCATCGTTGCCAAGCCGTCTTGCGAGCGGGTCGACAAAGGGGTAGCCTCGCGGCTCGGACAGATTTCTCCCAAGAGGTCTGTCGGCTCGTGCAGGAGACAACTTGAAGAGGATTCGGTTCGTAGGAATAAGACGATGAAATTTCGCTCACTGCTCCTTCTCGGAGCTCCCGGTTCCGGAAAGGGGACGCAGGGACAGCTGCTTGCCCAAATTCCTGGATTTATTCATCTCTCCTCGGGAGAGCTCTTCCGAGCCCTCGATCCCGGCTCTGATTTGGGAAAGCTCTTCCGGCAATACTCGGATCAAGGACAGCTCGTCCCCGACGATTTAACGATCCGCGTCTGGCAAGGCCACGTTCAGACGCTGATCGACTCAGGCCGCTACCATCCCGCGACGGACTTGCTCGTGCTCGACGGAATCCCTCGCAACGTCAACCAGCTCGCCAAACTCTCCGCCTCTGTCGACATCCTACACGTCTTCCATCTCTCTTGCCCCAACCGCGATGTCCTGATCCAGCGTCTCGCCACCAGGGTTCATCAGGCCAACCGCGCCGACGATGCGGATCCCAAGGTGATCCTCCGAAGAATCACAATCTATGAAACCGAGACCAAGCCGCTGCTCGGAGCGATTCCTCAGGAGCGCATTCACAATATCGACGCAGACCAACTGCCCTATCAGGTTCTCCGGCAGATTCTGAACTCATTGCCCTAACAGCCGTTTCTCACAAGCTTTCTCCTGCGGCTGGCAAAAGGAACCAGAGCACTGGACCAGGACAAGCGCTAAGAGGATTCAGGATCGCGGAGCCGACCGCGGAACTGACGGCGGACGAGCCAGACCATTCCGAAAAGATCGATCGTCGCCGCGAGCGCCCGTTTCCAAGGACGCACCTTGCTTCGACCAGCATGTCGAGGGCGATGATGCACTGGAAGCTCACCGGTCTGATAGCCCATGCCGCACGCGAGAGCGGGGATGAATCGGTGCATCCCGCTCCACCCCGGCAGTCTGCGTGCCAGATCCCTCCGAAGAATCTTGAGGGAGCAGCCCGAGTCTCGAGTCCGATCCGCAAGGAGGCGCGACCGGACAAAATTGGCTATCCGACTCATCCACCGCCGCTGCCAGTTGTCCTGCCTCTTTTGGCGAAAACCCGTGATCAGGTCGAGCCGGTCTTCCTGCAATCGCCTCAGAAGTGCCGGGATGTCCGCCGGATCATTTTGAAGATCGGCATCCAACAGGATGATCCATCGTCCCGCAGCTTGCTGGATCCCGTAATAGATCGCGGCGCTCTGCCCCGAGCGGACGGTGAGATCCAGCCACCGAACCGGGAAACGCGGGCTCAAGAGAGGGCGCGCAAAGAAATCGGTGCTGCCATCGTTGACGAGGATGACCTCAGCCGCTCGGCCGAGCTTCTGGAGAGCCGAATCGATCTCGAAAAGGAGTTGGGGCAGGTTCTCCGATTCGTTGTGAAAGGGAACCACCACGGAAAACTCGGGCTCTCTCCCGATGTTTGCATCGTCTGTCATTACCGATCGACCTTTTCCTGGAAAAGCGGCAAGAGGGCCAACTCGAGGCCGATCTGCTTCTCTCCCCCGCGCAACATCTGCCGATTTGCATCGGAAAGAGCAAGAAGGGCATTTACCCAAAACCGGGCCGTTCGTTTTTTTGCGGCAGCGATGGTCATGCCCAACTGCCAGGCACTCACCGGGGCTCCACTCTTTTTCTTCGGAAAATAGATCTGGCCTTCAGGAGCCACGTCCGCCTTGACGAAACGACCGGAGCCGCTCAGGCGCACCCAGCCTTTTTCCCAGAGGAGAAGACCTAAAGCCGCCAAGCGGACTTTCTGGACCAGCGCCAAGAGGATGCGCACCTCGCTCTCTCCCTTGCGTAGGAGATTTCGCAACTCGCTCCATGCCGCGGAAGCGTTTCCTTCGACGACCGCGTCGCAAAAGTCCCACACGACCGCCTCCGACCCGTCGCCCAAGAGCAACCCAAGCTCGTCCAGCGCCACAGGCAGCCCATCGGACTGATAGAGAGCAAGTTTCTCGATCTGAGAGTCGAGCCTCTGGCGGTCTCCACCCGACGCAGCCAGCAGACGCTCGCAGAGTTCGGTCGTGGGAGAAACATTGCGTGCCCTCATCCTCTCCGCCACTTCGCCCAATACCCGATCTTCATTTCGATCGGCACTCAACGGAACAAAAAGGCGAACGGAGGCGATCTGGCGCAGACCGCGAAGAAATTGCCGCCGTTCGTCAACGGCTCCCGCTTGAATCACCAACACGACCTCCTCCGGACGCAATCCGCGCAGGACCTCGAGCAGGTTCGTCAACGCGGCGGAAAGCTTTTCGTCTCGACCTACACCCTTGGTTCCAAGGCAATGGACGTCCTTCCAAAGCACGACCTTGCGCAGGCTGAAAAGAGAGCCGGACTGAAGGGCCTCCCGCAAGCGGTCGATCTGTTCAGCCGCCTCCGCGATGTTCAGGCCGTCTCCGGGAACGCTTTCGAAGGAAGGATCGTCGCGCAGACCTTCCTGCTCGAGAAAGAGTCGAGTGGCGCGCTTGGCTTCGTATTCGTCCTCTCCGCCAAAGAAATGGATCGCTTTACTCTTGCCGGCAAGAGACGTCATTGCAATAAGATCGGTCCAGGCAATGGAACATTTATGGGCTCCCTGGCGCAAGGCTTATCTCGACGATCCTTCTCCGCCGCGGAGCACTCTTTTTGTAGAGATTGCCAGAGAATCCAGGGATCGAGAGAATCTTGTTCTCTTCCGTGGCCGCACCTCCTTCGGCCTGCTCAACCGGTTCCCCTACAATGTCGGCCACTCGATGGTGGTTCCCTACCGCTCCGTGGCTCGTCTGGACGAACTTACGGAGAAGGAGCTACTTGAATCGATGGAGATCTTGCGCAAGCTCCTGGCGGCCCTGGAGCAGGTGTTTGCGCCCCACGGATTCAATGTCGGCCTCAACCTGGGAGCGGCCGCCGGGGCCGGCATAGAAGGGCATCTGCATTGGCATCTGGTACCACGATGGAGGGACGATGCCAACTTCATGACAACCACGGCGGGAACCCGGGTCCATCCCTCCGATCTCGAAACCGTCTATCAGTTGCTTCGCGACTCTCTTCACCGAGAGGACCCCGCCCCTCTTTCCGTAGAAGCCCAGCCGCCTTGCCCCGAAGGGTCCGCATGAAGAAAACCACTTTACAGGGGTGCCCGTTCCTTCGTAGCATCGCCACTCTTTTCAAATGAGTAAGGCAAAGCTAAGGATCGGCCTTCCCAAAGGCAGCCTGGAGGAGGCGACCGTTGAGCTCTTCCGCCGAGCCGGCTACTCCGTCAGCAGATCGTCCCGGGGCTATCGGCCCTATATCGATCACCCGGGAATGGAGGTTCGCCTGGTCAGACCCCAGGAATTGGCTCGGTACGTTGCTCAGGGCTTCCTCGACTGCGGCATTACCGGAATGGATTGGATCCTGGAAAGCGAATCCTCCGTCCAGATCGTGTGCGAGTTGCCCTATAATCGTTCGACACGTCTTCCCGTGCGCTGGGTTCTCGCCGTCCATGAAAGCTCGCCGATTCGATCTCCCAACGAACTGAACGGCAAGAGGATTGCCACCGAAGCGGTTCGTCTGGTCTCCAGCTACTTACAGCGCCACGGCGTCCAGGCGGAAGTAGAGTTCTCTTGGGGCGCAACAGAGGTCAAGGTGCCCGAGCTCGTGGATGCCATCGTCGACATTTCGGAAACCGGCTCTTCGCTCCGGGCAAACAATTTGCGCATCGTCGATACGGTGCTGCAAAGCTATCCGCAGTTCATTTGCTCTCATTCCGTCTGGGCGGATGCCGAGCGACGGAAGCAGTTGGAGTCTCTTGCCTTACTGCTCTTGGCCGCCCTTCGCGGCGAGGAGAAAGTGGGGCTCAAGATGAACGTAGCCAAAAACGGGATCGCGGAGGTGCTGGGCATTTTGCCCGCACTCCGAAAGCCGACGGTTTCTCCGCTCGCGATGGAGAGTGGCTTGCCGTGGAAACCGTTCTCGATGAAAGTCAGGTCCGTGACCTGATCCCGCGACTTAAGGAGCTGGGCGCGGAAGGAATTATCGAATACCCGCTCAACAAAGTCATCTATTGATCGGCTGGAAGGGGCTAGAAGGATTAATCCGCATGGGTTCGCTCAAGAAACGCCGCAAGGCAAAGATGAACAAGCATAAACGCCGGAAGCGCAGGCGCGAGAATCGTCACAAGAAGAGGCTCCGTTACAAGCTGGGATGACGCAAGCTTCGGTCCGGTGTCGTCATCGGACACGCCAAGGGTTGGTAACGACTTCGCCGTCGGAAACTGCCAGAGCCGACTTAGAGAGAGCCCCGCTCGGTGAATTTCCTGGACAGCCAGAAGCCTGCCGGGCCACGATACGTCCATTGCGTCCCTACCGCTTGACGGACCGGGTGCCCGGAGAGCCTCCGATGCAGGGCGCCTTTCCCCACGGAAAGATGGGAGTCCGAAGATGGGGGTTCCATAGCTGAAGAGCATTGATATGGCGAGACGAACGAGCCTCCCTCTGCTTCTGGCTTTTGTTTCGGCTCTCTGGCTCGGCAGCGGCGCCGATCTCTCGGCTGCTTCCCGCCATCACCGCCACACAAGGGCGCACTCCTCCCTCGATGTCGATAGCGAATGGGAAGCCGATCGACTCGTGGAAGCGACGTCGGCACTCCTCTACGATCCGATCCATAACCGCGTGCTTTTTGCTCGAAACCTGGACGCTCCTCTGGCTCCCGCCAGCACGACCAAGCTGATGACGGCACTCCTGGTCTATGAGCAGACAGGATTGCGGGGGTTCGTCACCGTCCTTCCACAGGACACGGCGGTCGAGCCTTCCCACGTCCCGTTGCGCGTTGGACAGCAGGTGTCCGTAGCGGAACTCGTTCAGGATCTGCTGATCGGCTCGTGCAACGATGCGGCCCTCGCCCTGGCCCGCTCTACGGCCGGCTCTGTCCCCGCTTTCGTGCACCAGATGAATCGAAAAGCCTGGGAGTTGGGCGCTCTCCATACGCATTTCATCGATCCTCATGGTTTGGCTTCGTACCAGGAGGGTCAGATGACGACGGCACGGGATCTCCTCCGCATCTTCCAGGCCGTTTTGAACGTCCCCGCCTTGCGGCAAATCCTCATCACCCGCACGGTTGCCACCCGAAGCGGGAGCCAGTTGCGCATTCTCCACAACCATAACCGTCTGTTGGGGAAATATGCGGGAATGGGCCCCGCGAAAACCGGCTGGACGAGTGCGGCACGTCATACCTATGCCGCCGCCTGCCAACGCGACGGCCATCCTCTTTTGTTGATCCTCCTGCACAGTCCGGATAAGTGGAGGGATGCCACCGTCCTCTTCAACTATGGCTTCCGGCAGGTAAAGGAATCAGCCCCACCGTCGTCCTCGGTCCAGCCGCTTTGAGCGAGCCTGCAGTACGAACCCTGTGAGACAGGCTGCCAAGGCGCTCTTCCCCTCGAGACGACGGAGGGCTTCGCATCGACCATGAATGACTTTTTGGCAAGCACCCTCTTGGGGATCGTCGAAGGCCTCACCGAATTCCTGCCCATTTCCAGCACCGGGCACCTGCTCATCACCGAGCATTGGCTGGGGGCCCGCTCGGAGACCTTCAACATTTTCATCCAGCTGGGAGCCGTGCTCGCAGTGACCCTGCTCTATTGGAGGAAGATCGTCAATCTGGTCGTAGGGATCCGCAATCCGGAAAACCTGGATTACTCCCTCAAGCTTGCCACCGCCTTTTTCCTCACCTCGCTCTTCGGGCTTGCTGTGAAGAAAGCGGGTTGGAGGCTCCCGGACCAGCTTACCCCGGTGCTTCTGGCCGTCTTAGTCGGCGCTCTTTGGATTTTTCTCGCGGAGCGCCGCTTGCGCTCCCTCATAACGACGAGTCAAATCGGCTGGATGACCGCGTGCGCGGTGGGGATTGCGCAAGTGCTCGCCGGCGTCTTTCCGGGTCTTTCCCGATCGGGAGCCACGATTCTTACAGCACTGCTCTTCGGGGTCAATCGGCCGGCGGCCACGGAGTTCGCCTTCCTCCTGGGCATCCCGACCATGTTCGCGGCAAGCCTCTTTTCGTTGGTCCAGGAGACCCATTTTTTTCACAACCTACCCTCGGACTCTTGGAGCACTCTCCTCATCGGCTTTGTCGTCTCGGGAATCACCGGATTCGCCTCTGTCCAGTGGCTCTTGCGTTACGTCCAAAGTCACACCTTCATCCCCTTTGCCTGGTATCGAATTGGCTTGGCCGCGGTTCTGATCGGGCTGCTGACCCTTCCTTGGAAGAGTTAACCGCCATTTCTCACAAGCTTTCTCCTGCGGCTACGAAATTTGCGACGAACGGCGGCTAATCAGCCCGTACGAAAAACAGAGCTTGAGTACGTCCTCGTAGGAAAACTCGGGCGCGGTGGCCAGGGCGGCCTCCGGCACCACCACTAAGAACCCGCTGAAAGGCGTCGGGCAGGTCGGAATGAATACGGTGCAAAGCGGTTGGTCGCCCGATTTGGCTTCCGTACGACCGGTGACGAAACCGAGCAGTCTGGGCCCAGGCTCCGAGAGCGATACGTAAACCACGGGGCTTGATTGGAAGGTTTTCGTATCGGAGCCTCCCAAGTTCCGCAGGGCATCCACGGTCTGTTTTGCCGTCCCATAGACGAGGCTGACGAGCGGAACTCGTTCCACAACTCGTTCCACTGCTCGTAGCAGCGAGGAGCCGACAAAGTTCCCTGCTGCAATGCCGACGAAGAGCACGACGAGCAGGCTGATGACAAACCCTGCCCCCGGAATGTGCCCTCCGAGATGCTGCAGGATGAAGGTGGAGCCAGGCAGAAGATGTGCCTTCACCAAAAGGACGAGAAACGCGTCCGCCGGACGGTTGACAATCCCGTAAACGAGCTGGAGCACCCAAAGGGTCAGCACTGCGGGAAGCAAGACGAAGAGACCTCCGAGGAATTTTCCGCGTAACCACGCCCCAGTCGTAGCGGATCCGGACGCCCTTTCCGACGACAAGACTATCTTACCCATCTCGATTCTCCTTCCAGCCGCTCCATCCTTTTATACGAAGAGCGCCCGGTTCGGCGGATTTCGTCCCGCTCTCCTCTCCTCTGCCGCCGACGCTGCAACGATGAAGAACCTTCCGCACGGGAAGTCGAGCAGAAAGGCCGGATGCGCGGAGAGAACCGATCGCCTAACCAAGAGAAAGGAGCGTCTCAGAGGCAGATGGATGAGCAAAACTCGATATCGTGCACCGATCGAACCTTCCCCCGGCATGCAGAGGAAGGTCCAAACGATGCTGCAGGGCCTGGAACAGATTGGAACGGTTGAACGGATCCGGGAAACCCCGCCCGCCGCGCCCGGCATCGCACTCGAAAAGGTGCGAGTTCGTACCCTAGACCGCGATGGCGAGACTTACCGCAAGGTCGTTCGAGAGTACAACCGGACGCGGCCGCAATTTCTGGCTGCACTGACTCGCAACCCGACGACGCGGGCACTGGCTCTGCTCGCCGTCGGCAAGGAAGGGGTCTCAATGATGGAGCGCGGGCAAGTACCTAGAAGAAAGTGGGAGGAGGTCTTCGATCGGGATGGAACTTTGCGCGATCGGACGACGCTCTTTCAGGTCGAGGCGATCCTTCCTCGGGGTGTCCGCAAAGAAGCGCAAGAGGCCGAGCACCGCCCGGACCTCTGGAATTGCCACCATGTCGTTCAGAAGAGCGTGGCCCGTCTGGACGGCAGAAGCCCGAATGATCCGAGCAATCTGGTCGTCATCTCCACCTTCACCAGCGGCAATAACCGGGAGAATGCCCATCACTTCCTCCACGCCGCTCTTCTCCATCCACAACTCAATCTTCCCCCGGGCTCGGTGACGGACGCCTATATTCCCCGCCCCCTCTTTCCCTTTTATCCTCCGACCCGCAAGGCTTTCGAGAGCGTGGACCAAGTGAAGAGGGAACTCAAACGCCTCGATCCGAAGGCGGAGCTCCCGACCAGCTGGCAGCGGCGTCTGGTCGCTTTCTCCCGAGCCGCCGGAAAATTGCCGTACGAAGTTCCTGTGGAATACCGGGGGGCGATTCGAACCTATCAGAGCATCTATTATCGGCCGGAGAACCGTGACCCGGAGCGCGAGCAGGAGGCCAGGAAATGGGCTGCCGCAGAGGGCGCCTCGTTCGCGCGGCAGTTTTTACCGGCCGGAGCGCGGCTCGACGGCTCCACCCTTCCCATCGATCACAAGGCAAAAGTCCCATTGCCGATTCTTCCGGAAGCTAGTAAGATTCATGAGCGTTCATCGAATCCAAATTCCGCAATCCTTCGATCCGCTCGATCCCATCGTACCCATAACGGGCCTGCCTATGATCGTTAACCTTAGCGAGGATACCGGGAGTTACCTATGAACTACAAAACCTACGTAGCGCTCGTGAACGAAGAAGAGCAGGCAGCGGGTTTTCGACCCTTCGTCGGTCGTCCGCTGGCACGGGTGCAAGCCTACGCCCAAGAGGTGGAAGAACGGTATGGAATCAGGATTCCGGCAGATTATCTCGACCTCCTCCTGCTGGCGGACGGCTTGGCCCACAATGGGGTCGTCTTTTACGCGATTGACCAAGAGGAAGAGGGGGATCAGTTCCTGCCGGGCCTCATGGCGGAAAATCTCGCCACGCAGAATTTCCGCAGACAGCCGGAATATCTCCTGCTCGGCCATTCCGATCTTTTCCGCTATGCCTATTCCTTCCCGGAACGGAAATATTTTGCCCTTCATGCCGACACACTCGAGCCCGCTGCGGAATTCTCGAGCTTCAACGAGTTGATGGTGAACGCGCTCAAGCACGAAGCGCTGGGCCTTTTTGACGAAGACGAAGAGGAAGAGGAGGACCGGGAGGAAGGCCCGTTCGACGAAGATTTCGAAGAGGAGCCCTTGGAGGACGAGGTTGGCGGGTCTCCCTGCGAGGATGTCCAGAAAGGGACCGCTCCGGAGAAGCCGAAGCGAAAGAAGAAAAACACCCCTCCGGAAAAACGTTAGCCTGCATATCTTACAAAGATCGTATCCGAGAGGTGTGGAGAACAAGACAGACCCATTGCGGAAGCCGCAGGAGAACGCTTGGGAGACAGGCAGGCTGCCCTATTCCCGGATTTGTCCGGAGCCGACGACGACGTATTTGTAGGAAGTAAGCTCGTCCACCCCCATCGGACCGCGCGCATGGATCTTGTCGGTGCTGATCCCGACCTCGGCTCCAAAGCCGAACTCCCCTCCGTCGGTAAAGCGGGTGGAGCTATTCCAGTAGACCACCGCTGAATCGACGGATCGGAGAAATTCTTCCGCCGTCGTCCGGTCTTCCGTCACAATGGCGTCGGAATGGCTCGAGCCGAACTGCTCGATGTGGGCGAGCGCCTCGGGCAATCCATCGACCACGCGCACGGATAGAGTTAAGTCGAGGTACTCGGTCGCCCAGTCTTCGGGAGACGCCGGAGCAACGCCGGAGCCCCCGAATTGCCGCGTGGCCTCGTCGCCGCGAATGGCCACGCCACGGGCTTGCAACTCTCGGACCATCTCGGGAAGAAATGCAGGAGCAATGCTCCGATCGACCAGCAATGTTTCCATCGCGTTGCAGACCCCGGGTCGCTGACATTTTGCGTTGAGCACGATCTTTCGCGCCATCTCGAGATCGGCACGGGCTTCGACAAAGACATGACAGATGCCTTGAAAATGCTTGATGACCGGCACCTGAGCGTGGCAGACGACCGTCTCAATGAGACCCTGACCTCCTCGAGGGATTAGGAGGTCGAGATAGCGCCGCTGGCGGCAGAGGATCGGAATCGACGCCCGGTCAACCATCGGCAGGAGTTGCACCGCCGCAGGAGGCAATCCCGCCCGTGCGAGTCCTTGCCGCAGGGCTTCCGCAAGAGCGACATTGGAGTGGATGGCCTCGCTGCCGCCGCGAAGGACCACCGCATTACCCGCTTTCAGGCAGAGGGTGGCCACATCGACGGTCACGTTAGGACGGCTCTCGTAGATCACTCCGATGACCCCGATAGGGACGCGCACCTTGCGGATCAAAAGTCCGTTCGGGCGAGTTCTCTCCTCGAGAATCCGCCCGATCGGACTGGGCAAGCTCCGGACCTCTTCGACTCCGCGAATCAGCGAGGCAAACACTTTGGGCGAAAGGGTCAAGCGATCGAGCAGAGCCGACCCCAATCCCTGCTTGCGCCCTTCTTTCCGATCGAGCCGATTGGCCTCTTCAATCCGCGGCCACGCCTCCGCTAAGGAGACTCCGATTGCCCGCAACGCAGCGTCAAGCTTTGCCGCTTCGATCCGACCCAACTCCCGGGAGGCTTTCTTGGCCTCTCGGCAGATGGTCTCGATCTGTTCTTCCAACGGGATCATGGCTTCCCCCCTGCCAGGAAAAGGGTGCCCACGGACTCGCCGGCGGCAATCCTCTGGAGGATCTCCGTTTCCCGACCATCGGCGATCTGCATGGGGATTCCCGCGCTTCCGGCGATCCGAGCCGCGTCTACTTTTGTCACCATTCCGCCCACGGAGCGCTCGCTCCGCGTTTTTCCCGCCATTGCTTCGATTTCCCCCGTGATCCTTTCGACCAAGGGGATGATCCTCCCCCCATCGTCGTTCCGTTCCCGCAAGCCGGGAACGTTGGAGAGGATGATCAGCTTGTCCGCCTGCACCATGGCGGCTACGTGGGCGGAGAGCCGATCATTATCCCCAAATTTGATCTCCTCGTAGGAAACTACGTCATTTTCATTGATTACGGGAATGAAGACTCCTCGAGCCAGCAGATGCTCGATCGTCTTCTGAGCATTTTCGTAGAGAGTACGGCTGTCCAAGTCCAGGTAGGTCAGCAAGAGCTGGGCAACATGAAAGCCGCGCTCGGAGAAGAGCTCCTCGTAAAGGCGCATCAACTGCGGCTGTCCGACTGCCGCACAAGCTTGCAGCTCCTCGATCGCCGTCGGTCGCCTTCGATATCCCAAGAGTCCCATTCCACTCCCGATTGCTCCGGAACTGACCAAAACGATCTCCAAGCCCTGTCCCTCGAGGATGGCGACCTGCTGGACCAGTCGGCGGATCTGCGGCAGATCGAGATCTCCTGCCGGAGTGCTCAAAATCCCCGTTCCCAGTTTGACGACCCATCGTGGATGGGATCGCTCGGAGCGCTTCCCCTTGGCCATTTTCGCTTTTCCTTTCCTCCCGTTGGATTCCGCCACTATGCGGCGCTCCGGAGCGTATCCTCAGCTCCCGGCTCTCCCTAGGGGGCGAGGCCCGGCCGAGCGTAAAACAGATCGCATGGATACCTATATGGGCGCTCTCCCTGGTTCCCGCAACGGCTTTTTCCGAGTCGACACACTCTCTTCTCCCAGCTCGGAGGGGCAAGAGCCGGCTGGAGCGATTTCGAAGGGCGAGGCAACAGCACGGGACGAGGGCAACCCTGGAAAAGAGAAAATGCCTCTTTTCTTCCGAGCGAAATGGACGCAGATTGCCTCGAAAGGGCCTACCCTCCATGAGTTTCCCCGCGAAGATCCTCTTAGTCGGTTGCGGCTATGTGGGTACCCGGGTCGCCCAACTCCTCCGCGAGCGGCGGATCGGTTTGCAAGCATGGGTACGTACGGAGAAAAGTCGAGCGCGGCTAAGCGACCTGGACATTCCGGCCCTGGTGGGCGACATCGGGTCCCGCAAGGAGTGGGAGAAGCTGACGAAGACTCCCGATCTCCTCCTCTACGGCCCCTCTTCTTCCCGTGGAGGAACGGCCGAATACCGAAACGTTTTTCTCACGGGGCTTTCGCACGCGTGCCAACGTTTCCCTGGAACCCCCCTTCTTTTCCTCTCGTCGACTTCGGTTTACGGCCAGATGACCGGCGAGATCGTCGATGAGGAATCCCGTGCCGAGCCCGATTCGGAAACCAGCCGCATTCTTCGGGAAGCGGAGGAAGCGGTATTAGCTGCGGATGGGGTCGTTCTCCGAATCGCCGGGATTTACGGCCCCGGCCGGACCCGGCTTCTCGATCGGTTCTTGAGCGGCGAGGCGACGGTTTCAACCATCGATCGATGGATCAATCAGATTCATCGAGACGACGTCGCCGCCGCTATCCTTCACTTCCTTGCCTTGCATCGTCGTCGGGAAATCGTCAACCTGGTGGATGACGAACCGGTTAGAGAAAGTCGATTTTACGGATGGTTGGCGAGCACCCTGGGAAAGAGCCAGCCACCGCAGAGCGGAGAAAGCAGGGCAGCTTCCTCGAAGCGGAGGCGAACGCACAAGAGGATTTCGAACGCCAAGGCTCGCGCACTGGGATGGAAGCCGCTTTATCCCTCGTTTCGCGAGGGTCTTCTTCCCCTCTTGCGAGACTGTGTAGCGCCGGTCGTGCCAGGAGGAGGGGAAAGATGCAAGGCGCAAAATTATTAGAAGGTCGCGTGGTTGCCGCTGCCGTCCATGAGC
Organism: Methylacidimicrobium tartarophylax; assembly: GCF_902143375.2. GTDB lineage: Bacteria > Verrucomicrobiota > Verrucomicrobiia > Methylacidiphilales > Methylacidiphilaceae > Methylacidimicrobium > Methylacidimicrobium tartarophylax. The sequence goes on along the minus strand of NZ_CABFVA020000075.1, from coordinate 9,063 downwards.
GAACCCGACAGCGGGTCGACCAACTCCGGCGGCGAGGGGTGGAGCCGGCCGTCATCTTTTTCCGAGTCGGCGAAGATCCTGCCTCGGAACTCTACGTGCACATGAAGAAGAAACGAGCGAAGGAGCTCGGGATCCTTTCCGAAGTGATTGCCCTGCCCGGTTCGACCACCGAGCGAGAACTCCTCACCCGATTAGAGGAGAAGAATCGAGACTCCCGGATCCACGGCATCCTGGTGCAGATGCCCCTTCCCCGGCAGATTCGGGTGGAGACGGTCTGCCAAGCCATCGACCCCTCCAAGGATATCGACGGCTTTCATCCGATCAATGCCGGCAAGCTGCTCTTGGGAGATCCTTCCGGCTTCCCTCCCTGCACCCCTGCAGGGATCTGCGAGATCTTCCGACACTACGGTCTGGTCACGGCGGGGGCGGAAGTGGTCATCCTGGGGAGGAGCAATATCGTAGGCAAGCCCCTTGCGGCGCTCCTATTGGCCAAAGGCCCGCAGGGAGATGCCACCGTTACGGTTCTCCATTCCCAGAGCCGACAGATTCCGGAGCATTGCCGGCGTGCCGACTTCTTGATCGCCGCCTTGGGAAGGGCGGAATTCGTTCGAGGGGATATGATCAAGACCGGAGCTGTCGTGGTCGACGTGGGTGTCACCCGTCTTCCGGATCCTGCCCTTCCGGGAGAGAGCCGGATCGTGGGAGACGTTCACTTCAAGGAAGCATCCCAGGTCGCCGGCTGGCTCACGCCAAATCCAGGCGGAGTGGGCCCCATGACCATCGCCATGCTCCTTGCAAACACCGTCAAGGCCGCCGAATGCTTTGCCGGCTGCGGAGAGGGCTGAAGAGCTAGCCTTACAAAGTTCGTACCGAGGCGCGGCGAATGGGGTCGCCTGCGTCCCCTCGGCTACGAACTTTGTGGAAAGTGCAAGCTACTCCCCGCTTGGGCTGTCCGCCGAAGCCCGTTGCAGAAGTTGACTCCACTGCGGTCTTTCGGCTGACGCTTCCTCCTCGGCTAAAACAGGTTGGACGGGCGGTTCACCATGCTCCACCAGCTTGAGATGGCGATAGGTGCGGAATCCCGTGCCGGCGGGGATCAGGTGCCCCATGATGATGTTTTCCTTGAAGCCTCGCAGCTTGTCGATCTTGCCCAGCGTCGCGGCTTCGGTAAGGACCCGCGTCGTATCCTGGAAGCTTGCGGCGGCGATGAAGCTCTCGGTCTCCACCGAGGCCTTGGTGATGCCAAGAAGTACCGGCACGCCTTCCGCGGGCTTTCCTCCCTTGGCCTCTACTTCGCGGTTCGCCCGCTCGAATTCCAGCCGGTCCACTTGCTCCCCCCAGAGGAACAGAGTGTCTCCGGCATCGAGAATCTTCACCTTGCGCAGCATCTGCCGGATAATGATCTCAATATGCTTGTCGTTGATCTCAACGCCCTGGAGGCGATAGACCTCCTGCACTTCGTTAAGAAGATATTCCTGTAGCTCTTGGGCCCCGCCCACCTCCAGAATCTCCTGCGGGACAATTGGGCCCTCGGTCAGCTGCTGACCCTTGCGCACAACGTCGCCTTTGAAGACGATCAGATGCTTGGAGAGCGGAATCAGATGTTCCTCTTCCTGGCCCGATTGCACTTCCTGGATGAGGAGCCGTCGCTTCCCGCGGACGATACCGCCGTCTTCGACGATTCCGTCGATTCGCGCGATTTCCGCCGAGTCCTTCGGGCGCCGCGCCTCGAAGAGTTCGGCGACGCGAGGTAGACCACCCGTGATATCTTTGGTCTTGACCAGCTTTCTCGGTGTCCGGGCGATCCGCTGACCGGCCGCCACCTCCTCCTTCGGCTTGACTTCGATGCGAGCGGCCGCAGGGATGCTGTAGAAGGCGAGAGCTTCACCGCTCTGCGGATCCCGAATCACGATCTGCGGGTGGAGGTCGTGCTTATGCTCGATGACGACGGTTCCGATCTGCTTGGTCGCCTCGTCGAGCTCCTTCTTGACCGTGACCCCCTCGAGAATGTCGTGGAACTCCACTACTCCGGCCTTTTCCGTTAGAACCGGCACGTTGTAAGGATCCCACTGAACGAACACTTGCCCCTTCTTCACTTCACCGCCGTCCGGAACGGAAACAAGGCTACCCATGATGATGGTATGACGCTCGAGTTCGCGCCCGGTGAGGTCGACGACCGACAGGAAGCCGGATTTGTTCAAGACGACGAAGTTGCCATCCAGGGAACGGACGACCCGCAGGTCGACATATTGAACCTGGCCGTCGTTCTTGGCTCGGATCTGCGGCTGTTTGAAAATCTGAGAAGCGGTTCCGCCGATGTGGAAGGTCCGCATCGTCAACTGGGTGCCTGGCTCGCCAATCGACTGAGCGGCAATCACCCCGACCGACTCGCCCAATTTGGCCATGCGATTGGTCGCAAGATTGAGCCCATAGCACTTGGCGCACACTCCCCATTTGCTTTCGCAAGTGAGAGTAGACCGGATCCGTACTTGCTCGACACCCAACTGCTCGATGGCGCGCACCTTGGCCTCGTCAATGATCTCCCCACTCACCACCACCTTCTTGCGGGTGACGGGGTCGATAATGTCCTCGCACGGGACGCGGCCATAAAGCCGGTCGCTCAGCTTGACGATCTCCTCGTCTCCCTCGTAGATCGCTTGTACGGCCAGACCGTTTGTTGTTCCACAATCCTCTTCGGTCACCACGACATCCTGGGCTACGTCGTGGAGCTTCCGGGTCATATAGCCGGCATCCGCCGTCTTGAGCGCAGTGTCCGCCAAGCCCTTCCGCGCACCATGGGTGCTGATGAAGTATTCCAGAACCGAGAGCCCTTCCCGGAAATTGGAAGTGATGGGGCGCTCGATGATCTCGCCCGAGGGCTTCGCCATCAGGCCACGAATACCCGCCAGCTGCCGCACCTGCTGACGATTTCCCCGCGCCCCCGAATCGACCATGAGAAAGAGTGGATTAAACTCGGTCTGCAGCCGACTGGTTTCCAGGGTGCGAAAGATGAGGCCCGAAATCTCGTCCGTCGCCTGGGTCCAGATGTCGACGATCTTATTGTAACGCTCCCCATCGGTAATGGCGCCCGAGCGGTACTGGCGCTCGACCACGGTCACGCGGTCCTGTGCCTTGGCGATCACCCGAGGTTTCTCTTCCGGGATCGTCATGTCGCTCATCCCGATGGAAATCCCTGCCCGAGTCGCCTCCTGAAATCCTACGCGCTTGAGCCGGTCGAGGCAAACCGCAGTCTCTTCCCGGCCGACCAGCTGGTAGCAGCGGAGGATGAGATCGCCGAGTTGCTTCTTGCCCGCGGGCTTATTGAAAAAGCCCAGATCTTTCGGCCAAATCTGGTTAAAAATCACTCTGCCCGGGGTCGTTTCAATGAATTTCTTCTCCTTGTCCCCGTAGAGCGTGTTGCGACCGAAATCGGGGTTGGCGAAGAGGATGGGAAGATGCGTCTTGACGACACCCTCTCCCAACGCAAAGAGCACTTCGTCCGCGTCGGAGAAAATGGGACGCCGTGGCTGCGGAGACCCCGGAGGAAGCCGGTGAGGCGCCTGTGTGAGGTAGTAGCAGCCAAGCGTGATGTCCTGGGTGGGCGTCATGATTGGACGTCCACTAGACGGGGAAAAAATATTCTGGGAGGCAAGCATCAGCAGCCGGGCCTCCATTTGCGCTTCGATCGAAAGAGGCACGTGAACCGCCATCTGATCGCCATCGAAGTCCGCGTTGTAAGCGGTACAAACCAGGGGATGAATCCGGATGGCGTCGCCTTCGATCAGAACCGGTTCAAAGGCCTGCACCGAAAGGCGATGTAGCGTGGGCGCTCGATTCAAAAGCACCGGGTGGCCCTGGGTGACTTGATCGAGAACGTCCCAGACCAGGGGATCTTGCTTCTCGATCATCTTCTTGGCGCTTCGCACCGTATGGACGTGTCCGAGTTCCCGAAGCCTCCGAATCATGAACGGCTCGAAGAGAACCAGAGCCATCTTCTTGGGCAATCCACACTGATTGAGCTTCAACTCAGGTCCGACGACGATCACGGAGCGCCCGCTGTAGTCGACCCGCTTCCCCAAGAGGTTCATGCGGAAACGGCCCGTCTTCCCGCGGAGCATGTCCGAAAGCGACTTGAGCGGCCGATTCCCGACTCCGGTCACGGCCCTACCATGGCGGCCGTTATCCAGAAGGGCGTCGACCGCTTCCTGCAGCATGCGCTTTTCATTCCGAATGATGACCTCCGGAGTTTTCAGCTGCAAAAGAGTGCGAAGTCGATTATTCCGGTTGATCACCCTCCGATAGAGGTCGTTGAGATCCGAAGTCGCAAAACGCCCTCCTTCCAGGGGGACTAGAGGCCGAAGATCGGGGGGAATGACCGGCAAGATCTCGAGGATCATCCACTCCGGCCGCGTCCCGATGCTCAGGAAGCCTTGTACCAGCTTCAGCCGCTTTGCCATCTTCTTGCGGAGTTGCTTGCTGCGGGTCTGCTCCATGCCCAGCGTGAGCTGGGAAGCGATCTCTTCCAGATCGAGTTGCCGCAAGCAATCCCGCACGGCCTCCGCTCCCATCTTGACGACGAACGATCCCTCCCCGTACTGTGCGACCGCATCCCGATATTCCTGCTCGGTGAGGAGTTGCTTGGGGCGCAATTGGGTCTGTCCTGGATCGATGACCAGATAGTCTTCGTAGTAGATCACCCGCTCGAGGTCGCGGGCCGTCATATCCATCATGAGCCCGAGCCGGCTCGGCATGCATTTGAGAAACCAGATATGCCCCACCGGCACGGCAAGTCGGATGTGGCCCATTCGCTGCCGGCGGACCCGCGAGAGAGTCACCTCGACTCCGCATCGATCGCAGACAACTCCCTTGTACTTGATGCGCTTATACTTACCGCAGGCGCACTCCCAATCTTTGGTCGGACCGAAGATTCGTTCGCAGAAGAGGCCTCCTTTTTCGGGCTTGAAGGTCCGATAATTGATCGTTTCGGGGTTTTTGACTTCCCCTTTGCTCCACGATTCCACTGTTTCCGGCGAAGCGATGGTGATGCACGCTTCGTTGAAATCGCTCGACCGTTCCAGCCCCAGAATCTCTCGAGCCGTCATGCTTTCGGTATCCATACTATCCCTCCAGCGCGTTGCGCCTTTTCCAAACGTCTTCTCTCTTTCCATCGAACAAGCGGGATGGGTGATTATGCCGCCTCTGGGCCGGCCGGAGTCTTCCGAGCTTCTCCACCCGTCAACTCGGTATCCGAGGGTGCCCGAACGGCGATCTTCGGGTCGAGGCAGAGACCTTGGAGCTCCTTGACCAGGACGTTGAACGATTCCGGGCGACCGGGCTCCAGGTAGTTCTCTCCTTTTACGATGGTCTCGTAGATCCGCGTCCTCCCTAAAACGTCGTCCGATTTCACGGTAAGCATTTCTTGGAGCGTGTAGGCCGACCCGTAGGCCTCCATCGCCCACACTTCCATCTCTCCAAAACGCTGCCCCCCGTACTGCGCCTTTCCTCCCAACGGTTGCTGAGTCACCAGCGCATACGGTCCGACCGCACGGGCGTGAATCTTGTCGGCCACCATGTGGTTGAGCTTCATCATGTAGATGACACCCACCACGACGCGCTGATCGAAACGATCGCCGGTGCGTCCATCGTAGAGATCGGTCTTGCCATCCTCGTCGAGCTCTGCCTCCCGGAGGAACTTCCGGATCTCTTCCTCTTTCACCCCGTCAAAGACGGGAGTGGCCACCGAAAACTTTAATTTTCTAGCGGCGATGCCCAGGTGCGTCTCCAGCACTTGCCCGACATTCATTCGAGAAGGCACGCCCAGAGGGTTGAGAACAATATCGACCGGTGTGCCGTCCGGCAGGAAAGGCATATCCTCGACAGGAACGATGCGGGAAGCCACTCCCTTGTTTCCATGCCGCCCTGCCATCTTATCCCCGATGGAGATCTTCCTCTTGCTGGCAATATAGACCTTAACCTGTTTTACGATTCCCGGCTCGATGTCCTCCCGGCTTTCCACTTGATCGAGTTCGCCTTCCTTGTCGTTGCGAATCTGCTCAAACTTCGACCCGAAACTTCCGATGATCTCAAAGATCTTTGTGCGTATGGGGCTGGGGTCGATCTCGATGTGGTCGCAACAAGCGGCCATTTTCCGCAGGAGGGTCTTGGTAATCTTGCGATTCGCCGGAATCAGAATCTCTCCGGTTTCCGCATCCACGACATCCAGAGGAATTTTTTCGTTCAGCAGGATGTTCGAGAGCGCCTGAGTGAGTTCTTCCTTGAGCTCGCTCTCTTTTTGCTCGTAGCGGCCTTCGATCTCTTTAATCTTCTGCTTGGCTTCGCTTAAGCCGAGTTTTTCCTTCTCGGCTTTCGTCTGGCGGCTGATCGAGCGCACATCCATGACGATGCCGCTTGTGCCGGATGGGACGCGCAGCGACGAATCCTTCACATCGGCAGCCTTGTCACCGAAGATCGCGCGCAGCAGCCGCTCCTCCGGAGCGAGCTCGGTTTCGCTCACCGGGCTGATCTTTCCGACCAGGATGTCACCGGGTTTCACCTCCGCGCCGATCCGCACGATGCCGTCGTTCCCGAGATTCTTGAGCGCCTCCTCTCCGACGTTTGGAATATCTCTGGTGATCTCCTCAGGACCCAACTTCGTATCCCGGGCGATAATCTCAAACTCGTCGATGTGGACGCTGGTAAAGAGATCCTCCTTGACCAGCCGCTCGGAGAGAACAATCGCGTCCTCGAAGTTATAACCATTCCACGGCATGAAGGCGACGAGCAGATTCTGCCCGAGAGCCAGCTCCCCGTTATCCGTGGACGGGCCGTCCGCGAGCGCATCTCCCCGCTTCACCATGTCGCCCTTTCGGACGATCGGCTTCTGGTTGATGCATGTCCCCGCATTCGACCGCATGAATTTCCGGAGCGAGAAGGTGCGCAATCCGCCCTCGTGCCGGCCCCTTTTCTTCTTCTCGACTTCGCCTGACGTCGGCTCAATCACAATTTCGGTTGCGCTCACCGAGACAACCTTCCCATCGACATCGCTCAGGAGGACCGCGCCAACGTCTTCGACGACCCGACGCTCCATCCCGGTCCCCACGATCGGAGCTTCCGGGCTGAGCAGAGGCACTGCCTGCCGCTGCATGTTCGAACCCATGAGAGCGCGGTTGGCATCGTCGTGCTCCAGAAACGGAATGAGAGCGGTCGCGACGGACACCATGTGCTTGGAGGAGACGTCGAGAAAGTTGACTTTTTCCCGATCGACCTCCATGAATTCGCCGCGGAAGCGGACAGCGACGCGCTTGGTCTGGATGAGCCCACCTTCCCCGACGGGCGTGCTGGCCATCCCGATAATCACATTTTCTTCCTGATCGGCGGTAAAGTAGAGGATTTCGTCCGTTACCTTGCCATTCACCACCTTCCGGTAGGGAGTCTCCAGAAATCCGTAGTCGTTGAAGCGGCTAAAGCAGGACATCGAAGCGATGAGGCCGATGTTCGGTCCTTCCGGAGTCTCGATCGGACAGATGCGGCCGTAGTGCGAAGGATGAACGTCGCGCACCTCGAAGCCCGCCCGTTCCCGGGAGAGTCCACCGGGCCCGAGTGCCGAAAGTCTCCGCTTGTGAGTGATCTCCGAAAGCGGATTGATCTGGTCCATCAGCTGCGAGAGTTGGCTCCGTGCAAAAAAGTCACGAATCGTGGCAGAGAGCGCCTTTGGATTGATGAGCTTCTGCGGCGTCATTCCCTCGGCATTGACATCAAACAGAGTCATTCGCTCCTTGACGAGCCTCTCCGTTCGCGCCAATCCGATCCGACACTGGCTCGCTACAAGCTCGCCCACGCTCCGTACGCGCCGATTCCCTAAATGGTCGATGTCGTCGGTCGTTCCTTCTCCGTGCTGGAGTGCGATCAGATAACGCGTGGCTGCCACGATGTCTTCGGGCGTCAAGGTCCGCGTGTCCAAATTCGTGTCGATCCCCAGCTTCTGATTGATCTTGTATCGGCCGACTCGTCCCACGTCGTAACGCTTGGGATCGAAAAGAAGCCTCTTGAGCAGTAGCCGCGCGTTGGCTTCCGTCGGCGGATCTCCCGGCCGTAAGCGCCGGTAGATCTCTTTGAGAGCCTCTGCTTGATCGTGCGCGGGATCCCGGCGAAGGCACTTGACGATGGCGTCTTCCTCCCGGATGTCGACCACCTGAATCGTCTTGACCTCGGCTTCCAGCAGAAGCCGAACCGCCGTTTTCGTAAGCGGCTCCAATCCTCTCACAAGAACCTTCTCCGCATCCCGGGGATCGCGCGCCTCGCGCACGAGCACTTTGTTGGGGAGATCCTCCTCGCTTGGCGGAGCTGCTTCGAGGTCGAGTTCTTCGATTGGATAGAAGAGGCTAAGGATATCTTCGTCGCTTCCATGGCCGAGGGCCCGAAGCAGCGTGGTGACGAGGAACTTTCTCCGCTTCTTTCTTCGATCCAGATGGACGTGCAGAAGGTCGCTCGTATCGAAAGTAACCTCGAGCCAGGTGCCTCGATCCGGGATGACGCGGAAGGAGTAGAGCATCTTGCCGTTCAGGTGAAGGCTCGACTCGAAGCAGATTCCCGGCGAACGGTGCAACTGGCTGACGATCACCCGCTCCGCGCCGTTAATGACGAAGCTTCCATGGTCGGTCATCAGGGGAAGCTCACCCATGTAGACGCGCTCTTCCTTGATCCCGTTTTCGTCCCGTAGCCGGAACGTCACATACAACGCCGCTGCATAGGTCTCCCCGTTTTGCAGACAATGAAGCGGTGAGAACTTCGGCGCAGTCGACTCGTAGAAAAGGTATTCCAGCCGCACTTTCCCGTCATAGCTCTCGATAGGAAAGACTTCGAGAAAGACACCGTGCAGGCCTTCCGGCTTCCGCTCGTTCGCGGGAACGCCCAATTGGAGAAACTCCTCATAAGACCGAATCTGATGTTCAATCAGATTCGGCAAGCGCACCGTCTCCGCAATCTTTCCGAAGTTTACTCGCTTCCAAGCTCTTGTGCTCATGCCCTTTTCCGTCGTCCCTGGCCGGTATCGACCGGCCCGGA